>JAVEPB010000110.1 GCA_030922375.1 bacterium | reverse complement strand
ATATTCAGCCGGTCAGCCACCCACGGAGAGAAGATGCACTCATGAGCAGCGAAAGGTATGAAAAGGGCAAAGCGATAGCCGGTTCTGTCTTGGTGATGGCGACCGAGGTCTCGCATCCGACCCATCGCACCGCTGTTCTCCCGGACATGGGCCTGCCTGAAAAAAGAATACCAGTTTCCTGGCCAGCTATCCGCCGGGCGATATGGTGATGGGCCAGCTTTGAGGAGCGATGCGGGAGGAGACGGGCGTCTGGTTCTCCAGGCTCCATACCGGGGCCGAAACACCTCACGCCACCGCTGCCGAAGGCCACCGGAACCTGATGATGACGATGGCGATGGACCATTCCGCTAAAATCGGCAAAGCTGTCTCTCTTCCGATTTCTCCCGAGGAGCTGGAAGAATAGATTTTTTTCACGGTCTGTTTAATTATTTTTTTGGGGGCGATAAATGAGCAAGCTTGAGAAAAATCCGATCGGCCTTGCGATTGTGGGCTGCGGAAGGGTGGGGGCCATCCGTGGCCGTTGCGCCAGGGAGTATCCGGGGACAGAGTGGCTTGGCCTTTGCGACATCGACGAGAAAAAAGGAAAAAAACTCGCCGAATATCTTGACGCCGATTTTTTCACGACCGACTACAAGGAGCTTTTGAAGCGCTCCGAGGTGAACGCCTCGGTGTTGGCCACCGATGAGGAATGGCACGCCCAGACACTTTTTGCTTCCATCGAAGGCGGGCACAAGATTTTGGTCGAAAAGCCGCTGGCGACAAACGTAGTCGAGTCGGCCCGAGTGGTGGCGGCGGCCGAGGCGGCCGGGGCCGAACTCCTTGTCGGCTACACCCAGCGCTTTAGGAGGAGGTGGCTCACCGCCAGGGAGCATGTCACCCAGGGACGCCTCGGGGATATTACCTCGGCCGCAACGCGGGCGTTCGTGAACCGCATGGTCGGGATCACGCGCCTGGCCGGAAACGAGGACCGCTCCCTGTTGAGTCCGATGGTGATATCGGGCACCCATGCCCTGGACGCCACGCTGTTCATTCTCGGGGGCTCCAAGCAGCCCGTTGAGGTCACCTCCCGCGCGGTGACGAATACAATGGCGGGTGTCGGCACCCAGGACGCCACCTTCAACATCTTCACCTTTGACGACGGGAGTATTTGGAGCATGGATTGCAGCTGGGGGATGCCGGTTAACTGGCCCGCGTCGACCTACTCGCTGACGGTGGGGATCATCGGAACCGAGGGTGCGCTCACCATCGACGACACTCACGCTGACATGATCATGGCCACCGAAAAGCCGCTGCCCTCGCACAGGGGAGATGAACGGAACGTTCATCTCCTCGGGAGCTATCCGGCGGGCGATGTGTCGGACGGGCAGTTCTGGGGCCCGATGAGGGAGGAGTCAAATGCATGGCTGGCGCACGTATATACCGGCGTTAAAACGCCGCACGCGACAGGCGCCGAGGGCCAGCGGAACCTCATGCTCACGATGGCGTGCGATCTTTCGGCCAAGCGAAAAAGGCCGGTCGAACTCCCCATCGAGCCCGAGGCGCTTCACGCGGAATTAATGGCCTAGGGGCTCGCGCTTGGGTGTTTGAAACAGACCTCGCCAATGTGACAGCCAGGCAGAATTGCCCTATTTCATCAGGGTAGGCGATCCCTTCCCGGCGGTTTCATCGTGTGTTTTCAGGTTAAGCGTCCGGTGAATCCGCCGGGCGCAGTCGTAATCCTGAAACTCACCCGTTTTTTTTCAATCGCGCCCGTTCCAGAAAAATGTTTGGTCCGAAAAATCCCTCCGGATGGCGCCGACTCCTACTCGAGTCGTCCGGGCAATCCTCCAAGGACCCTTTGAACTTCATGAAAAGCGACAGGGTCTTGCTCGGCGAGACCCATCTCGCAACCCGACTGCACAAGCTGCAGCCACAGACTCGTCATCAGCATCGGTGCGCCGTAGCGGCCTCCTTGCTCGAGTATGAGACGAGGGGTTTCCGTGGATAATCTTCCCTCGGGCGTATAGTCGCCCCGGATCATTTTCGGCCCCTTGTCGATCATGGTTTTCGAGCTGCAGGCGCCGTCCTGAAGTACGGTGAGCAAATTGCTCAATTCCATTCCCGCTTTTGTCCCGAGAAGCAAGCCTTCTCCCAGCGCAAGCCGGTTTCCGGCGAGAACGAGATTGATGATGAGTTTCGTCAAAGAGCCGGCCCCAACGGGTCCCATGTGATAGGCCGCCCGGCTGAAGGAATCGAGATAGGGACGGCATGCATCGAAAGCGTCCTTCTCGCCCCCGGCGATAACGATGAGATCTTTTTCCCAGGCCATGGCGCTCGTTCCGCTGACGCAGGTGTCGAGAAATCGTATGCCTCGCTCCGCGAGCTCGGCCCCGAGTTTCTCCGAACCCTCAGGGCGGGTGGTCGATGCATCGCAGAGTATCAGCCCCTTTTCTGCCCCTTCCGCGATCCCGTCCGATCCCAGGGCGACTTCTCTCACGATTTCACCGTTGGGAAGGGACGTCACCATCCATTTGACTCCTCGGGCCGCCGCCGCGGGAGAGTCCACCGCAACTCCTCCCCGCTCCGTGAACTCGTCCACCCTGCGGCCGTCGATATCAAATCCCTGAACTTCATAGCCCGCCTGAATCAGATTCCCCGATAAGGCGGACCCCATCAGGCCGATGCCCACGATACCTACTTTCTCAGCCACCTTGCCCCTCCTTGTCCAAAAAAAATCATCAACTCAAAGATCGTTTTCCGCCATATTTTTCAACTTTACCGGCCCACATCCTGAAACCTTGTTGTGCCCGCTCAAGGGAAGGACGCAGATTCGATGTCGTTGCGGGGTGTTCCGGAAAAGTATATAATTATAGACATATAATACCACTTGAGAGAGACCTGTTTGCTGATTCGTCGTGAATGAATTTGGTGTGGCGGGGAGCCTGATCGTACATGAACGGAAGTTTGGTGTTTTTGCCGATCCGCTTTGTTTTGGGGTTCCGTCATGGCCATGATTTTCGATCAGGGAAAATGCTTTGATAGACGTTTTATTTTGCCGAGTTGAAGACAAGACGGAAGCGATAAATGCATAGCCAATCGGGCTGGATCTCTTACTGGGGAGGAATGAGCAATGTCTAAAAGGATGTGTCTTGTATTCTTGATGGTCCTCTTATTCGGTGTTTCTTCTGTTCCGATTGCCCTCGGCGCCAAGGGAACGGTTACTGTCGCTTTTCCGCAAGAACCCCCCACGATGGACCCCAATATCACGACCAACGCGATCGGGTTCATTAACTGGAGTTGGTCGTATGACACGCTGATCAAGTACGACATGGAAACGAGGAAGCCAAGACCCTGGCTCGCCGAAAGGTGGGAAAAACTCAGCCCGACGAAACTCAAGTTCTATCTCAGAAAAGACGCCGTATTCTCGGACGGCAGCCCCGTGACCGGGGCGGCAGTGGCGTTTTCGCTGAACCGGATTCGCAAGAAGGAATTCAAGAGCCGCCAGAGGGCTTACTACAAGGGATGGGATAGGTTTGAGCCCGTAGGGAAAAAAGCGGTCATCTTGCACCTAAAGAGTCCTGATAATGGCCTCTTTGGTCTCCTTAATCGTGCCTTTCTGGTCACGAACCCCAAGGCCGAGGCGAAGGGAAGAAGGTATCTTGCCCGGAACACGATGGGCAGCGGGGCCTATATTCTTAAGTCCTGGAGCAAGGGCACCAAGATGGTCTTTGAGGCGAACCCTAAATGGTGGGGAAACAAAGAATATCCCAACCGTCCCCAAACGATCGTTCTGCGGCGAATCATCGAGCAGACAACACGGGTGAAGGCCCTGCTCACGGGAGAGGTCGATTTTATCCAGGGGGTGTCGGCTCACCTCATTCCCCAGATTAAAAATCACCCGAATACGACTGCCAAAGTCGTTCCCGCCGTTCGGATTTTCTTTTTAGCGTTTGCCAACCGTTTCGGCGGTCCGATGGCGGATGTCAACGTTCGCAAGGCTCTCAATCATGCCATCGACGCCGATAAGATTCGCACGACGATCCTGGGCGGAAACGTGGATCCTTTCCACTCGATCTATCACCCGTGGACCTTCTCTGGTCATGACCCAAATATCAGGTGGTACGGCTATGACCTGGCGAAGGCGAAGGCGTATTTGAAAAAATCCGCCTACCCGAACGGTTTCAAGGCCGAGATCGTGAATACCAGGGGGAGGTTCCCCTCCGACGCGAAGGTGTCCGAGGCGGTCGCCCAGATGGTGGGCAAGCTCGGAATCGACGTGAAAGTGAAAGCCGTGAACTTCCCCCTCTACCGGAAAACGGTCATCTCCTATGGGAAAAAGAAACAGAAGCGGGCGGGTCTGGTCATGCGGAGTTGGGGCAACACGTTTCACAACACGACCACAGTGGTCAGGGGCACCGCTTCCTGCTACGGCCCTTGGAGCGTAATTTGCTACAAGGATTTGGACGACATGAACGAAAAAGCGGGCGCCATTCAGGATGCCGCGAAGCAGCAGAAAGCCTTCGAGGCGGTTACTCAGAAGATGAAGGACGAGGCCGCGATCAAGGTCATGTACAAGTTCCGCCAGACGTTTGGAATAAAGAAAGGTTTACAGTTCAGGCCGCGAGGCGATGGCTCTCTCAACGTTTGGGAGATGGTCAAGAAGTAAGTTGACGAAACAACGATCAGCGAAATTCTCTCCATACCACGGGGGACATGTGTTCCCCGTGGTATGGATGAAAATTCATGAATATTTACTTATTCGGAACAGGACAGGGGATTTGAATGGACGTAGTCGAGCGAAAAGTCGGCCGAATTTTCAGCCTTAAATTTGAAGCGGAAGAAGATTTCTACGGCGGTATCGTTCGTTTTGTAAAAGAAAAAAATATCCGTGCCGGCTCGGTTTTCTTTCTTGGGGCGTTTTACGAGCTGGACATTATTCCGGGTGTCTTGCTTCCCTCTCCTCCAATGCCTCCTCCCGACGAGACTCGGCTTCATATCGACCAGTGGGTGGACGTTCAGGGGCAGGGAATCATCACCTGGCCCGATTCCGCGCCTCCTACATTGCCGGAAAAACACTTGTGGACCGATGATCCGGACCCATACATACATCTTCATCTGACGGTAAGCGGCGGTCCCAGAAAGCCAGGAGAAGTATATGCCGGACACCTTTGCGACGGCCGCCTCAAGGGAATGATGATGGATATCATCGAGCTGTTGTAAAAGGGGTCATCGTCGGGTCGAAAACGCCTTTTTACTCTAGGAATGTAGCACCGCGGACAGCCCATGCGTTCATACATCATTCGCCGACTATTGCAGAGTGTGATTGTCATCAAAGGCGTGTTGTTGATCGTCTTTTTCATGTTGCAAATGACGGGCGATCCGGCTTCGGTTCTGATGCCCGAGGGCGCCGACCAGGAAGATATTGAGCAGTTTCGAAAGGAAATGGGCTTCGACCTGCCGCTCCATGTCCAATACATCAACTTTTTAGTCGGCTACAAGGAAAACAAGGGCGTCCTCCGGGGCGATTTTGGATTCTCCTTCCATCAGGAACTCCCCGCTCTCGGCCTCGTCCTCGATCACTTCCCGGCGACCGCTCTCCTCGCCTTCACCGCGGTGAGCATAGCGGTATTGATATCCATTCCCGCCGGGGTGATCTCCGCGGTCTATCGAAACTCAGTGGCCGATCACGTCACCACGGTGGGTGCGATGTTCGGCCAATCGATGCCCGGCTTCTGGCTGGGGTTGCTACTCATTATGTTGTTCGCGGTAAAACTCGAATGGCTTCCGACATCGGGCGCGGAGGGGCTGGAGTACCTCATCCTGCCCTCCCTGACCGCGGGTCTTTACGCGACAGCGCGCCTCACCCGGCTGGTGCGTTCGGGCATGCTCGAAGTCCTGGGGAGCGACTATATCCAGACCGCCCGCTCCAAGGGGCTCCTCGAGCAGGTCGTCGTATTCCGTCATGCGCTTAAAAACGCGTCAATTCCGGTAGTCACCCTCATCGGGCTCGAACTGGGTATCCTGCTCGGCGGAACGGTCGTCGTCGAGGTGGTTTTCTCCTGGCCGGGAGTGGGATTCCTCGTGGTGGATTCCATCCGCAACCAGGACTATCCCGTGGTCCAGGCAGCGGTTGCACTGCTCGCCACCAGTTTCGTTTTGGTGAATCTCGCCGTAGACATTCTGTACGCGTGGCTCGATCCGCGTATCACCTACAACTAGGAAGAGACCGGAGAATGGCGACCGAGCGAATCGAAACGATCAGCCCTCCGCCGGAAACCCGGGAAGAAGATACCCCGGCGCCCTCGGATCTTCAGCTGGCCGTTCGCGATCTGATGCGCCGCCCGCCCGCGCTATTCGGCTTTCTTTGCATCGCATTCGTCATTGTCTGGGCATTGGTGCCGGGATGGTTCTCTCCCATGGACCCGTACACGCAAAATCTCGATATGGCCCTGAAGCCGCCGGGCTTTACGACCCCCGCCGGCTTCACTTATTTGGTCGGATCGGACGAGCTTGGCCGCGATATGTTGAGCCGGATTATCTGGGGAGCCCGGGTTTCGCTCATCGTCGGTTTTGTCGCGGTTCTTCTGAGCGGCATGATCGGAATGACTCTCGGGCTCGTTTCGGGCTATTACGGCGGATTGGTTGATACCATTATCAGCCGGATTGTCGATATCGCCCTGTCCGTACCCTTCATCTTGCTGGCGATGAGCATCATCGCCATTCTGGGGCCAAGCCTTCAGAACGTCATCCTCGCCATGGCCGTGCGGACCTGGATCGTCTATGCGCGGCCGATTCGGGGAGCGATTCTCTCCGCGAAGGAGTTCGAATACGTCGTCGGAGCGAAGGCTTCCGGCTGCCGCACGCCCCGGATTCTGATCCGCCATCTTTTGCCGAATGTCCTGTCCACCGCCATCGTGATCGCCACGCTCTATCTGGGACGGATGATCATTATCGAGGCCTCTCTTTCGTTCCTGGGCGTTGGGGTTCCGCCTCCCACGCCCTCCTGGGGCGGGATGCTCGCCGATGGGCGCTCTTTCCTCGATACGGCGTGGTGGCTCGCTCTTTTCCCCGGATTGGCGCTGATGTTCACCGTTCTCGGCGTGAACCTTTTGGGGGACTGGATTCGCGACGCACTCGACCCCCGTATGAAGCGGCTAGCGGATTAGTGTCCTCGATTCAAATTTTAAAACGGCAAGACCGTCGAAATTCACCTAGCCGAGTTCTTCCAGTTTTGACTTGAGGCGTTTAATGACCTCTTCTACGTCTTCCGCTTCATGGTAGTCCTGGCCCAGAACCCCGGTTCCCGCCGGACTTTTCACAACGAACGAAACCACTTTGTCGGTCAGCGTAATGGCCCCGTGCCGGGTGTTTCGGGGAATATGCAAAAGGTCTCCGGGGCCCACAACGCGTTCCTCGTCCCCGAGTATGGAATACCGCCTTCCTTCCATGATGAGAACGAACTGCTCCTCGTTGGGGTGGGCGTGGGGTCTCGCGAATTCCCCTTTTTGATAGGTGACGAGCCCCGCTTTCATCAGCTCGCCCTTTACCCGCTGGATTTCCGCCTCGGGGCTCGCATCTTCACGTACTTTTTCCATGTCGAATATTTTGTAGTAAGGCATTTTCGTCCTCCCGCGTATGGTGAATTTCCAATGAACCCTGTCGACGGAGAGTCGTTATTTTATCATATGCGGGTCAGGAGGCTAGATGAGTTATGCGATTGAGTGCACAAGACGATTCGATAAGTCTCGGCCTCATATTTTACTACCCTGGTTTTCCGTTTTGAGGAGGAAAAAAAAATGCCCAAGATGACAGGCGCGCGTTTCTTCGCAGATACCCTCCAGGCCTACGGTGTAAGTCATGTCTTCTTTATGCCGGGAATTGCTAAACTCGCCCTTTTTGAGATGGATGAGCGGACGAATATCCAGCGTATCCTGACACACGGAGAAAAGTCGGCGGTTTATATGGCGGACGGCTACGCACGCGCCTGCGGCCGCCCCGGGATATGCATGGCCCAGACGGTGGGGACGTCCAACCTCGCCGCGGGTCTTCGGGACCCCTATCTCGGGTGCTCTCCCGTGATAGCCATCACGGGTGGAACCGACCCCAAAACCCACTATCGAAATGTCTATCAGGAAGTCGAGGACCTCTCCGCTTTCGACCCGGTCACCAAATTCAACGTCCGGGTGGAACATGTCGAGCGATACCCCGACCTTCTTCGGGAGGCCTTCCGGGTCGCCACCTCGGGAACTCCGGGGCCTGTCCATCTGGAGCTCATGGGACAGGGAGGGCAACTGACCGATTTCGCGGAAGGAGACCTCGAGGTTATCGTGGACGAGGCCACCACCCGGGTGCCCGCATACCGGCCCGAGCCCGAGCCGGGGAGTATTCAGGAGGCGGCAAGGCTCCTGGGGGCGGCGAAGAAGCCCATCATCGTCGCGGGGGGCGGCGTTCGCGCTTCGGGGGCGGGGGCAGAGCTGGTGGAACTCGCCGAAAAACTCTCCATCCCCATCGCTACCGCCCTCAACGCCAAGGACACCGTTCCGGCGGACCATCCGCTCTCGGTGGGTGTCGTAGGCGTATATTCCCGCGAAACCGCGAACCGGGCGGTGCTTGATTCCGACCTCGTTTTCTTCGTCGGGAGCAAGACCGGCGGCCAGGTGACGAATCACTGGAAGCTCCCCCGGATAGGGACGCCTGTCATCCAACTCGATATCAACCCCGAGGAGCTCGGGCGCAACTACCCGCTCAAGGTCGCCATCATGGGGGACGCGAAGGTCAGCCTGCGGAAGCTCATCGAGGCGGCCGACGCCGCTACCGCCCCTTCCCGCGGGGAGTGGACCGAGCGGGCAAAAACTAGCGTGAGGGAATGGTACAAGGAGTTCGAATCCCTCATGAACTCGGATGCTGTCCCCATTCGTCCCGAGCGCATCTGCAAGGAGCTCACGGATCATCTTCCGTCGGACGCGCTCCTCGTCTCGGATACCGGTCACGCGGGAATGTGGACGGGAGGGATGGTCGATCTTACCGAGCCGGACCAGGGTTTCATCCGGTGCGCCGGTTCGTTGGGATGGGGCTTGCCCGCCGTGCTGGGCGCGAAGTGCGCTCTCCCCGACCGGCCCGTCGTTCTTTTCACTGGTGACGGAGGTTTTTGGTATCACCTCGCCGAGGTCGAGACGGCTGTGCGCCGGAAGATCAACGCTGTCATTCTTATCAACAACAACAGCGCTTTGAGCCATGGACTCCAGGGACTGGCCAAGATCGCTGGAGGCGAGCTGCAAAGTAAGCATGAGTTTATTTGGCACTACAATGAAACCGACCTCGCGAAGGTGGCCGAGTCGATGGGCGCCCTCGGTATCCGGGTGGAGAAGCCCTCTGAAATCGATAGTGCCCTCGATCAGGCTTTCTCCGCGGATCGGCCCGTTGTGGTGGATGTCGCGACCGAAGTCATGGCCATGGCTCCGCTGGCTATCGGATAAGATTTGGGCGGGTCCAATGAGGTTGTGCGTGGAAGTCAGGCTCCAACAATCGGAGACTGGCGTCTCGAACCGGCTGTGGCGATGGCGTAATCACGATTGCAATTTGCGTCTGATCCGGAAAAGAGTCTGAACTAAATATATTGGGAACTACATGTTAGAGGGGAGAGAGAGATTATGGCGACAGGACTGATACCGATTCGGAGAGTAGTCACGGGCAACGACGAGCGCGGCAGGTCGAGAGTTGTGTGGGATGGCCCGGCCCCCAACTCCTACCCGGGCCCGATAGAGGGGAGAGGCCACACCGATCTTTGGGTCTGGTACGACAAGGTTCCGCTCCTCTCCGGAGAGCGCGATGATGGGACCCTGCCGTATGATTTCCCGGGTCCGGCCCTCGGGGGACACTTGCGCATCATTCATGCAGCGAAATATCCGGACAACCTGGACCCCGCCAAGAACCCGGCAATTGAACCGATGCATGAGCCGACGGCTGCGCCCTCGAGGAGGAGATGGGATCGAGGCCGTGGTATGCACAAGACCGAGACGGTGGATTACGGCATCGTGCTGTCGGGCGAGCGGGAACTGGTTCTGGATGATGGCACGCTCTTGATGAAGGCGGGCGATATCGTTTGCCAGATAGGCGCTTGGCATCAGTGGGCCAGTCCCCGGGAGGAATGCCTGATGGCCTTCGACATGATCGGGACTTGCTTCGTGGACGGGCCGTCGGGCCTGGCCCAGGGAAACGACAAGGTCATTCATCCTGATCCCAATCTGAAGCTGCCCGATGGCGTGAAGCCTGCCCGGAGGATAGTGACCATAGACACGGAAGACGGGAAAGGCTCGTTGGTCAGTGACGGTCCGGCCCCCGACGTGCGCTTCGATCCCGCGAGGCCGGGCTTCGCCTCGGCGCGGCTCTGGGTCACCGATAGCTATCCCGCGGGGATGGTTTTTGAATCGCTCCAATCGCCGCACACGATTGAGCCCCCGGCGGAAGGCACGGTGTGCCGGGTCGTTACTTTTCCGCCGGATGATGTCTGGAAAGGCAAAGTCGGCTCCGCCGAGGTTCAGGCTTTCTTCAGTGCCATGGGGTCGCCGGGCGCTTCCACGTACTCGCCCTCGGCTCCTCATCCGTACATGCAAAAGACACGAACCGCCGATTTTTGTTTTGTTCTCGAGGGCGAAATTACGCTGGTTCTCGATACCGAAGAAGTGAATTTGGCGAGAGGGGATGTCGCGATTCTGCGGGGTGCCAATCACGCCTGGAGCAACCGAACCGGCAACCCCGCTGTCTTGTCGATCTCATCTCACGATGGGGCGTGAGTAGGACTTAAAAGATCGTGCCTCCGCTCACCGGGCCGGTTCCTTCGCGGAGAGCCAAGGCGGGGTAACCGCCACGTCTTTTGGCTTGGGCGGAAGTTTCCAGAGCCGCTCGGCGTTGCTGTGCGCCAGGGCATGGGCGGCGGCGTCCGGGAGGTCGGCCAGTGCTCGGCCACCACATGTCCATTTTCCCGAGATAGAGAGAGGGCGTCCAGAACCTCGCAAAGACGTTGTCGAGCGCGAAAACGAACCGATCGGGATGCTCGGAGATCAGTTTCCGCCACTCGGGTTTCAGGCGGCCCCTCTCGAACATGTTGATAAAGGGTTTGCCCCCTCCCTGGTAAAAAGGGCTGGCGTGCGAGGTCATGAAGTGAAGGTTCGGATGGGCGTCGAGCAACCGCCTCACCGGACCGGCTTCAAGCTGGGCCATGTGGATCATCACGAACGGGAATTTCGGGTGTTTTCTCAGGAAGCCCTCGAGGTCTTCCATGTATTCGCGGTGGCTCTTTCCGGTCAGGGAGGCGAACTCGATGTGAATAATGAACGGCCAGCCCTTCGAAAGTTGTACCACTCGCTAAACGAGTCCTGGAACCATTTCCGGTAGGAGGGAGGAAGATCGATGTCCTCGCCAAGCCGGCTACCCGACTCATACAATACGCATGACGCGCAATTTTGCGGAGCATAAGATATCTCTTTTTTTCAAGGCGAACCAAACCGGCAAACCGTCCCCTTAATAGCGGACAACGTCGCACAGCCCCCCGTCCACCCCGATCGATTCTCCGGTGACGAACGCGGCGAGATCCGAAACGAGAAACAAGACCACTTTTCCGCAATCGTCTGGGGTGCCCAGGCGGCCCATGGGGATGCTGGCCATTCGATCCGCCATGATCTCTTCGGCGGTTGTTCCTTTGAGTTTCGCGATCCGGGCCACGCTATTATCCATCCGGGGGGTATGGGTGGCCCCCGGAGAAATAAGATTAACCCGAATCCCATCCGGGGCGAGCCGTTGCGCGAGTTGGTGTTTGTAGGCCCCGAGACTGGCATTCGGAATGCAACCCGAGCCGTGAAACTCCGAGGTTTGGCGTTGGCTCGTTCCTCCCGTAAAGACGATGCTTCCCCCGCCCCGAGCGCGGATATGAGGGATGGCGGCGCGTGTCAGCCGGACCGCCGCCCTGAGCTTCAAGTCGATGGCCAAATCGATATCCTCATCTGAAGTATCCATGGGGTCGGAACGCCGGCTCACCCCCGCTACGTTCACCAGGATATCGAGTCCTCCAAACCGCCGGACCGTTTCGCTCACCACCCACTCCGCCTTTCCCGGTTCGGTGAGATCCGCCGTAAGCGGCAGGGCCGTTCCGCCATCCGATTGAATGCCCGAACTCGCTTCATCGAGAAGCGCTGTGTTCCGCGCCACAAGGGCCACCGCGGCTCCCGCCCGGCCGAGCCATTCCGCGCATCCCCGACCAATCCCCTGGCTCGCGCCCGTCACGATTGCGGTCTTTCCGTTCAAATCGATGGATATCATTGCCTTGTCCCCTTTCCGGTACCTAAAAACATAGGTCAATTGACCGATAGAACTAAAAAAAAAATGAACCCGGCGAACTCCGGCGCCGCCCGGAACCGAACCGCTTCGGGGTGATGTTAAGGCCCGCGGGTTATCGGTCGCGGGAGGTACCCAACTCGGCCGGGTTGTTCCATTATATATTTAGATCCGTGATATCTTCTCACAAAAAAAGTTTCCGGTTTTCCGGAATCCTCATAACAGGAATCGAACCTAATCCGCGACAGGAGAGCGCCATGGAACAACTCACACAAGATGTTTTTTTTATGAATACTTACCCGACGTTTGGGATGGTTGTGACCAGCGAGGGAGTCATCGCCGTCGATGGCCCGATGAAGCCTACTGATGCCATCAAGTGGCGAGAGTTTATTGAGTCGAAGGGGCCCCTCAGCTACCAGATTAATACCGAACACCATCAAGATCACATTGCATCCAACTGGTATCTAAAGGCCGGGACGATAATTTCGAGTGAAGTCACTTTCGCCGATTTTTATAAATCGCTCGCCAACGAGGAAGATGCAAAGGAGCGTATGCTCAAGTACGACCCCGAGTGTACACCCCTGCTGGAAGGATATGAGCTGCGTCCGCCCGATATCACCTACCGGGAAAGGATGACGCTGCGCCTCGGCGGGAAGACATTCCACCTGATTTGCGCTCCGGGTCACACGCGGGGACAGACGATTATGCACGCGGTCGAGGACCGCGTCGTATTCACCGCGGATAATCTGACCCCCGCCTACAACGTCGCTTTTCATTCGGCGGATGTATGGCGGTGGTTCCAGACGCTCGGCATGCTCGAGGCGCTGGATGTGGACTGGTATGTCCCCGGGCACGGCGACCCCTGCCGGAAGGATGAGTTTCCCCTCCAGCGCGAGAAGATGATCGAGATTATCGGGAAGGTCAAAGCATTGAGGGAGCAAGGGCTCAGCAGGGAAGAGGCCCAGGATCGGGTCCACGATATCTATCAGACCGATCTAAACAGCCCCAAGCTCGGCGATCGCTTGATTATGCTTAGAAGAGGGGGAGTCGGGAACATTTACGACTATCTTGAAGAACACCCGTCGGGCGGCCTGAATAACCGAACGGATCCCCTTTGGCCGAATGTTTAAAATCAATAATGATTTAGCGGTGTCGCGGAATGTGGTCGCCCCTCTGTGGGTAAGAGCGGTTGATATCGGATTTTCCGAAAAGAGACAATTCAATCCGGTGCGGGGCGTCCAGCCGAGGATTTTGCTCAGGGGTGAGTTTCAGGGCTCAGGTTCGCGGGTCTGCTCTAAGTCTTTCCCATCTCATCGATGTGTCCGCATGAATCGGGGCTGACGCCTATTATTGGCGGATTGTGGAGAAAGTCTCACGTCGTAAAATGTGGGATAAATTTAACATCCTCCTTACAAAGTCATAACAAACGAGATTCCGGGCCGATTATATTGGCATCAAGAGGTTTCCTTGGGGGGAATCTCGAGGCCATTAAGGCCACTCAATGGCCCTTTCACGATAAAGGCAAACTCGTTGCGAGGCGAGGGCGCAAAGGTACAAATCAGTTTCACCCAGAGCCGGAGCTGATGGTTGGCCTGCCGAACGAAAGGGGCGATTTTTGTCTCCCTTGCGTACAGAGGATCATGCGCTGGGGGGTATTAATATATTTTCATCGTTTGGGTTTTAAGCCAGATTAGGGGATGTATGCAGTGACGACCATCACTTTCTTACAAGGTCCAAACTGTATTCTTTCCAATCGATGACATTTTTCAGATCGATAAGGATTATTCTCAATGAAGTGGCCGGGTAGTGAATTGTTTTTCAAGGGAAGTTGGAAAATGACCCACCTTAAAAATTTGCGAAAAATGACCGATCGGACCCTTGAGGCGAAGTTCCTCGAGTTGGTGCGGCTGAGAAGGAGCGCTCTGAGTCAGGTTGATGTCATCAATATCGAGTACAGCTTGGTGCAGTTTCACCGGGAAATGAGCCGGCGTGCTTATCCAAGCCCCACATAATTTCAACGATTTCATTTTCGTTCAATATTCTTTGTTCGCGAATGCGTGGATTTAAAATAAACAAGTTGCGAGAGGAGTTGAGTATTTTTTCGGTATATATGTTTTAGACTGTTAATGTTGGAAAAAATCATTGATAGAGATTGATTTCAACTCAAAGAGAAATAATGAACGATTTTAAATACTCCTCCATTTCAAAGCGGCCCCTTAATCTGAAAGCGAACCTTCTCCTGTGGCTCCTCGGCCTTACCTGCGCGGTCGTTTTTACGTTGGTCGCCAGCTACCTGATGACCCGGTTTATCGTCAATCAGGCAATGAAGTTCGAAGCCGAACGGCTCGGCAAGCACGTTTCGATGATGGTCAGGCGAAATTTCTTCGAGGGCATCTGGGATTCTCCCTCGATACCCGCGGCCAAGGCGGTTTACAGAAAAATTCTTTTCGGGAAAATGCTTGTCGATATCGAGAAGGTCCGGGCCTTGAAGGTATGGGCTCCCCGCGGAGTTCTCGTTTGGTCCTCCATCAACGGGAAAACCGAAGAGAAATCGTCATCCGCGGCATTTCAAAAAGCCCTGGGCGGGTCGGCCGAATTCAGGCTGGTGGTGCCCGATTTCAGGCACAGCGACGCATCTCATGACCATGTTCACTCCGGAGCCCGGGTGCTAAATACGTTCGTACCGGTGTGGCGGCCGAAGGCGGACAAGGGAGCCGCTCCCGATCTCATCATTGAAGTCTACAGCGAGCCGAGTTATCTCTTCGAGCAAAAAGCTTTTGTTCAGTCCCGGGTCTGGCTGATTGTCGGCAGCGGGAGCCTTGTGGGCCTCCTTATCGTTATGGGGGGACTTTTCTGGCTCGGCCGGGTCCAGCATGAGGAGAAGCTCACTCGTGAGTTTTTAAAAAGCGTTGTGAACGACGCGGCCGACCCGGTCATATTCACCGACCATGAACAGAAAATCGGATTCTGGAATCCCGCCGCCGAAGCGTTTTATGGGTATTCGACTGAGGAGATAATTGGAAAAAATATCGCGACGATTATTCCCGATGAACGGAGAAAGGGCAATAACGCTCACGCTAGCAAAGTATATGAAAGCGGATTGGCTGCTTCATTCGAGGATGCTCGCCTCAAAAAAGATGGAACGCGTGTTCAGATGAGTATGACGTTGTCTCCTATCAAGGATAGCAGCGGAAAAGTCGTTGCCGTAGCCGGTGTTCATAAGGACCTTACAGATCGGGTAGAGGCCGAAAATCAATTGAGACGCAATGCGAATTTCGACGCCCTTACCGATTTACCGAATCGGGCGATGGCGCTGGATCGTCTTTCGCAGACTTTGGCTCTCGCCGAGCGGGACAAACGGGGCGCCGCTTTATTGTTCGTGGATTTGGACCGGTTTAAAAATGTGAATGACACGCTTGGCCATGCCGCGGGGGATCGCGTGTTGGTGGAGGCCTCACAGCGTCTCAAGTCCTGCATCAGAAAAAGCGATACCTTGGCGCTTGGGGAAGGCGATGGATTGGATGAGGTGGTGGCTCGCTTTGGCGGTGATGAATTCCTGGTCATTCTTCCCGATGTGAAGAATGTTCAAGATACGGAGGTGGTGGCCAAAAGAATTCTTGATGTCTACTCTAAGCCATTTGTATTGGAGGGTCAGGAGTTTTTCCTGACCGCGAGTGTGGGCTTGGCTCTTTTCCCGGAAGACGGCAAGGATCCGGCCGCATTAATGCAAAACGCGGATACCGCCTTGTACCAGTCAAAAGAAAGCAAACGAAATACTTATCGTTTTTTCAATCCCGAGATGAACCATCAGGCAGTAGATCGAATGCATATAGAGTCTCATTTGCGGCGTGCGGTGGAGATGGACGAATTTCTAATTTACTGTCAACCGGTAATCGACATTCAGACCAACGAGTTGGTTGGTGCGGAGGCTTTGCTCAGGTGGAACAATCCCGATCTCGGTTTTGTTCGGCCGGATCATTTCATTTCAATCGCCGAGGAAACCGGGCTGATCGTCGCGATTGGTGAATGGGTAATGCGAAACGCATGCGGTGAGGCGGCGAGATGGCAAAACGTGGGCTCGGCGCCGCTTCGCGTTGGCGTGAATATTTCTTCGAGACAGATTATGGGAGAGAATTTCATCGAAATCGTCTCCGGGATTTTGAGGGAAACCGGGTTGCCTCCGGAATGCCTCGAACTGGAAATTACCGAGCGCCTTCTCATGGATGACAGGGAGGGCACTATCGGCGTATTTACGGCTCTTGCCGAGATGGGTACGTCTTTGGCGCTTGATGATTTCGGGACGGGCTATTCTTCTCTGAGTTATCTGAAAAAGTTTCCGTTTAACTCCTTGAAAATTGACCGGACTTTTGTCCGGGATGTGACGACGGATTCCGAGGATGCGGCGCTTTCTACTGCGATTACCGGGATGGCCCATGGTTTGAATCTCCGGGTCATCGGAGAAGGGGTTGAAACCGAAGAACAATTGAATTTCCTGAGGGAAATCGGGTGCGATCTTGTACAGGGATACTATTTCGCAGAACCCCTTTCGCCGCCTGAATTCCTTGAATTCCAGAATAATTGGACCTCTCGTCACGGCCTTGCGGTCTAGTTGGAAGTTCTCCGCTCAGAAATAATATTTTTCCGCCAAACTCCCGTTCATCCACCATTTCATGACTTTGTCCGGCCAACTTGCCCCCGTTTTTTCTTGACTCCTGGAATATTCCTCCGATTTGAAATAACCTAGCTGAAAATATTCATGGAATTCTTGTCGATTTTCTTCTGGTGGTTTTAATGGGAGACATGAAATGGAAATTCGAATGGATGGCAGGTCAGCGCTCGTCACCGGCGGCAGCCGGGGTATGGGCCGGGCAATCGCCATGAAATTCGCCGAGGCCGGTGCGGATGTGGCTATTGTCGCAAGGCGGCCGGAGGTTCTCGAAGAGACAAAATCCGAAATTGAGGCGGCGGGAAAGGGAAGGGTCGGCGCTTATGTGTGCGACGCCGCCGATGCCGACCAGATCAAGGCGGCCTATGAGTCGGTAACGTCCGATTTTGGGAAGGTAGATATCTTGGTGAATAACGCGGGCACTTCGATGGCCGGGAAGTTTGAGGATATTACCGACGAAATGTGGGAGGCCGATTTGAGTCTGAAACTTTTCGGGGCCATTCGGTTTTGCCGGCTTGCATTTCCTTCGATGAAAAAGCGCCGTTGGGGACGAATCATCAACATCGTCACTATCGGCGGGAAGGCCCCTGCCGCCGAAAAGGCGCCGACGGTTGTAACGCGCGCGGCGGGGATGGCCTTGACGAAAGTGTTGGCCGGGGAGGGCGCTCCTCACAATGTTCTGGTCAACGCCCTGTGTACGGGCCAGATCGTCACCGACCAGACTCGGCGTTTTCACAAAAGATCGGAGCCGGACATGTCTTTCGATGAATATTTGATTAAACGAGGGGAGAGCATTCCACTCGGCCGGATGGGAGATGCCGAGGAATACGCCAACATGGCGTGTTTCCTCGCCTCGGATGCTTCTTCCTATATTACGGGGACCGCGGTCAATATCGATGGGGGTCTTTGTCCGGTCGTATAAAAATTTCCGTTGTCTCGTCCTTGCTGGCGCGAAGTAACCTTTGAAACTCCGGCCACGCGCGTTTAATGCGGATACGACCCCGCCGCTTGAGAGGCAATTGGTTGGAGTTGTTCGCCCGGAATTGTTTCGAGTCATCACCTCCGGGTGGCTTTCGAATTTATCCAATTATGTAATTTGGGTATCTCCCGGAACGGCAAGAAGAACATTTTCACTGATGTTGTCCCGAAACTTTCTATTTCCGATCGATGAAATGAACGTCGACTGATTTGGTTTCTTTGAAATTTTTTCATTTTTCTTTTTTAAAAGGAGAATCAAATGGCAGGGTTTCCAGTAAATGAAAACCTCGAGCCGCGAACCGACTCGTGGCGAATATCGCAGCATTGTTTCTCGGAGGAAATTCGGGCGAAGATGACGCTTCCCGAGAAACTGCAAATCTGCGACATCACCCTTCGGGAAGGCCGTCAGCTACCGGGTGTCTCCCTGCGTCTCGAGGATGTCCTTCTCATCGCGGAT
>JAVEPB010000109.1 GCA_030922375.1 bacterium | reverse complement strand
CGACACTATTTCAGCCAAGTTAATGCTCAACGATGCCTGCGTTCAGGATGGGCGTCCCCTCGTGGCGGGCGGGATTCTTCGGTTCTTCGGCCAGATTTTGACGGTCCTTCCGGGAGAGACGGCCTGCTATCGATGCGTTTTCGGGCGCATCGCACCGGGCGGCGAAGGCCCCTCCTGCGGGGAGGCCGGGGTGTTCGGCGCCGTCGCCGGGGTAATCGGCATGGCGCAGGCGGCCGAGGCCGTCCGCCTTCTCTTGGGGCTTCGGCCGGCCTGGGCGGGAAAACTGCTGACGGTCGATTTGTGGGGCGGAAAGTTCGGCGGAATTCGGGCTCAAAAGGACCCTTCGTGTCCCGCGTGCTCGGAATCGGCTTTGGGCTCTCGGGGGGATGAAGAAAAACGCCCAGAGAAAAATGCCGAAGCGTTCGGGAATAAAGCCGTAATCAGCGGGTCGAACTGACAGCCTCGGCGGATTGGGTCAAACGCCGGAGGGGGGAAGCGATGAAAATATCCACCAAGGGCAGATATGCCGTTATCGCCATGATCGATCTGGCGCGGCATTCCCAGACGCATCCGATTCCTTTACCGCAAATCGCGAGCCGGCAGAATATCAGCCAACACTATCTCGAACAGCTTTTCGTCAAAATGCGGCGGGCCGAGCTGGTGAAGAGCACCCGTGGCCCGGGGGGGGGCTACGTCATGGCGCTTCCTCCCGTTCAAATTACGATGAAGGATGTTCTCAATGCCGTTGACGAGGAGATCGTGCCTGTGGACTGCGATAGCGATGATGACTCCCATCCACCCAACCCGGCAGTGAGCGGCAGCCACCAGCTTTGGATGAAGCTTGAAAAGGCCATCGAACGGACCCTGACGGAGACTACTCTGGAGGAATTGATCTCCGGCCTGGGGGATGATGGAGACGAAGTCAAGATACCCGATTTTCAGGTCAGTATTTAAAGGTCAACGGCCGGAAGCGCCGCTCGCCGGAGTGGCCGGACGGCATCGTTGGGGGGCACGTTTTTTGCGCCGCTTCTCCTTCTACCTATTATTATTTTTTGTTGGCGCACTCGCCTCTTGCGCCGCCACCGCGTTGGGCCAGGGAATTCGCCTGGACCGAATTCAACTTCCTCCCGGATTTCAAATCTCCGTTTATGCCCGAAATGTTCCAGGAGCCAGGTCGATGGCACTGTCGCCGGCGGGCACTTTGTTTGTCGGGACCCGCAGGGCCGGCAGGGTTTATGCCATTCGCGATAAAGATCGGGACGGCAAGGCGGATGAGGTTTCCGTTATCGCGGAGGGCATGAATTCTCCAAACGGCGTTCCCTTCCGAAATGGTTCGCTTTATGTGGCCGAGATTAACCGCGTTCTGCGCTACGATAATATCGAGAATCGCCTCGGCAAACCGCCGGCGCCCGTTATCGTGAACGACAAGCTTCCCCGTGACTTGCACCATGGATGGAAATTCATCCGCTTCGGTCCCGATGGCCGGCTCTACGTTCCCGTTGGCGCCCCGTGCAATATCTGCGAGCCGGGCGAGCCCTACGCATCGATACTCCGTTTTTCGGAGGCGGGAGACTCCTGGGAGGTGTTTGCGCGCGGCGTTCGAAACTCGGTGGGCTTTGATTGGCATCCCGAGACAAAGGAGCTTTGGTTCACAGATAATGGCCGCGATCATTTGGGCGATGACTTGCCCCCCGATGAACTGAACCACGCTCCCCGGAAGGGAATGCATTTCGGCTATCCATATTGCCACGGGAAATCGATACCCGACCCCGAGTTCGGAAGAAACAAAAATTGCCGTTCGTTCACCCCGCCCGCCGTGGAGTTGGGTCCCCACGTGGCTTCTCTCGGGATGCGGTTCTACACCGGGAAAATGTTTCCGCGAAAGTACCGAGGCCGGCATTTCATCGCGGAGCACGGCTCCTGGAACCGGAGCGTGCCCATCGGTTACCGGGTACGCGTGGTCCGCGTTGAAAAGGGAAGACTCGCCCGCTACGAGGATTTCGCAACGGGTTGGCTAAGGGGCGGAGTCGCCTGGGGCCGGCCGGTGGATATTCAGGTGATGCCTGACGGGGCCATTCTCGTATCCGACGATTTCGCGGGAGCGATATACCGGATTTCTTATCGGAAATAGTGTGGTTTCGTTATTGGCATTTCTGAATTTCCTTGCCGGTCCGGGTGCTATGGGGTAGGGTGAAATTTGCGTAGGCGACTGGTTTCGAATCGATTGTGATGCTCAGTCCTTGTTTGATTCGCACCCTTGAATATTGAAGCCTGCGGATGAAAGGCCCGGGTCCATGATCCCGCCCGAAGTGACCAATGCACCGCTCGATGCCTCCCCACCCGCCGATTCCTCCGGTGCAGAGGAGGCGTCCCTTTACTCTGCCGTCAGCGCCACCGTTAAAAAAATCCTTCAGGAAAAAGATCTCAAACAGGTCCTCAAGGTGATTTGTGAGGAAGCGTGCCGAATCCTCGAGGCGGACCGTTCCCTTGTCATCCAGAGGATCGACGATTCAAACCAAAGGGAAATTCTGTATACCAACAACATGCCCGTGGAGTATCTCGAAAAGCTTGCCGCCAGTCGGGCCGAAACGATGATGGTGGATGTTTTTCGAAACCAAAAACTCAGGATTTATTCGGATGTGGGCCGTGACTCGAATATTTTCGATCCGGAAGATGTCCGCAAAATCGGGCTTCGCACCATGTGTGCCATTCCTCTCGTCGTCGGAGGAGAGTCTTACGCCGCTCTTCTTCTTCACCACCTTAAAGAGCGGAAATACAGTTCCGGGGATCTTCAGATCGCCGAAGCCTTCGGCGACCTCGCTTCGATGGCAATTGAAAAATCGCTTTTACTCGCCGAAAACGAAGACCGCGCGGCTCGGATGGAAATTGTCGGGAGAATCGCGAAAATCGCGGGTTCATCCCTGGAGCCGGACAGGATTTTTCAGACCGTTTCCGAGGAAATACGCCGGATAGTGCCCTATGATCGTTTCGTGATTGCGGACTTCAGCGAGGGTGAAAATTATTACATCATTATTTTGAGAAAACGGATGAGCCCATTGGTATGCCTCCGCGGGAAAGCGCAGGGCGTGCTCTCCTGGCAAAGGAAGTCTATAAAGCGAAAAAGCCGATTTATATCCCGGATCTGTTGAATAGTCCGTGGGAAACTGGACGAAACGCGAGACACGGATATCGGAGCGTGTTGTTGATCCCGATTATCCAGGATGATCGGTGCATCGCTCATATGCATCTGGCCAGCAAAAAGACCGGTGTATTTACCGATGAGGAAAGAGAACTTCTTGTCTCCATCGCCGATCACCTTGCACCTGTAATACGAAATGCCAACCTATATAAGATCTCTCAGGAGCGGGCCAGGCGGCTCGAAGCCGCTGGAGAAATTGCCCGGGCCGTCGGCTCCGAACTCAAACCCGAGGAACTGTTTCAAACCATCGCGCGTGAAATTCGGCGAGTGGTGCCGTGTCAGCGCTGCGTTATCGCGACCCTGGGCGAAGAAAGCCGGTTTTTTTGGCACATCGATTCCGATATCGAGGTGGAGCCCTATCAAGACGAAGCAGTTGGAATAAAGTCGCATTGGGGAAAAGAGGTTTACGAGAAGAAGAGGGCAATAAGGATTCCGGATATTCGTGAAGTATCCACCCCAAGGACTCGCCGTCTGGCCGAAGCCGGGATTCGAAGCGTTTTGGTTGTTCCAATTATTCAGGACGCGAAATGCATTGCGCATCTGACCTTGGCCAGTGTCGAGGTTGAGGGATATTCCGCCGAAAATGAAGAGTTTCTTGTTTCAATTTCGCACCATCTCGGGCCAGCCATCAGAAACGCCATGCTCCATCAAGTGGCCAAGGATCGCGCCTCCCGCCTCGCCGTCCTGAACGAACTCAGCCAGAAGATCACCGAAAACCTTGACCTCAACGAGGTGCTCGAAAATATTGCGCATGCCGCGGTGTATCTCCTAAAGGGAGACCATTCACGGATTTTCCTTTTGGATGAGCTCTCCGAGATGATCGTTTTGAAGGCTTCATTCGGGGATCAGAGCGACCCTGGGGATCGGAAAGATACCTTCAGGATTGACGAGGGTTTCATCGGAAAGATTGTTCAGTCGGGCGAGGAGGTGCTCATCGGCGATGTTCAGGAGGATCCAGCCTGGATCAACGTCCGTTGGGCGAAAGAGTGGGACCTCCACACCTATCTCGGACAACCCCTGCGCCGGGGGGGAAAGATCATCGGCGCGATCGTTTGCCTATCGAAAAATAGAGACGCTTTCGAGCAGGAGGATTCAATCCTTCTTAACGCCCTGGCCTCCCAAGCCGCCACCTCCATCGAGAACGCCCGTCTTCACGAGGAAGCGCAACGTAGCCGGAATTTTCTCGAAAGCGTCGTTGGCGACTCCGCTGATCCGATTATCATCGTCGATCCTGAACGAAGAATCACCTATTGGAACTCGGGGGCCGAAGCGCTATACGGCTATACGGAGGCGGAGGTCATTGATCGCCATGTGAATCTGATTGTCCCCGAGGAGTTAAGAGAGACTACGGATCGATTCAATGAAGAGTTGTTGGCGGAAGGAAAACCGATCACCGTCGAATGCGAAAGGATTCGAAAGGACGGGACAATTGTTCCGATTAGCATGACGCTTTCGCCCGTGAGACTGGCGGACGGGACGTATATCGCCAACGCCGGAATCCATCGGGATCTCACCGAACGAAAGCGGGCGGAAGAGGAGCTTGTTCGCGCAAAAAACGAGGCCGAATCGGCGAACTCGGCAAAAAGCGAATTCCTCTCCAATATGAGTCACGAGCTCAGGTCGCCGCTCAATGCCGTTGTCGGTTTCAGCGATATAATCCTGCTCCAGTCCGGTCAGGAAAAAATTCGGGAAATCGCCGGAAAAATAAAGGACTCGGGCCACTATCTGACCCGTTTAATCGAGGAGATTCTCGATCTTGATCGGATTGACGAGGGAAAGGTCCGCCTTGAGATGGAGAATATTTCCATAAACGATCTTGTATCCGAAGTTGCCGCTGCGTGGCAGCCTCGGCTGCCGGATGAATTTTCTCTTCGATGCGAACTCGATTTTGGAGGTGGTCCGGTATTTTGCGACCCGACGCGGATCAAGCAGATACTTACGAACCTTATGGAAAACGCCGTGAAATATTCGCACCGGGGCGGCCTGCTGACGATTCGGACGGAGGCGAAATCCGAAGAGGTGTGGGTGAGAGTTCAGGACCAGGGAATGGGAATCGATCCCGTAGATAAGGAGGTGATATTCGACCGTTTCCGGCAGTTGGAGAGCGGTTACAGAAGAAGCGCCGGGGGATTGGGGATTGGATTGAGCCTTGTTCAGAAACTTGTCGAGCTTCACGGTGGCCGCGTATGGGTGGAGAGCAAGAAGGATGTGGGAAGCGTGTTTACTTTCTCTTTGCCGCGCCCGGCGGTCAGACAGGAAATGCCCGATGTGGGCGGCAAGGAAGGCGGAAGCGGCGGCACCGAGCCCTGGACGGGGAAACGCATTTTGCTGGTGGACGATGTGGAACACTATCACGAATATCTGAAATTGCTCATGGACTCGGCCGGGGCGTTCTATTCCGCCTATAACGGCCTTGAAGGCGTGGAAGCTGCGATTCGCCACAAGCCCGATTTGATATTGATGGACTTGCGTATGCCGGTGCTCGACGGATTTGACGCCACCGCCCGAATCAAGGCCGCGCACGAAACGCGGAATATCCCTCTCGTAGCCGTAACGGCGCAGGCAACGTTTGAGGATAAGGAGAGGATCGGTGCCGTGGGCGCGGACGGTTTCGTAACCAAGCCCATCGATCTCCAGTTCTTTCGGGAGACACTCAAAAATATCTTTCGGTAGCGGACCAAGAATCGGATTCTGTTCGATCCCCTAGCGTTTACTCGTTTCGGTGTCCGTCGTGTTCCGCCCTTTGTTTATAAATGATAAAGTTCCGGGCTTGGCGATATTTTCCGAATCCGATAACACTTGTTTTTTTTATCTTTTGGCAAAAGGGGAAATTGATGACGTTTGAACCGGTGCGCGTGGCCTCGATGGGACTCGGGCGGTGGGCCAATGTATTGGCGGACGCCTCCCTTCGCGGGGGCAAGATTAATATTGTGTCGTGTTTCAGCAGGACACCCGAAAAGCGTCAGGATTTCATGAACCGCTACGGGTCCCGCCAGGCGGAGAGTTTCGACGCCCTATTGAGCGACGATGAGGTCGAGGCCGTCATTCTCACCACGCCTAACCATAATCACCTGGAGCATATCGAGGCGATCGCCTCGGCCGGCAAGCACGTTTATTGCGAAAAACCCATCGCTCATAGTCTCGACCATGCCCGGAAAGTCGTGGATGCGGTCGACGCCGCCGGGACGCGCCTGGCCATCGGCCACAGCGCCCGGCGCCTGACGGTCTCCCGCCGCCTCAAGGAGTTGATCGACTCGGGCGGCCTCGGAGATGTGTCCATCAATGAGAGCAACTTTTGCACGGAGCGTGGCCTCGAACTGACTCCCGACAAGTGGCGCTCCAGCGCCGAGCTCAACCCGACCGGCGTTGTCATTCAACTATCCATTCACCACATCGATACTTTCCGTTATCTCCACGGCCCCATCCGAAGCGTCACGGCCCGAATGAAGCGGATGCACGCCAGCGCCGATGTCGAAGACTCGGCGATGATCATCATGGAGCATGAAAACGGTATTTTGTCCTACACTGGAGGTGGGTGGTCTTGCCCGTGGGCGTTTCACATGAATGTCCACGGGACGAAGGCGGTGGCTCATTTTCGCATTACCGGCCAGCAGTGGCGGGACCCCTCAAAGGCCCCGGAGCCGATTCGGCTGCACATCGACCGGGAACCCCTGGGCGATAAAACCGTCCTCGATATGCCGGATGGGGATATGTTTCGGGACGCGCTCGAGGATTTCGCGGATTGTGTGCGCGAGGACCGGAGCCCCGAGGTGGACGGCCGGGTGGCTTTTGAGGACTTGGCCGTTGTTTATGCCGCCGCCGAGAGTTCCCGTACCCGAAAGACAGTCGAAATGAAGGATTTCCTTTAGACCCGAGGGCCTCGGCGGTAGGCCCGCGGCCCCTGGGCCGATGGTCCCGGCGGACCGGAAATACATTCAAATGAACCAGACTCTCTCATTAAACGATGGCGAAATCCGGGAGATTATCCGCGCCTATTTCGAGGTTCTCGAGGGCGGCGGCGCGGATTCGTGCTTCGGGCAGGAAAGGGGCCTTCCCTATCCGAAGGAGTTGATCTCAAAGGCGCTTGTCGCCGCGCTCAGAAGGTGGCCCGACGATTCCGACTGGGAGCGGTGGCGCGCCGGATTCATCGAGATGGAGCGCTTTCTCGGCGAAGTGGACTGGGATCTTGTCGAGGAATTCTCGGCCAGGGCCAAGGAAGGCCCCGAAGCCATCCTGGCGATGGACATGGCCCGAATGCAGGCGGCGAACAGCATCACGCGTGCGGTCAGCCTCCGCAAACTCAGGCGCATGGAGGAGATAAATGTTCTTTCTCTTCCCCGGATGAACACCGGGTCAATGAATCGAGGCAGCGGGGATTGATTTCCCGAAAAATTTCTCAAACCCCTCCGTGCGCTTTGGACCAGCTTTCCGGATCGTCCAGGAATTTCTTGATTTCAGCCGATTCGACCGCGTTGAAGTATCCCTTCGCCTGACCGACTTCAAGATTTGTTTTCCAGTCGGTTAGCCCGTGAAGGGTGATTTCTGCGTCCGATATGATTTTCTCGGCGGTGGGATATACACCGTAGAAAAATACAACGATGGCGTGGTCCACCTCTCCGCCGGCCTCGCGAATTGCGTTGCAGAAATTCACCTTGCTCTTCCCGTCGGTGGCAAGGTCTTCCACGAGGAGAACCTTCTGGCCCTCCTCGAGGTCCCCTTCGATTTGGCTCTTGCGCCCAAACCCTTTTTTCTCTTTTCGAACGTAGATCATTGGCTCGTAGAAGTATTCCGAGAGCCATGCGGCAAAGGGGATGCCGGCGGTTTCTCCGCCCGCGATGATATCGAAATTATTTCGGCCGATTTTGGTGTCAACCTCCTCGGCGGCGATGTGGATAATCTCCCGGCGCTGGCGGGGCGTGGAGATGATTTTCCGGCAATCCACATAGACCGGGCTTGCCCATCCGGAAGTGAAGATAAAGGGCTCATTCAGGTTGCAGTGAACCGCCTTGATTTCGAACAGGAGTTCCGAGACCCGGGCCCTTCTCTCAATGAGTTGTATGCTCACGCCATTTGTCCTCTTGTTGGAAATGAAAAAAAGAACCTTTGCCCCGAAGCAAGATTGGCCGGGCGGTGAAATCCATACGGGGAAAACGGCATAAGCGCTTTCGGCGCGTGAGTTATTTTTCGGTTTTGCCGTTTAATATCTCGTTGCGGCGGTGCTGGTCGTAAATACTTCGTATTAGAGAGTAAAAATCAAGAGAATCACGCTTGAGTTGATCGAGCGATTCGATGTTTCGCGACCGATAATCCACGGCGTCGGTTCCCCGCATTCCGTAAAGCCAGATATCGGCGTCGTTGGCGGCGGCGATATAGGTCAGCGGGTTGAGGAAAGTGTCGACGGCCTTGCCCGTGGCTCCCCGCAGGGAGGAGGGGCCGAGGATCGGAAGCACCAGGTAGGGTCCCTCTTTGACGCCGTGAACGGCGATAGTCTGCCCGAAATCCTCGGAGTGGTATGAGTAACCCATGTCGAAGGCGACATCGAAAAGGCCGCCGACGCCGAGGGTGGAGTTGACCAAAAATCGCGCCAGGGTGTCGTTTGCCCGCTCTCCCTCGCCTTGTAGTAAATCGTTGGCCAGGATGACGGGCGAATTCAGGTTCCGGATAAAATTTCGAATCGAATCCCGCGCGGGCTCGGGCAATACATTTCTGTAGGCCTCGGCCAAGGGTTTGCCAATCGCATCGTCCAGGAAAAGATTGAAATCGAACATCGCCCGGTTGAAGGATTCAAGAGGGTCGCTTATTTCTTCGGGTTCAGCGTCTTTCTCCTGAGCCGGGAGGGAGGAGGCGCTGAAGGCGACTAGCATCACAGCTATAACCAGGGTCCCAAAGAGGCGCATGGAGCGCCGGAAGGTTACCGAAGAAAAAAACGAATTCGAAAATTTCAATACAGCATCTCCTGAAAAAATCGAGGCGCTCGGCTGTGAACAGTCCCGGAACATTAGCATGAAATAAGTTGTATTAGCCATTCGGCGGGATATGTGGCAAAGGCCGGCGGCCCGCCGTGTTTATGGGGGAGGGGGGGGCGGCCGAGCAATTTGGGGTGGGCCTTCATGGAAGGAAGGATCCTCCTCCTTCTTACTTTCCGAAAGCCTCATTCTCAAGGTTTTTCGTACTTGCGATCCAAAGCCTGGAGAATTATTTATCAATTGGGGTTATATCGAGATGTCGGCTTCTGGGTTTAAAGTGCTAGAATGGCTCGTGCCGATTCAGAGAGGTTTATTTGGGGAATTAGCCTGTTAAGTTGACTGACAGGCTAAAATTGTGTAAATTTAATTATTGTAAGAATTGTTGACTATGGAGCCGAGATGGTCGTTCGCATTGAAGCCCCGGCCAATTTACCACCCAGCGCCCCGCCGCCAGAACCTACAGCTTCGGTTGAACCACCTCCCGAAGCGGAAGGCAGCAGCGAGCCGCAGCTGTCCTCAGACCCTGCGAAGGGTGCAGTCGTTGGTACTCAAGCATAAAAGCCCGTGTTAGTGGATCCAGCCGAGGACTAATCCATGAATCAGGTGAGGGAGAATTTTGAGCGCGCTTTGGTTGAGGTGGACGCGCTTCCACCGATTTCAAATGTATTTCAGAAAATTATTAAAATCACCAATGATGAAGGCGGCTCCCGCGAGGAATTAATCCATTGCGTCACGCTCGATCAGGGCATTGCCTCGAAAGTGCTTCAACTCATCAATTCGGCCTACTACGGGATATCACAGCGAGTTTCCAGCCTCGAAGTTGCGGTGGGTCTTTTGGGGGACAAGCAAATCCGGGACATTGCAATCATCTGCGCTTCCTCGGGTCTCCTCCGCAGCGACATACGCGGCTATGGAATTCCAGCCGATCAATTCTGGCATCATTCAGTGACAACTGCCTTCGCGGGGCGCTTGATCGCCGCGAAATTCAGACCTGAGATGCGTGAGGCGGCTTTTACGGCGGGATTGCTTCACGACATCGGTAAATTAGTGATCGACCGCCTGATTGAAGAGGATCACAGAGAAATATTCTGGCCACTCGCCGGGGAGATGGCGCCCGGATACCACTCAAAGGAAATCGACTTGTACGGGTTCGATCATTGTACGGTCGGGTTTTTCCTTGCGAGAAAATGGAATTTCCCCGAGGATCTGACCGCGGCGATCTCTTTTCACCATTACCCCGATTTCGACGTTGCCCACAAGGACTTTGTTCGCGTTATAAGCTTCGCGGATACGGTGGCCCACTTAATGGCCATGGGAATGGACGAGCCGGGAATGGTCTCCTCGCTGGCCGAGGAGGGGACGATTCCCTTTGAATTTACACTGCGGGATATCGAGGAAATATTTTCGGGATTGAAAGTGGAAATTGGCAACTCCCAGGCGTTCCTGGGAGTTTCGTAAAGTCTTCCTTCATATTTTTTGAACAAGGCGGAAAGAACTTGGCGGAAATATTAATTGCTGCACACGACGAGACGTTGCGTCAACTTCTGGGGACCGCTCTCCGGCGCTTTGACCACCATGTCACCATGTCGGTCAACGGGGAACATATTCTATTCCTTCTTCGCCAGGATATTTTCGATCTCGTTATCCTCGACGAGTCGCTTCAGGATACGACGGCATTGAGCATTTTGGAGCGTTTAAACGGTTCGAGGAGCCCCGACTCGAAAATCATCGTTCTTGGTGCGAACACTTCCGAGGGGTTCATCAAGGATTGTCTCCAGGCCGGGGCCTGTGATTTCATCGTGAAACCCTTGAGCCTGCCAAAACTGGTCTTGCGGGTGGAAAGTCTTGTGGGCTCGCTGCCGGCCAAAAAGGCGGGATAATCCGAGAAGTGCCCCCCCGAGATCGGAGGCGGCGTTAACGTTATCTCCGGGATCGCACGCCGGTTCCCGCTTCTGGCTAGATGATGGATTCTCATCGCCGGGCGGTGGCTATAAGGTTCCCAGTAACCGCCGGGCGGAGTCCTCAAGCCTCCCCTTCAGCCGGGAGATACTCGCCGCGGGATAGTTGAGCGTCCCGGCCTCTTTCACCTTCCTGCCTGCCACGAATACCGTATCCACATTCTCTCGCCCCGCGTGGAAAACCACGGCCTGAACCGCGTCGTTGACAGGGAACATGTTGATGTCGCCTGTCCGAATCAGGACGAGATCGGCCTGCTTGCCCGGAGTGATTGAGCCGATCCTGTCCTCGAGGTTGAGGGCATGGGCATTATTGATCGTGGCCCATTCGAGGGCCCGGCGGGCGGGAAGGATGCTCTTCTCTCCCGTTTGACCCGATGCGGCAAAACGCTGGTTGTCGAAAATGCGCTGACTCTGGAGGGCGAAGCGCATGACGTGGAACATGTCCGCACCGGCATAAATTTCGATATCGGCGCCGATGGAGGGTCTTCCCCCGAGGGCGAGGACCCTTCCGGTCAGAGACTCGGCGGGATGCTTTTGCATCTCGACCGGGGGGGTGGCCGTGACCGAGGCGCCCGAGTCCACGATCACCCGCAGCTCGTCCTCCTCGAGATAGTTTCCGTGGACCACGTTGTGGTCCGGTCCGAGCAGCCCCTCATTTTCCAGAAGAAAATAACCCTTCTCCACCAGCCGATCGGGCGTTCCCCATATATGAGCGCTCGAGAGCAGGCCGTACTCGCGGGCGAGGCGAAAATCGTGAAGCGTCACTTCGAGCGTTGAATAATCCGGCCCGAGGATTGCCATCGCCATCGTCACGAGCGCTTCGTCGCCCGAGAGCCTCCCAGCGCGGAGCCGTTTGATCTCTCCGGGAGGATGTGGAATCCGGGAATAGTGGGGCTCGCCTTCCTTGGGGTCGGGCTTGACCGTTCCGTGGCCGAACACGGCGCGGGCACCGGCCTCGAAGAGGGCGTCAATCGCCGCGTCCGAGTGGGCGGGGGTGGCATTGTTGTGGCACCAGTCGAAACTGGTGGTGGTCCCGGCGTGTAGCTGGCCGAGCGCCCCCATCAGGTTGCCCAGGTAGGTGTCCTCGGGCGTGTAAACCGGGGCGAGGCCCGCGTGGACAATTCGGAAATACTCGCGCCCGGCCCAGTCGCCGCCGATGCCGCGGAGGGCGGTCTCCCAGGTATGAAGATGGGCATTGATGAGGCCCGGGATGATGATCATCTCTCCGGCGTCGAGGACCTCGGCCTCCGGAGCCTCGATCCGCTTGCCGACCTCGGCGATGAGATCGCCATCGAGGAGGATATCCCCTCCCTCGATATCGCCGATTCCGGGGTCCATCGAGATGATGGTCGCGTTCTTGATGAGTGTTTTCGCCATGATAAAAGCCCGCCTGGAAAATGGAATGTATATCCTTTATCCGTTACCTCACCGGAAGATTGTAGCCGGAAGGATTATAGGGGGGTGCTCCCCTTATTTCGATACGATGACCCATGCGCCCATGACCGACAATAGGCCGCCGAAAACCACTCTTGGAGTGACGGCTTCTTGTTTTCTGAAGAATAGCCACGAAAAAAAGATGATCATCAGAACAGAAAGGCGATTGATCGGGAGCACCTCAATCATTTTTCCATTTTTTAAAGCGGTCTGGAAAAACACCGCCGCGGTGGCGTTGCAAAGTCCACCGAGAAGGACGGTGAGCACCGGCCGGCGCTGCCAGGAGCGGGGTGCCTCCAGGCCGATAAAGGGCATGACGATGAGTGAAAGAAAAAGAGCGGCAGAGGAGGCAATCCCCATGCCCAGCGCCGCCGAGGGAATCCAAGAGAATCCGAACCTCAGGAAAATATGGGACAGGGCAAGGCAAAACGCGGTCAGCAGCGGGGCCAGATAGTAGCGGGCGGGGATCGCCTTCCGGATCGATGTGTCCTCGGACACCAGGAGAATCGATCCGAGCATGATGGAGAGCCCACCGAGCCCTACGCTTAGGGTGATGCGCTCTCCGAGAATAAAAACGGCCATAAGCGCCGACCAGATGAGGCTGGTCTGTACAACAATGGAGCCTCGGGCCAGGCCGACGAGCTTGATGGATAAAAAACTGATATAGCGCGCTCCCATGGTTCCCACGATCCCCACCGCTGCGAACCAGAGGAGGCCCTGAACCGGCCAACCCTCTACGCCGCCGCTCGCATGGTAGAAACCCCAGGCGACAATGATGGAAACCGAGAGCGATATTAGTGTGGTCGCGGCCGGGCTCATGGCGCTCAGAGCGCCCGTATAGAAAGTTCGCGCCGCCGCGACGAAGAAAGCGGCTATCATCGAAGAAAGATTGGGGTCCAGAAAGTCGAGCAAAAAGCCACCCAGGCAGAGGGAAACGACCGGGCGATTATCACATGCATTCGATTTTTTGGCGATGGAGGCGCGATAGCTCAAAATGGGCGCCGATGGAATTGTCACCAAGCCCATCGACATCAAGGCGTTAAATAAAGAGGCTGGCCGGTCCTCCATGATTCCAAGGAGCGAATTGCGCGGGCGTGATCTCCCGCGTACATTTCATTTGGTCGAAATTAAGGGCTTTGAATTTTCCTGTTCACCGCCGAAAAGTTCACCGGAGAGCCCCTGCTATGGGGCAGGCCGGAAGCGTGCGCGGCTGTCCGGCTCAAGGGCGGTGTTCCGGCCCTCGTGAATGGGTGATAATTCCCGCGTATCCGAAACCTTTTTTTGAATTTGGATTGGCGGTCCCAGTTGCTATTCGAGAGGCGACGATGGGCAAGAAAAATCGGCGGCGGACGATTTCAGATAACCCGGCCCAACCAACCCCGGCCCGCGATTTCCAGTCCTTATTGAATACGGCTTTGAGCCACCTCAAATCGGGGAAGGTGGTTGAAGCCGAAGAGGCATACAAGGAAATTCTCAGGCTCCTTGAGGATGCCCTCGGCACCGATAGCGGCTCCGCCTCCATGAAGGAGAGTTCGGACCCTCCCGCCCCTAAAGCCGCCTACACCCGCGATCATGAAATTATCCAAATATTTTCGGAGGTGCACAATAACCTGGGGGTCGCTCTTCAATTTCAGGGAAAGACGGATGAAGCCGCGGAACATTATCAGCGGACTATCGATCTCAACCCGGAAAATATCGACGCCCTTAATAATATGGGAGTCCTCATGCAGGGTCTGGGGAGATGGCGTGATGCGGCCGATTACTTTCGCCGGACGATTTCCCTCGATTCAAATCACCCCGATGCTCATGCCAATCTCGGGGCCGCATTGATGAGCATGGGCGATTTCGAAGAGGCGATCTCGGTCTCCCGGCGTGCGTTGAAAATCAATCCTCGAAAGGAAGTGGCGCTAAATACCCTTGGCAATGCACAAAAAAATCTGGGCCTGTTCGATGAGGCTATCGAAAACTATGAAAAAGCGTTGGAACTGAATCCCGGAAATATCGACGCGCTCGGTAACCTGGGAGCTATATTCTTGTCGAAGGGGAATCTGGATTCGGCACTGGCCTCCTTTCGGCGGGTGCTCGATCTTAATCCCCGGAACGCCAATGCGGAAAATAACCTTGGCGTCGTTTTTTACGAACAAGGGGACATGGAGGCGGCGTTGGCCGCCTTCGGGCGGTCGCTGGAAATCGAGCCGAATCACACCGACGCCCACAGCAACCGGGGAAACGCGCTGAAGGCCTGTGGGAGAGGGGAGGAGGCCGAAGCCGCCTACCGGCGGGCCGTTGAAATCGATCCGGGCCTCCTCGATGCGCATGCCAATCTCGGAGTCTTGCTGCAAGAGCGCGGGAGCTTGGATGAGGCGCTGGCCGCCTATCGGCGCGCCCTGGACATCAATCCTAATCATGTCGATGCCCTCACTAATATTAGTGTTGCCTTGAAGGGCCGTGGTGAGACGGCCGCCGCCGCCGAATCCATCCGCCGCGTCCTCGAGATCAATCCCCGGAACGCCAATGCGGAAAATATCCTTGGCGGAATTTTTTTTGAGCAGGGCGAACTGGATTCGGCTCTGGCCGCCTATGACCGCGCGTTGGCCATCGAGCCGGCCCATGTGGATGCGTTAGCGAACCTCGGTGCAGTGCTGACGGATCTGGGCAGGGGGGAGGAGGCCGAAGTCTCCCTGCGGCGGGCGATAGAGCTTGATCCGGGCCACGGAAACGCGCATGTCAACCTCGGGACATTGATGAAGCAGCGGGGCGAACTGGCTTCGGCGATTGCTTGCTACCGGCGGAGTCTTGAAATCAATCCCCGCAGATCGGATGCACTCAATAATTTGGGCCTCGCGCTGTACGAGCAAGGTGAATCCGAGGAATCGGTTTCCTGTTTGCGCCGTGCCGTTGAGAGCGAGCCGGAGTCGAGCAACGCACACAATAGCCTTGGGATGGTGCTGGCCGGGTTGGGGCGCCGGAGCGAGGGCGTTGCTTCTTTTCTTCGTGCGGTCGAGGTTGATCCGGATTGTGTGGACGCCCATTTCAACCATTCGATGGTTCTCTTGGTTGAAGGGGATTTCAACCGGGGGTGGGAAGGTCACGAATGGAGGCTTAAAAAAGAAACCCTTCTGGGAGAGCAGGCGCGGTTCCCGCAAAAAGCCTGGGACGGTTCATCTCTCGATGGAAAAACGATACTGATTCACGCGGAGCAAGGATACGGCGACACGGTGCAATTCGTCCGCTACGCCAGGGAGATCGCAGCCCCGGGGACAAGGATTGTTTTGGAGTGTCAGCCTCGATTGACGAAGTTGCTCGGGTGCATCCCGGAGATCGACTCGGTGATAGGGAAGGGGGAGGCGCTCCCCCGCTTCGACGAACATGTTTTTCTGTTGAGCCTTCCCCGCATACTCGGAACCCGCCTGGACACGATCCCCGGCGAGGTTCCCTATATCCGTCCGCCGGCGGATTGGGAGGTTCCCGGAAACCTTCATCTCGATAACGAGGGTTTAAAGGTGGGTCTTGTATGGGCAGGGAATCCGGGACATGCGAACGACCGAAACCGATCGATAGCCCTGGAAAAACTGGCGCCGTGCCTTGAAACCGAAGGGGCCCGGTTTTTCAGCCTTCAGTTCGGCGAAAAAAGCGGCGATATCGCCGGACTCGGCGGCCAAGCGCTTATCGAGGATTTGAGTCCGCATCTAAGCGGTTTTTCGGCACCTGCCGCGGCCATTGCGCATCTTGATCTGGTCCTTTCGGTGGATACGGTGTCGGCGCATATCGCGGGGGCGATGGGCAAGCCGGTTTGGATGCTTCTTCCGTTTGTTCCCGACTGGCGGTGGCTGCTCGACCGCGAGGATTCGCCTTGGTATCCGACCATGCGTCTTTTCAGGCAATCGAAAATCGGGGATTGGGAAGGGGTGGTGGAAAGGGTAAAAGAAGAGATCGCTTTATTTGCGCCGGAATAAAATGGCGGGAGAAGGGATATACAAAGGCCCCGGCACCCGGACCGGCGAGCAAGCTGGTTGTGTGCACCGAAAATTTTGATTGTAAGCACCTGTAAAGAGGTGATTGTACGGATAGGTCCCTCGAGCTAATTTCTAGTCGAATTAATTTCATGTCGGTTATTTTCGGGCGGTGAATATTGGGGCGCGTTAAAGCCCCTTCCGGTTTTTTCGCATATCAGGCGGTGCAGAGCCCCCCCCTCGGGCCGGGAACTCTAGAAAGGCGAAATTTATGAGCGGAAATACCCTGAAGGTTAACCTGGAGTGGCTGGAGGGAAAGAAAATTCAGGCATCCGCCCGAGGCAGCCATCTCACGGTTGACCGGATTTACGAGGATGGCCGTGAAGGCATGGGGTTCCGGCCCACCGAACTCTATTTGTCCGCTCTTGGGGCTTGTACGATGGGGACGCTCCTCATCTTTTGCGAGAATATGGACATCCCCATTGAAAATTTCTCTGTCGAGGTCGAGGGAAAACGCGAAAAAACCCCCGAGAGAATCAGCGAGGTGGAAATATCCGTCTCGTTGACCGGTGATATCCCAGGTGATCGGGTGGCGACGCTTGAGCGGGTGGCCAAGGGTTGCCGGGTACACTACACCATGACCCATCCGCCGAAGATTAGTTTGAATTTAACCGTAACCGACGAGTGAGTTGAAACCGGCGCGCAAAATATCGCGCCGCGCCGTTGAGATTTGACCGGAGTCCGGTAACGCAATAAATCGCCTTGGGGTGATGCTGCTCGGCTGTTGCCCCTTGGGGCAGACCTCAAGTAGGTTGGCTGTATAATTAAATCGTGATTATCACTTTTCAACCTTATCGGGGGGTCCCATGCGCCAGGACTTAGAGCTTCTCCAGGGAGCGATTGACACCCATAGCCACACCTCGCCCAGCCTTTTTCCGCGGGTCTGCGACAATGTGGAGTATGCCCGGGCGGCGGCCGCCGCCGGCATGCGGGCGGTGGTCTTCAAGTTTCACCACGGCGACACCTCGGGGCGCATCCCGTTCGTCCGCCAGCTTGTGGGAGATGAGATCGAGGTCTATGGCGGGATTACGCTGAACAACGCCGTGGGCGGGTTCAATCCGTTCGCCGTGGACACCGCCATCCGCCTGGGGGCGAAGATGGTCTGGATGCCGACGCTGAGCGCGAAGAACCATCTCGACAAACTCGGCGCTCCGCATTTCCCGGGCCAAAAGCAGGTGGGCAAGGTCCGCCTCAAGGAAAAGCCCCTGACCATCTTCGCCGACGAAAAACGGCGGAAAATCCTCCCCGAGGTCCGCACCATCTGCCGCCTCGTCGCCGGAGCGGGCATCTGCCTCAGCACGGGCCATCTCGACCCCGGCGAGGTCCGCGCCCTCATCAAGATGGCCAAGAACGAAGGGGTGAAAAACATCATCGTCCAGCACCCCGAATACATCGTGGACGCCACCATCGAGGAGCAGGCCGAGTTCGCCCGCATGGGCGCCCTCATCGAACACCTGGCCATCTTCTGCTTCACCCACTGGGGCGCCTATCCCACGAAAAAGGACGGCCCGCCCAACTCGGTGAAGGAGCAGGTGAAGATGATCCGCGCCGCCGGGCCGGGGAAGACGATACTGGCCACCGACCTGGGGCAAATTCACAACGCCCCGCCCTGGGAGGGGCTCCGCGTGTTCATTCAGCTCCTGCTCGAACACGGCGTCAAGCCCGCCGAAATCGACCAAATGATCCGCCGCAACCCGGCCAAGGTGCTCGGCCTCCGGGCCGCTCCCGGAAAAAAATCGAAATAGCCGTACCGGGAGAAGGTGGAGGACGCCCCTCCGACGGCGGGCTTCGGACCCGTTCCCCAAATTTTCCGCCAGCCGCAGGGCACTCGGGCGCCCTCGAACCACTATTTTCCCGGCAACAGTCACTCTTCCATGGGTTCAAATTTCGCGGAGTGCGGGCGTCCCGGGCAGCGTTCCTTGCAAGGGAAATGGGCGCAATCTATAAACCAATTGTTTCGAAACTTAATTTCCGAGTCGTGGGCGAGGATTATAGTGCGTTGGTGGAGGCATATCCGCCGGCGGGACATTTTTGGTTTCCTCGAAATCATAGGGAGATTTATTCGCCGTGGCACAGGGACACGAAGGATTCAATCTTGAAGAGCTGCTGAAAGTCGAAGTTTCGAGCGAGCGGATCGAAAGGCTAAAGGAATTGACGAGTTTCGACGATTCGGACGTGACCCCCGAGGTGGAGGAGTATCTTCTCCGCCAGTTCGCGAAGTTGTGTCACATCCAATACGGCCGGTTTCTCGCCGGGGTGACGTTCACCGAGGAGGATATCGACGATTGCATGTGCGGTGCCATAGACATTCATACCCACGGAGGCTCCGATCCCTTCGACCGGCTCCTGCTCGAGGACGAGATGGCCATCGAGCACACCCAGGCGCGCATGCGGGCGCTGGTCATCAAGACCTGGTACACCCCGAGCGCTTCGCGGGTCGCCATGACCGAAAGGGCGCTGAATCTTTGGCTTGAGCGCCAGGAGGACGAAACCCTGGTTCCGGCGAGAGTGTTCGGCGGAATCACCCTGAACGCCAGCCAGGGCGGGCTCAATCCCGAAGCCGTCAAGAAGTGCCTGGGTTTCCGGGGGATGAAATACGTGTGGATGCCCATGGTGGACAGCTACCATCACCGCCGCGTGGTGTTCGATGACCGGGACTACGGCCTTCGCATCGTGGACGGTAAGTACAATGTGCTGGAACCTCTGAAGGAGATATGCAAAATCGCGGCGGACAACGACCTCACCATCGCCAGCGGACACTATCCCGCGGAGGATACCCGCGCGCTCATGGAATGCGCGAAAAAGGCCGGGGTCAAGCACATGGAGATCATCCATCCCACCCACATTCACTCGAAGCACACGATTGAGGATATGAAGCAGGCGGCCTCCGAGGGCGTGAAGCTGATGTTGATGGGTCTCGGGTCCACTTGTTTCCCGATCCATGAAACGGGCCCGCTCTACAGCGTCCGGATGATCAAGGAGGTGGGCGCGGAGAACCTGGTCTACGGATCGGACCTGGGGCAGATCCAGAACCCCTCGCACGTCACCATCACGAGATGGCTGATGAAGATGTTGCTCAGCTTCGGGGCGACCAAGGAAGAGGTGAAGACCGTTTTCCAGACCGCACCGGCCGCGCATCTTGAACTCGACTGAGAGGGGAGAAGCGCCGTGGGTTCCTGAAACAAGGCACACCGGCGCATGCTCCGATGTTTCAACCATGAGAAGAAAAGCGGGAAACCGGATATGACGGGTGGAGCCAAGGACGATTCGTCTCCTCATCTCGTTATTGAGGAGGATGCCCTCTGGCGCACTTTCCTCGACATCTGCGCATTCGGAGGCCGGTTTTGCGGTACGGACGGGGAGCGCCGCGCTGCGGATTATCTCGAAGAGCGGTTGCGCGCCTCGGGTTTGGCGGAGGTGGAGCGCTGGGAGGTCGATTATGTGGGCTGGCGGTGCGACGAATGCCGGCTGGAGCTTCCTGATCGGCCCGGGTGGGCGGCCCGCGTCCTGCCCCTCGTCTACAGCTCCGCCACGCCGAAGGATGGCTTGGTTTTGGAAACGGTCGATCTGGGCCGGGGCGCGCCCGAGGATTTTTCACGCCGGCGAAAGGACATCGCCGGGCGGGCGGTCATCGTCGACACGGAATATTCCTTTTCGGCCGGGTCCATCCACCGGCGGCAAAAGTTTTTGTCCGCCCTGGAGGCCGGGGCCGCCGCATTGGTCGTCGTCAATCCGAGGGGGGGAGGCGTTCCCGCGACCGGCTCCACTCGTCCCGAGGGTTCGGAAATCCCCGCCGTGGGCATCTCGAAAGAAGACGGCGCCAGGGTCCGGGAGATGGCCGGGCGGCCGGAAGGGCGGATACGGCTGAATCTTCAAACCGAGACCGGCCCCGCCCGGGCGGCGAATCTGTTCGGGCGAATCTTCGGCGGGGACGGCCGTGATCGGGTGATTTTGTGCGCGCACTATGACGGACACAATTGCGGCGAGTCCGCCATCGACAATGCTTCGGGCACGGCGGTCGCTCTGGAGCTGGCTCGCCTGTTGTCCGCCTGGCCCCGATCTTTTTCCCGCGATTTTGAAGTGCATTTTTACTCGGTGGAGGAATGGGGCCTCCAGGGCTCCCGCGCCTACGCGGATTCCCTGTCCGAGGATGAGGCGGGGCGAATCGCTCTTGCGATTAATCTTGATGTCGTCGCGGGGAGCGAACATCTGACGTGGCTGTGCAACGGATTTGCGGACCTGGCCGGGTGGGTCCAAGGGGCATTGGGTGAGGAGCCGCCCCGGTGCGCCGTGAGCGAGCGGGTCGCCATTAATTCGGATCATGCGAATTACGTCCGGCGGGGAATTCCCGCCCTGCGCCTGTTGGCGGGGATGGATGAGCCGGAGTCGCGTTGCGGGTACCATCTTTCACCGGCGGATACTTCCGATAGGGTTAACTTGCCCGAGTTGGCGGCGGCGGCCTCGGTGACCGCCCGACTTCTTTCAAAGGCCCTGGAGGACCCGGGGCCAATCGCGCGGCACAAGACACCGGACGAAGTATCCCGGCTCCTATCGTTTACTTATGGGTTCGGCCCCGCGCCGGGGTAGGTTATTATTTGGCCGGTGCGGACGAGGCCTTGGTCTCGACGGCGGCGGGGATGGGTTCGAACCAGGCTTCGATTCCGGCGCCCGTTTTTCGGACGAAGACGTTTCCGAGCCAGTTTTCGTTATCTTCTCCCGGGTAATCTTCCCTGAAATGGGCTCCTCGGGATTCTTTTCGAATGAGCGCGGACCGGATGGCCGCCTCGGAAGTGTCCAGCATGTTCAGCAGTTCGTGGTACCGGATGAGGTGGTCCGGCTTCCGAATTTTTCCGCCCTGGAGAAGGTCCCGGATTTTTTCGATTGCACCGAGGCCGGCGAGCAGGTTTTCCTCGGTGCGGATGATGCCGTTTTTCTCCCAGTTGATTTCCCTCATTTCCCGGCGCAGGTCCGCGATGTCGGGTCCCTCTTCCTGAAATACGAGTGAGGGGAGCATCGCCGCGATGGAATCCTCTCCGGCGGAGTGCGGCACCTCGCATCCCTTGACATATTCGGCCGCGGCGGCGCCCGAGAGCGCTCCGAACACGACGCATTCGCTGAGAGCGTTGCCGCTCAGGCGGTTTGCGCCATGCGTTCCGCCGCAGGCCTCCCCGGCCGCGAAAAGGCCGCGCACCCCGCTTTCGAGGTGGCCGTTGACCGAAATGCCGCCCATGTAATGATGCACCACAGGGGCGACAATCACCGGGTCCTTCCCGAACTCAAGGCCGAGCCTTCGCATGGCTTCGGTGAGGTGGTGGTATTTCACTTCGAGCACCTCTTGGTCAACGCCCGAGGCGTCGAAGTATACGCCGCCTTCCACGCCCCGCCCGGCCTGCACTTCCCGAAAGATGGCGAGGCTGGTCTGATCGCGGGTCGCCATGTCCTTGGCTTCGGGGTAATAGCGAGGCATGAAGCGTTCTTGATCCTTGTTCCGGAAAATCGCGCCATCGCCCATCATGACGCTCGAGATGGTGGAACGGAAGGGGCTGATCCCCCAGTTGGGATAGAACTGGGGAAATTCCAGGTCGCGGAGGGTCGCGCCGGCGTCTAGCGCCAGCGCGTAGCTGTCGCCCGTGATGTCCGCCGTGTTGTTCGTGTGTGAGAACATCTGCCCGGCGCCGCCGGCGGCGATGATAATCGCCTTGGTGCGAATAAAGAGATAGCGTTCTTTTTCCTCATCCATGGCCAGCGCACCTTCGATGGCGCAGTCCCGGCTAACGAGTCTGAGAACGGGGGTGCGATCCAAGAAGGTGACCCCCAGATTTTCCGCGAATTTCAGAAGGGGCAAAGTGATGGACTGCCCCCGGGCATTTTTGGGCAGGTGATCGGTCTCGGTGCGGACACTGCGCCTCTTGGTGTGGCCGGGGGGTTGTCCGCGCAAAAGGTCTCCGCTCTTGTCCCGGCCGAGGACGACACCGAACCGGGTGAGGCCGAAGACTTCCTTTTCCGAATTTTCGGCCAAAAGGCGGGTCAGGTCCGGATCGCACAACCCTTTTCCGCTCGTTAGCGTGTCCTCGATATGCTGTTCGATTGAATCGCCGGGGTCCACGCCGGACGAGGAGACGGCGATTCCGCCTTCGGCGACCAGGGTGTTTCCGCTGCGGCCGGCCTTGCGTTTGCACGCCACCATGACGCTGACGCCACCCTCGGCGGCGGCGATGGCCGCGCGGAGCCCCGCGAGGCCGCCTCCCACGATTAAGACGTCTGTATCGAGTTGATCGAAAGTCGGGGTCATGTGTTACCTGCTGGAGGGGTGAGCCGGGGTGCGCGCAACGCTCTCGAGCAGTCGGCCCGCCCCCGGGATTGAATCGGTGATTCCGGCTGCTCCGAGCGCTGCCCAGAGCAGCGCCCCATTGCTTGTGACGACGGGCTTTCCGAGTTCGGCCTCGAGCGGCGCGGACGCGGGAAGCGCCCGGATGTCGGTCGCCAACAGGGCGATGGCGTCCGCGTCGGGGCAGTCGGCCTGGCGCCCGAGATCGATGATGCTGGATACGGGAAGGCGGCAAATCTCCTTCTTGTCCGTCACCCGCAAGTTGACGATCCGGACCGCTTCGAGGCCGTGGTATGCGCAGTATGCGTTCAGGATTGGGTTCATGGACTCGGGGTAGGTTACGCCGATGGCGATACGTTTGGCGCCGAGTGAGTAAAGCGCCTCCGCGGTGGCCGTGCTGACGGCGACGGCCGATGTGCCGGTATTTTCTTCCACCTTTTGGACGAATTCCTCCGCCCAACCGGGTTTGACGGCGATGGCGCTCGCCATGCACGCATATGCGATCAGATCGACGAAAGCGACTTCCAGTTGTTCCACGGCGCGGAGATGGCGGCTTTCAATGTTCCGGGCCTCTTGGACGCTGAAGGTGCGGTCCGTCGAGATGCGCGAAAAGTGGGCCGAGACACCGTCCGGAAGGTAGTGCGCGCACTCGGCTTCGAGAACGGTATTGTTCGAGGGGATGATAAAACCGATGCGCGCGCGATCACCGTACAAGGCAGGGTCCTCTCTAGTGTCAGGCGAAATACCGGCGGGCATCATAGCACCGGAAATTTGATCTTGTACATATGAACAGGGATGTCGGCGTGGATGTGTTGCCCGAGGTCTTGTTACGTGTTACGGATCAGCGCGTACCGTGAAAGGTGATCTTTCATGTCTGTTCCGGAGGAGCTTTCATGCGGCTTGGTCTCACCATCGTCGGGGACTCGCTTGAAAACTTTGTCCGCTACGTCCGGCAGGCGGATGGGGCCGGTGTCGCCGCCGTCGGCTCCGGAGACTCGCAATCCCTCTACCATGAAGTATGGTCGCGGTGCACGCTCGCGGGGGTGAACTCCGAAAAAGCGCTTGTGGGCCCATGGGCGACCAACCCGGTGACCAGGCATCCGAGCGTTACGGCGGGCGCCGCCGCGACGCTCGCCGTGCTCACCGGCGGCCGCGCTTATGTCGGCATCGGCCCGGGTGACGCCGCTGTATACAACATCGGCCATAAGCCCGCGAAGCTGTCCCGCCTGGAAGCGTATATCCTTGCCGTCCGCCGGCTTTTAGAGGAAGGCGAGGCGGATTGGGACGGAAAACCCGCCCGCCTCGACTATCCGCACCCTCCCGTCAAGATTGCCATGCCCGCTTCCGGCCCCAAGGCCCTCCGGCTCGCCGGCAAGGTGGCCGATATGGTCTGGGTCTGCACGGGTCTGACGCCGGAGGTGATCCGCGAGGCCACCTCGATCCTCGCGGAGGGCGCCGAGGAGGGTGGCAGAACGCTTGACGATCTCGATATCTGGTGGGTGGGGCTCTTGAACATCCGGGAGAGCCGGGAGGCGGCGATCGAGGAACTCAAATTCTCCCTCGCCAGCTATGCGCACATCATTTTCCGCTACACCATGGACGGTAAGGCCGTTCCGCCAGAGCTCTCCGGAGACATCCAGCGCTTGGCGGAGGGGTATCAGTCCCGCTTTCACGTCCAGCCGGGCGGTGAAAATCCCAACGCAAAGCTCGTCGAGGAGCTGGGTCTCAAGGGCTACTTGGCCGACAGGCTCTCCATCACGGGAACCCTGGAAGAATGCCTGAAGCGGTTCCGGGGGCTCAAGGAAATGGGGGTCGGGCAGGTTTGGTCTCCGGTCCGTTTCGCGGACAAGCAGCCGCTCATGAACGCCATTTGCGATGAATTGATGCCGGAGCTTGGAGAGATTTAAGCGGTCGGCAGCCGGTCAATACCTTGTTTTCCATTTGTCTAATTCGGGAGTTTTGTCATGGCCCTTCATATCGGCATCAACGTCAATACCCGCATTCCGGTAATCTATCCCGAACACTACACCGAGGCGGAGTTGCTCGATCTCGCCGTCGAAATCGAAGAGCACGGATACGATTCCATATGGGTCGGTGACAGCATGTACCAGAAATCGCGTCTGGAGGCGTTGACCGTCCTGGGAGCAATCGCGGCGCGCACCCGGCGGGTGCGGCTCGGCACGGCCGCCATCGTCTCCCCCCTCAGGCACACTATCTGGCTTGCGCTGGGTTGGGCCACGCTGGACCGGATTTCCCGGGGCAGGACGATCCTCGGCGTTTGCGTTGGCGCCGAGCGCCCCCAGCCCGGTGTGACCGGAGAGTTCGAGGCCGCCGGCGCGGATCTGAAAAAGCGCGGGAAGACGATCCGCGAGCAGATCGAGGTGATTCGAAATGTGTGGTCAACGAAAACGTTTGATTACGATGGAGAGATTCATCAACTCAAGGGGGTTAGCTGCGAACTCGAAACCGTCCAGAAACCCGCACCCCCCATCTGGATCTCGAGTAACCCGCACGTCGGGAATCTTTCGGAGAAAATTCTCGATACGATGGCCCGCCGCATAGTGGACCACGCCGACGGGTGGATGACCTGCTCCGCCTCCCCGGAGGAGTTTTCTCCCTTTTGGGAGCGGGTCCAGGCAGCCGCGAAGGAAGCCGGCCGCGAGGCGGCCTCCATCGAAGGGGCCTATCATCTTTTGTGTCATATTGATAATGACCGGGGAAAGGCCATGGCCGAAGGAACCGAAGTGGTCAATAAGTATTATCACGCCAATTATGAATCGTTGCGGGACGTGAGGTGGGGGGTGGACACCTACGGGACCGCGGAGGACTGCATCTGTCAGATCCAGGGTCTCGCGGATGCGGGTTGCCGAAATTTCGCGGTGCGCTTCGCGGCCAAAAATCAGCGGGAGCAGCTGCGGCGATTTACCGAGGATGTCTTTCCCGCATTACGTTAATTTAAATACTATATACATTAAATATATCAGTATGATTGAATTTTTCAAGATTCAAAGGTGTCCCCAGTTGCATCTTTAATTCATAATAAGTAGGTTAGTGAAAAATCTTTCGGATAAAAATATCCGATAGTTGCGCTTTGGGGGGAAAGAGAGAAATCTGTTTCCTGTTTTTACTGCGAACATGAGTCAGGCAAATAAATAGTGGTCTGGGGAAGTTGGTTCATCTTTTTTTTCAAACTTGAACAACTGTATTCACAAACGGAGGGTTTTTTGATGCGAAGAGTGATGACATTTCTATTGATTGGGGCATTTGCTCTCACGGGTATTCTGTCAACGCAGAGTACAGCTTTTGGCGCCACGCGGAACCTCGCCCTCGCCACCGCTTCGACGGGCGGCAGCTGGTATCCCACGGGTGTCCTGTTGGCCCAGCTATGGTCCGAGAAAGTTTCCGGGGTCAAGGTAACGGCGAACCCCACCAAGGGGTCGGTCCAAAACTGCGACCTTCTCCGCCGGGACCAGGTGGACATTGCGTATATGCAGAACAACATCGCGAGTCAGTGCTACTTTGGTGTTGGCCGGTTCAAAAAGGCGCAGAAAGAAAATCGCCTTATGGCGGTCATGTTTCCGAGCCATTATCATCTGCTCGTGACAAAGCGCTCGGGCATCAAGAAGCTCACGGACATTAAAGGGAAAAAGTTCATCCCGGGCAGAAAGCGCAGCGGGAACATCTCCACCACGAAAGCCATCTTCGGCGTCTTGGGTTTCGGGTACAAGGACTTCAAGGTGGATTATCTGGGCCAGCGCGAAGCGGTTCAGGCGGTCCGGGACGGAAAGGTGGACGGTACTTTCGTGGTTGGCGGGGCGCCTATCGGCACCATCGTCGAGGCCCTGACGATTGCCGGTGGCCGTCTCAGTCTCGTTCCTTTCTCCCAAGCGGTAATGGATAAAGTCAACAAGAAACACCCCTGGATCGTGAACGGTTTCGTCCGTGCTGGTCTTTACAAAGGATGGGACAAACCCACCAAAACGATGATGCACTCTGCCTTTTTGCTTACGAAAAAGGGTTTCAGCGCCGATCTCGTCTACAAGGTCGTTAAATCGACCTTTGGGAACCTCGGCCGGCTTCAAAAAGGGCATTCGACTTTCAAGAACATGACCATTAAGGACTTGAAGGGCGGAATGTCCATCGGGGTTCCGCTGCATGAAGGCGCCAAGAGATATTACAAAGAAGTGGGTGCGCTCTAGTCAGAAGTTGTCCTGGATTTTTCTATAAAGCGGGGGTGCCCTTAGGGGCATCCCCGCTTCGACACTTCCTTCCATTGCACGATCCTGCGCTAAGCAGGTGGATATGTGTTTGTTTTTCGGAGGTTGGTTCATGGTGGATGAGGCCGATAAAAACGAAACCCTCCGCGGTGAAACGACCGATGAAGGCGTATTCATACGCCGGCTTGAGGGCGGGCAGTACTATATTTACGCCGTTATGGCGATTCTTATGTCGGGATTCGTCATATGGGTGAACACTTTCGGTTTCATGGAGTCCATCAACCGCAACGCGATCTATCTCGCGTTTACCCTGGCGCTCATTTTTTTTGTGTACCCCGGGCGCAAGGCCGGCCGGCCCGGACCCAAGGCGTATTTATATTCTTTCGCAACGGTAGCGGCCGGGGTTTTGATTTGGCTCGTTTGGGGCGAGTGGTTCTGGGGATTCATGATCGCTGCGGGTGGCCTGTATGCCGCCGCCTTGAACACCGAGGGCATCTATCCATCATCGAGCCGGCTGGGATGGTTGGACTGGACCCTTATTGTCATTGGCATCCTGGTGGGGCTCTACACTTTTATTTTCTGGGAAATTCGCCAGGATTCGAACGAAGATCCGAATCTCTTCGACTGGACGTTCGCCATTCTCTCCATTCTCATCATCGTGGAGGCCACGCGGCGCTGTGCGGGGCCGTGGCTTGCGGTGATCTCCGTGTTCTTCTTGATTTATGGCTATTTTGGAAACGTGCTTCCCTCGTTCCTGGAGTTCGCTTCCCACCGGGGGATGGCGTGGGACCGGCTTTTGGAGATGATGTATCTCGAAGACAACGGGGTGTACGGAATCACGCTGGGAGTCGCGTCTACTTTTATCTTTATTTTTGTCCTCATGGGCGCATTTTTGTCCGTTTGCGGTACGGCGATGTTCTTCAACGAACTCGCGCTCGCCATCAGCGGCCGCTCGGCCGGCGGTCCGGCGAAGGTCGCCGTCATTGCGAGCGGAACCATGGGCACCATCAGCGGCAGCGCGGTCGCGAACGTTGCAACCACGGGAACGTTCACCATCCCGCTCATGAAGCGAATCGGCTACAAGCCTTATTACGCCGGCGCCGTGGAAGCGGCGGCTTCCACGGGCGGCTTGATCATGCCGCCCATCATGGGCACCGCGGCTTTCATCATGGTCGAGTATCTTTCCACATCCTATCTGCGAATCATGATGGGAGCCGTGATCCCCGCATTTCTTTATTATTTCGCGATTTTTTTGCAGGTGCATTTCGCGGCGCGCAAGGAGGGCCTGACGGGGCTGGGGGATAGCGAAATTCCCAAGCTCAAGGATGTGCTCCGCGAGGGGATTCATCTTTTGGTGCCCATCATCATGTTGATTGTCACCCTGTTTGTCAGCGGGCGGACGGCCCTTTTCGCCGGTGGCGCGGGGATCATGTGGGCGCTGACGATTATTTTTTGCGGAGATAAATACAAGCGCTTCCCGGTCGTGATGATGCTTGCTGCGATTGCCTTGCACATCATCGTCGCAATCCTGGCCCCCGATGGGTACCGCATGGAGGAAACCGGCGGTTTGGCGGTGATCGGGTGGCTGGTGAACACGATGATTTACGATTCCATCTATCTCGTCACCCTCGCCGCGGTTTTCCTCAGCTTTGAATTGTGCGTGTGGCGAGGCGGCGGATTGAGGTCGGGTCTTCCGGGGAATGTCCTGCTCTTGCTCGCCTTTTATCTGGTGACCGTGGAGTCCTGGCTGGTTTGGATGGCGTTTCCCGCCGCCCTGGCCGGTTGGTATGTCCTGCGCGAGCATGAATATTTTCAGGGCGTGGTTCTAAAGCTACGCGATGTGCTTGTACTGGGCGCGCGCTCCTCGCTGAGCGTCGGCATCGCATGCGCCATTGTCGGTTTCGTCGTGGGGGTGGCGCAGAGCACCAGCCTGAGCGCGGTTTTCGCCCAGAATATTGTTCACCTCTCGGGCGGGGTTCTATTTTTCGCGCTTTTCTTCACCATGATTGCGTCCGTCATATCGAGCATGGGGCTGCCGGCGACGGCGGTCTATATCGTCGTAATCACCGTGGTCATCGAGGCCCTCATGAAAATGGGGATTACGGACTTCCCGGCTCACATGTTCGTTTTCTATTTCGGCATCCTCTCCAATGTGACTCCGCCGGTAGCGCTGGCAAGCTATACGGCGGCGGGGATCAGCGGGGGCACCCCGTGGGAGGTCGGGTGGACGGCGTTCCGAATCACCATGCCCGGGTTCATCATTCCGTATATGTTCGTTTACGAGCCCGCTCTTCTTCTGGAGGGGTCGGGGTTCGTTGGTGCGTTTTTCCCGTTCATGGCCGCGCTGGCCGCTGTTTTCGCCATGAGCATAGCCGGAGAAGGATATTTGTTTAACCGGATAACGGTGTACGAGAGGATCATTATGTTTGTCTCCGCCGGCCTGCTGGCTTTCCCCGGCGTGATAAGTCCGGCGGTGGGCGCCTGGTTGGGCGGGGGAATGGCCCTGGCCGCGTGGCCAGTCGCCTCGGCCGGGGTGGTTTTGTTGGGGCTGGGGATCGCTTCCCAATGGGTCAGGCGGCGGGACACGGCTCTTGAAGTAGGCGGAGCCTAGGCGATGGGGAATCCCGTTTACGTTTCATACCTCATCGATTGCAATTGGCATGGCTTCTCTCCGCTCAAGCCCTCCAGCGTTTTTGCGGATGTCGGCTATACCGTCGGCACGCCGGAGAAAACCCGAATCCTTGAAGATATCAATACAGCTCTCGGGCTCGTTGAGCGCTCCCTGGGAGGAAAGTGCAACTGGTCCATCCTGAGCCATCCCGATCAGCGGCATTTGCTTTATCGAGAACCGTTTCTCGACTGCTGGCGTGAGGCCGTCCGCCAGGGCGGGGAGTTGAGTCTCCACCCGCACGAGGATATCCCCCGGAAAGGTTCCCGGATCAAGGAAACGGGTTACATGCGTGCGATCCTTGAGGATCTGAAAAATGTAATGGTCCGGGAGGGTCTTTCACCCAACTCCTTTCGCTCGGGGTATTTCGGGCGCAACGATGAGCTGCCAGCCGTGCTCGCGGAACTGGGCCTTACCGTGGATTTTTCGTCCGCACCCGGCTACAGGGAGCCCGATGTGGAAGCCGACTGGATGGGCGCGCCTCCGAGCGGTGGTTTTGTCCGGGCGGGCGATGCCGCCTCCTACGGTGCCGGCGATGTGGGCGAATCCGGGATTTTCATGATTCCGCTCGGCTGGGACGGCGCCGGGGGAGCATTCACGGAAAATTACCTGTTCAACGAGGCGGCGGAGCTCGAGACGCTTCTCTCGGTTTATGCCGCGATTCGCCGGCGGGCGGAGGCCGGGGGGCCGCAGTTCGTTCAGTACCTTTTTCATCTGAGCGCGATGAGCGAACCCCGCTTTACCGAAAGGGTGGCGGATTTCGCCGGCCATCTGTTGCAAAACGATGGCGTCATCGTCACCGGCTCGGAGGCCTCCGAGGTATTCCGGAAAGGGTCCCGGGTGGGCTGAGCCGCCTTTGGCTTTCTGTCTTTCTATTTCTTATCTTCTTATGCCGTGGGGCATATAAAACTAGGGGGTCAAGAAGTGGCATCGTATCGAATCGGGATTGATGTAGGAGGTACATTTACGGACCTTGTCCTGCTCAACGAGGAGAGCGGCGAAGTCCACCACACCAAAGTCCTCACTTCCTATCCGAATCCGGCGGAAGGTGTGCTCCGCGCACTGGATCGCGCGCCGGATGAGACGGGGGTGGCGAGTGAAAATGTCAAAATCATTCTTCACGGAACGACGATTGCGACAAATTCTCTTCTCCAGCGCCGGGGTGCGCGAACGGCGCTCATTACGACCGAAGGGTTCAGGGATGTTCTCGAGATAGGCCGTCAGATTCGGCCGAGTCTCTTCGACTGGCGCGCGGAGAAGCCGCCCTCCCTCGCGCCACGCCGCCGCCGCTTTGAGCTGCACGAGCGCGTTCTGGCGGACGGTTCCGTGATGGTGGAACCCTCGGACGAAGACTTCGAAAAGGTGGTCGAAAAAACGCTCGCCTCCAAGCCAGAGGCGGTGGCGGTGTCGTTGCTTTTTTCCTTCTTGAATCCCGCTCACGAGGAACGGCTGCTTGAAGAGCTTCTCAAGCGGCAACCCGATCTGTCGGTTTCTCTTTCATCGCGCGTTCTGCCCGAATACCGGGAGTTCGAGCGGACAAGCACCACCGTTGCCAACGCCTTTACTACACCGGTCCTGACGAACTACTCCGACAAGCTCGAAGGAGCCTTGGGTGAGCGTGGGCTGGCCGCCCAGCTCCGGCTGCTCCAGTCCAACGGCGGCATCGGGACAGTGGACGCCCTTAGCGAGCGATGCATCAGCACGGCGCTCTCCGGTCCCGCGGGTGGTGTGACGGCGGCGGCCTACCTCTCCGTCCGCCACGGCCTTGGCGACTGCATCAGTTTCGATATGGGAGGAACTTCGAGCGATATCTGCCTCATTCGCGACGGCAAGCCGGAGTGGACGGTCGACGCGATGATTGGCGGCTTCCCGGTTCGTATTCCGATGATTGATGTTCATACCGTGGGCGCCGGCGGAGGAAGCGTCATCTGGGTGGACAGCGGCGGCGGTCTCCGGGTGGGCCCGCGCAGCGCGGGGAGCAACCCCGGCCCGGCCTGCTACGGGTTCGGCGGAGAAGAGCCCACCACCACCGACGCACACATGGAGGTGGGCAGCCTCCAGACCGAATTTTTCGAGGGAAAAGACATTCCGTTCCGCCCGGAGGCGGGGACGGAGGCGCTGCGAAAAGTGGGCTCGGAGGTCGGCATGGGGCCGGCCGAAACCGCGGCCGCGGCGCTCCAGGTAGTGAATCACAGCCTTGCCAAGGAGATCCGCGCCGTCTGTCTGACGCGGGGGTTCGATGCCTCGGATTTCACCCTGGTCCCCTTCGGCGGCGCCGGGCAGCTTCATGCATGCGCCGTGGCCGAGGAATTAACGGTGGCGCAGGTTCTCCTGCCCAATGCGGCGGGTGTTCTTTCGGCCCTGGGCGCTTCTCTGGCGGACTACCGCTACGACTTCTCGCGGGCGCTCATCCGGCGAAGCGCCGATGTGAAGCAGGACGATATCAGCGGCGGCTTCAGCCGGCTCGAATCGCTCGGCCAAGAGCGCCTGGCCGACTTTCCCGCCCGTGACGTGCGGATCGAGCGCTCGGTGGATCTGCGCTACGTGGGACAATCTTTTGAAATAAACGTTAACGCCACCCGGAACGGAGACCTCCTCCCGGTGGCGGAAATTCTCGACGACTTCCACCGGATGCACGAATTCACCTATGGATTTTGCGACGTGGACGAACCGGTTGAATTTGTCAATTTGCGGATATCGGTTTTCGGTCTTACCTCGAAGCCGGAGGGGATTCTCAAATCCACCGCGAGCGACGGGGAGGAGGTCCGGGAGGTTTCCGTTCTTTCGTCAAACGGAGAAAAATCAGCCTACCGTTTGATCGATCGGGCCGGCCTCTCCGCGGGGGATAAGGTCGAAGGCCCTTCCATCATTTACGATGCATTCGCCACGGCGCTCGTTCCGGCCGGTTGGGCGGGTGTAACGGACGAGAGCGGTCACATACTGCTCAAGATTGCGAATTAGCCAGGGGAGAATTTGGAGATGGTCGCGGAAAACAACCGGGCGGACGTCAGCCCGGCAATGATTGAAATTATTAAAAACTCGCTGGTCGCCATCACGGATGAGATGGGGGTGGCACTGAAGAAATCCTCTTATTCTCCCAACATCAAGACACGCGAGGATCACACCTGTTCCCTGTTCAATCTGAAACTCGAGATGCTTTCTCAGACGGCGCATCAAATCGGCCACCTGGGGGCATTTCCCTTCATCATCAAGAAGACGATGGAGGAGCACGACATCGACAGCCTCGAGCCCGGGGACGGAATCCTCGTGAACGATCCCTACCGCGGGGGGACGCACTTGCCGGACATCATTCTGATATCGCCTCTCTTCTATAAAGACAGGCTCTGGGGTTTTGTCGGGAACCTGGCGCACCACAGCGATGTGGGCGGTATGTCTCCGGGAAGCATGAGCGGGACGGCGACGGAGATATTTCAAGAGGGAATCCGCATCCCTTCCGTCATGTACATGAGAAGGGGAAAGGTGGTTCCCGATATTCAGAAAATGATCCTCGCGAATGTGCGCACGCCGGAGGAGCGCAAGGGAGACCTCGCCGCGCAAATCGCCGCGAACAACACGGCCATCCTCCGCGTGAACGAACTCATCGATCATTACGGTTTCGATGATTTTAATCGTTATTGCGATTCGCTCGTCGAATACTGCGAGCGGCGCATGCGCGCGGAGATCCGAAAAATCCCCGATGGGGTGTACGACGGCGAGGACTTCATGGATGACGACGGTTCGACCGACGAGCCCATTCGTCTGAAATGCAAGCTCACCAAGAAAGATGACGAGATTACTTTCGACTTCGAGGGGACAAGCGAGCAGCGTCTGGGACCCTGTAACGCGACTTTCTACATGACCATGTCGCTCGTCATGTACACCATGCGCTGTATTACGGATCCCGACATTCCGCAAAATGAGGGGTGCTACCGGCCTCTTCATTTGAAAATCCCCAAGGGCGCGGCGCTGAACGCCAATTTTCCGGCTGCGTGTGCCGCGGGCTGGGAAATCTCTCGCCGGGGAATCGATGTGGTTTGCCGCGCGCTCAAGGACGCCATGCCGGAAAGTGTCCCCGCCGGAAGCAATGGCGCCATGAACCAATTTTCTTTTGGCGGTCCCAGGCTGGATGGCGGCCAATATGCTTATTACGAGACCACGGGGGGCGGTTTTGGCGCGCGCTACGACAAGGACGGCATGGACGGCGTCCATTCGGTTTCAAACACGAAAAACGCGCCGGTCGAGGAGATGGAGCTCAACTATCCGGTCAGGTATCGCTGCTACGCGCTTCGGCCGGACAGCGAAGGCTCGGGTAAATTCCGTGGCGGAATCGGCATCAGGCGTGAGGTGACTTTTCTCACCGACGTGACGACCACC
>JAVEPB010000108.1 GCA_030922375.1 bacterium | reverse complement strand
TGATCATGCGGGGGACGCGCCGGCTCGCGACCTCGGCGAACAGTTCCTCCGCCGCCGGAAGAAACTCCTCCTCGATTCGGCAGGCCCGCCGCTTAGTCGGGTCGTCGCTTTCGAATCCGAACAGGAGCTTGTTCAGTTGGTAAAGCTCGTCCGCGTTGCGCTCGGTCGGGCCGATGAGGTAGGCCCAGCTTCCCTCCTTCAGCAGGGAGCGTATCGCCTCCACCGTCTCGCGGGCGTCGTCAGCGTAGTAGATCGAGTAAGGCGCGACTGCGCAGTCGAACGTCTCCGGCAGGAACGCGGTGAGATCACTGAAATCCATTCGCAGGAGAAGCTTGCGGCACGCGACTTTCCGCGCCGCACCGCGGGCTATCAACTCTTCGTTTTTGTCGACACCGGCGATGAACCCCTCCGCTCCGAGACAGCCCGCCCAGGTCTTGAACCAGTTTCCGTCCCCGCAGCCGATTTCGAGCAGCGCGCCGCCCGGGGGAATTTTCAGGTTCTCGGCGAACCAGGTCTCAAGCTGAAAATTGGCGAACTCGGTGTGCGCGCGTATCCGCACGGCGAGATGATCCTTGACCTCGTCATAGGCGAGATTCCGCGGCTGATTCATTTCGCGTTGGTTCCTTTCGGTGCGGGCGGACAGGGAGAAGATAGCGGAATCGGGCGGCGGGCGCCACGCGGGGCGGCGCCTCTATTCACTCCCGGCCGGAATCCCCCGCTCCCGCAGAATATCGAGTATCTGGCTGAACCGGACTGCGGTGGTGTGGTCGCGCCGGGCGCGCTCCCGGCCTCTCCGGGCGATCTCGAGGCGCTTCGGCTCGTCCGCGAGATACTCGCGGATGAGGGTCTGAAGCTCCCCCCGATTGCGGTAGGTCAGTATTTCCTGCCCGCGCTCGAAGATTTTCCCGAGGTCGCGCCTGTCGTTGACGATCACCAGCGCGCCGGCACCCATGTACTGGACCACCTTGTCGTCGGGCCAGTAGAGCGCGCCGCCGCCGTGCTGAAGGTTGATCAGTATCTTGCTCGCCTGAAGGGCCTTGAGTTTTTCCTCCCGGTCGAGCGCTCTTTTCATATGAACCCGCTCCCGGATCCAGGGGTCCGTGGCCTGCGCCCAGCGCGGGCCCCAGATGCGGAAATCGACGCCCTCGTCCGTCAGCCCCGAGAAGATGCGCTCCCTGAAGGCGTGATAGCCGCCGATGAAGGCCACGTCCGCCCGGAAGGGGGCCAACTCTTCATCCGTGAACCGGGCTTCGAACTCCGAGGGGTCGTAGGCGTGGGGAAGGGCGACAACATTCTCGAACCCGTAGGTTTCGAACTCCTCGCCGAAATAAGTGTCCTTGGTGATGAAAAGGTCGTAGGCGGCGATCAGATCGAAGGGCAGGGGCGGGGTGTAAGCGCCGAAAGGGTTGTCCGGAAAAAAACAAACCGTCCGGCAGCCGCTCTCGCGCCGGATTCGCTCCAGGGTCTCGGCGGCGACGTAGCCACCCCGGTGGACGAGGAGCAGGTCAATCCCTTCGCCGATGCACTTTTCCGCGAGGAGGTTGTTCATCCACCGGACCCACGGCTTGCGGAAGTTCGAGTAGAAAAAACTTTTCCGGCGGTAGTAGAAAACCTCGGCGCTGTGTCCGAGGGAGGTGATGCCGAGATAGAAGCCGTAGGGCTCGTTAGAGGGCTGAAAGCTCTGATCGTTCGTGCAAAAAAGAACCTTCATCGCGCCTCGTCCCGCCCGGGGGCGTCCCGCTCCATCCGGCCGGTTTCCTCCTCGAGGTCGCCGAGGTTGTCGATGGAGACCCACCTTTCGCGGATTTCGTAGCCGTGGACCGGGTTTCCTTCTTTCATGGCCGCCTCGATGAGATCGGGCATGTAGAACTCCACGTCCGGAGGTACGAGGTCGAGCACACCGGGGTTGACGACGTAGATTCCGCAGTTGATCTGGCGGGTCTGGGCCGGGCGCTCGACGATGGCGGTGATCCGGTCGCCCTCGGTCTCGACGACGCCGAAGGGTATCGTCTGCCTGTAGGGCCGAATGCCGACGGTGATCGCCGCTCCTTTCTCCTCATGCCACTGGTAGAGGTCCCGAAAATTCAGATTGGTGATGATGTCGGCGTTCATGACGAGGACCGGCTCTGAGATTCCGAACTGATCGCGAGCCAGCCGCGCGGGCCCGGCGGTCCCGAGGCGGCGCTCCTCGCGGGAGTAGTGAATGTTGATCCCGAATCGGCCGCCCCCCTGGAAGTAGGTTTCGATCAGCTCGGCCCGGTAGCCGACGGCGAGATAGATGTCCTCGGTGCCGTGCGATTTGAGGTTTTCGACGAGAATTTCGAGAATCGGCTTCTCGCCGACGGGGACGAGGGGCTTTGGAATCGCGAAGGTGAGGGGGCGCAGTCGCGTTCCGAGGCCGCCGGCCAGGACGATGGCCTTCATTAGACGCGGTACCTGCCCGGATCATCGACGCCGCCCGTATCGCGGAGCCAGCCGATGGTTTGCCGGAGGCCTTCCTCGAGGGTGAATTCGGGCGTCCACCCGATGAGGGCCGCCGCCTTTTCTCCGCTGCCGCAGAGGCGCATGACCTCGCTCGTGCCGGGGCGGATTCGCCGCTCTTCGGTCTCGAATTCCATCTCCTTATCGATCAGCCCAGCGATCTTCTTCGCCAGATCGCCGATTGAAATTTCCTTTCCGGTGGCGAGGTTGAGGGTCTCCCCGATGGCGGCCTCGGTCTCGGCGGCCTTGATGAAGCCGTTCGCGGTGTCCCTGACGAAGTTGAAATCCCGCGTCGGGGTGGTCGCGCCGAGTTTCACCCGGCCCCCGGCGAGCATCTGGGTGATCAGGGAGGGAATGACGGCCCGGGGGGACTGCCTCGGTCCGTAGGTGTTGAAGGGCCGAACCGTGACGACGGGCATCTCGTAGGTGTGGAAAAACGACTCGCCCAGCTTGTCGGCCGCGATCTTGCTCGCCGAGTAGGGGGACTGGGCCTGGAGGGGATGGTCCTCGTCGATGGGAACATACCGGGCGGTCCCGTAGACCTCGCTCGTCGAGGTGAGGACCACCCGCCGGGGCGCGGTATGGCGAGCAGCCGTAAGGACGTTGAGGGTGCCCACGGTGTTGACCTGGGTGACTTCCTGGGGATGCTCGAAGGAAAACGGAATGCCGATGAGGGCGGCGAGGTGGAAGACGAACTCCTGGCCCTCCATCGCCGCCAGGACGCCGCCCGATTCGGTGATGTCGTTCGAGAGGACGCGGATTTTTCCGGCGATCGGGTCGAGAAAGCCCGCCGAGCTGCGCGAGGTGTAGCGCACGAGGGCGGTCACCTCGGCCCCCAGGCCGAGCAGCGCCTCGGCGAGATGGCTCCCGATGAAGCCGCCGGCCCCGGTCACGAGAACTTTCCGGCCTTTCCAGTCCATCGAAAATCCTCAAAAAATCGGCCCGGCCAGCCGCTCTCCGGGCGCTTCGCGGAGAATCCCGAACCAATCTATACCATGTAAGCGGGATTGGTGGCGAGAAACCCCGTTGGGGCGGCCCGCCGGAGCGCGGCGCTCCCTTGGCGGGGTTGCCCCCTCTTGCTATGGTTTCTTCGGAAGCCGCGCGGCGCCCTGCCGCGCGTTATCGGGCCGCCCCCTGGAGGATTTTTTGGTGATGATCAAATTCAGGCTTTCTCTGCTTGCGCTCTCGGCCGCCCTAGTGGCTCCGGCGCAGGCCCTCGCCCAAGGCGCCCAGAAAATCGGCCCGGTGGGGAACCTCGTTCTCTCGGTCGTCTACGGCTTGGTGGGTATCATTCTACTGATGGTGGGCTACAAGATTTTCGAGTGGGTCACGCCCTTTTCGGTGAACGACGCCCTCTCAAAGGATCAAAACCGCGCGGTGGGAATCGTCGTCGGCGCGATTTTCATCGGGGTCGCTATCATCGTCGCCGCTGCCCTCGGCTAGGGTCACCGACCCTCGGCCTGGGCCCTGCGCCCTCGGTCAGGGCTGCGCCCCAAATAGGCTCGAGGAGCCATCGATGTCCGAAGCGCCTGCTATTCATCCAGAGTCAACCTCGGAGATAGCGTCTGCCTCGCCGGCTGCCGCCCTTCGCGTGCCGCTGGCGGACGAGCTCTTCTACTCCCTCCAGGGGGAGGGAGCGACGCTGGGCCGCCCCTCGGTCTTCGTTCGCCTGATGGGCTGCACGGTGGGCTGCGCCTGGTGCGACACGAAATACAGCTGGGAGGGTCCGCCGGTCCTGGAACTCTCGGCGGCCGAGATTCTGGCCTATTGCGCCGGGCGCCCCGGCAGCCAGGTCATCGTGACCGGGGGCGAGCCGCTCGAAAACCCGGTCTGCGCCCCGCTGATCGCCCATCTCAAGGAGGCGGGCCTGCGGGTCGAGGTCGAGACCTCGGGCTACATCGAGCCCTCCGCCCCCCTGCTCGGCCCGGTGGATCAGTGGAACGTCTCGCCCAAGCTCGCCTCCGCCGCCATTGCCCCGGACAAGCAGCCCGCCTCACTCGGCTGGCTCTGGCGGGCCAAGGAGCCCTATCTCAAGTTCGTCCTCCACAAACCGGACGAGATCGCCGAGGTGGACGCCCTCCTCGAACGCTACGGCCTCGCCGAATTCCCTCCCGAGCGGATCATCATCTCTCCCGGAGGAAAAAAATTCGAGCACATGGAGCCCCGCCTCCTTCCCCTCGCCGAGGCCGCTCTCGAGCGTGGCTTCCGCTTCACACCGCGCCTTCATGTAATTTTGTGGGGTGATAAGCGGGCGGTGTGAGGGGGGTGTATTTCCCGTTCACGCTGGGGTTTTTCATGGCGAGGGATTTTCGTCAAGGTTTGACCGCTATCCGGCCCGTGTAATCGATTCGATTCATGAGTAGCGGAATATTGTTATCGTCGATGTATTCGTCGATAGCCTGGCGGGAGCCCCGCCACTCTCCATAGTCATCCACGATTAACACTCCTCCGGCCGAGAGGCGCGGGAAGAGGTGCGCCATCTCGTGACGGGTCGATTCGTACCAATCGGTGTCGAGCCGAAGAAGCGCGATTTGCTCCGGAGTGGTTCCCGGTATCGTTTCCTCCACTTTTCCCTTAACGAAATGAACGTGTTCTTGGGGGTAACCTGTTTTTTCAAGCGCCTTTCGAACTTCATCCAGGGGGACGATGTTGATTTCGAACAATCCCGCGTCGTCTACTTTTTCTTCCCTGTAGCGGCGATAACCTTCGGCGGCGGCTACCCCGTAGTGGGATACATCTATTTCGGTTGGCTCGGTCATTCCCTCGAAGGTGTCATAAAGAAACAAGTCTCGATCCCGGACGCCCAGCCGGCTCAGTGTATATGCGACAGCCATCATGCTTCCGCCTTTCCATACGCCACATTCCACGAAGGCGCCGGGAATCCTGAATTTCACGGCATATTCCACCGCCCGTATCAGGGCCAAAAGTCTTTCGGGGCTTGTCTGGGTGAAAGTTTCCAGGCTTTGGAGGAACCGATGCTCCTCGGGGGAGAAATCGCTCCGGAGCCTCGTCAGATCGGCGGGCACCGAACCCTTTCGAATTATTTCAAAGCCCAGAAGGCCCGCGATTTTTTTCAAGGCCGTCTTCAAAATTTCGTCCCTTTCCAAATTCCAAACGTGTGAATTTATCCGAAAATTTCCCCATGAGGTTTTTCCGCGAAGCCAATATACACGCCAGAGGCTGAGGTGATCCCGATTATTCCGCGAAACGCCCGGGACCGGGTCAATATTCTTCCTCCCCGGTGAGGCGGCGTAGTTGGCCTCCCGAGGCCCCTGCCTTCTGCGATGGTTCTTGCCCTGAATAACTCGAGAACGGGCGGCCGATTACCGAGTTGCAATCAGGATATAATGGTCCTATATTAACGCTTATCTCCAAGGATTTCGCGGGTGTTCGTTCCGACAGGCGTCATGTAGGATTTTTGTCCTGTCGTTCGCCTGTTCCGCGCCATGTCTGATTTCACGAGTCTTCGTTTCCGAGAGGGTCGCTTTTTTCGAGAGAGGAGAAAACCCATGACCGAAGTGTACGGCATGTCGTACCCGTTCCAGAACACCGACTGGATTCAAGGCATTAACATGGACACCCTCCGCGAGGAGCGCCTCGCGCGGACCAAGACGGAGCTTTTCGAGAAGAGGGATATCGGCGCCTACATCTCCCTCAACGAGTGGAACACGCGCTACATGACGAGCACTTACACCCCCTCGTGGACGACGCCCAGCTCGGGCCTGCGCTACTCGCTTCTCGTCGAGGGCGACGATCAGCCCATCGTCTACGAGCAGGGCGACATCGGCTACCACACCGAGCGCTTCTCCCCCTGGCTCCCGAAGGGAAACGTGAAGTACGCCATCACCGGGATGGGCTGGATCGCGCGCTGCATGGGCGAGGGCGCCCACGAGGCGGCGGTCAACCGTTTCGTGGATCAGATTTACGGCGAGCTCAAGCGCATGGGGGTGGAGAAGAAAACCCTCGCGATGGATTTCGCCGACCCCTACATCTCGGAGGCCTTCGGGGCGAAAGGGGTGAAGACGAGCGGGGACGGCTACCTGGCCCTGCTCGAGGCGCGCAAGTACAAAACGCCCGAGG
>JAVEPB010000107.1 GCA_030922375.1 bacterium | reverse complement strand
GATGATCTACATCGACTCGGGCCCGCTCAACCAGATTTTATCTCCGTTCACGGAGGTTTTCGGGGTCAACCCCCGCATCCGCTGGCTCTCGCATCCGCTGGCCGCCCAGTGGGCGATAATCCTCGCGGACGTCTGGCAATGGACCTCGCTGACGTTCCTGATTTTCCTCTCCGGTTTCACCGCGCTGCCCCAACAGCTCACCAACGCCGCCCGAGTCCTGGGCGCGAGCCGGTGGCAGATTTTTTGGCGGGTCCATCTGCCGTTGCTCAAACCAGCGGTCGTCATCGCGGTCGTCATCCGGTCGATGGAGGCGCTCAAGCTTTTCGATCTCTCCGTGTTGCTAACCTTCGGCGGTCCTGGCACCTCGACCGAGACCATCGCGTTCTTCCTCTGGCGCCAGGTGTGGCAGTTCAACAAGTACAGCTTTGGCGCGGCGGCCTCGGTCTTGCTGCTCTTCATATTCGCGGGGCTCATCTTCTACGGAATTCATCTGCTCGTCCGGGAGCGGTCCATCGTCCAGGAGGAGCAGGGCGCATGAAAAATTCAGCGGACAGGAACCGGTCTGAGATTTCTTTCGCCAAGCGCTACAATCTTTTCTTCTGGTTCCGGCACGCCGTGCTGCTGGGCTGGGCCTCCATCGTCCTGTTTCCGATCTTCTGGATGATCTCGACCTCCTTCAAGGACTCGGGCGACTGGGTCGCCTGGCCGCCGAACTGGCTTCCGACCTTCCTCGGCGGCGGCTACAATCCCACCCTGCATAACTATCGGCAGATTTTCACCTTCAGCGAACTCGGCGAGCACCTCAGCCGGGAGGCCACCGAGCAGGCCTACAACATCTGGGGCGCGGTGGGCGACTCGATGTTCATCGCCTCCCTCAGCTCTCTAGCCGCACTCTTGCTGGGGACATTTCTCGCGTACTCGATCTCCCGGTTCAGCGTCGGGGGCAAGTATTTTCGCTACATGATCCTGACCATTCGGATGGTTCCGCCCATCGTCATCGCGATTCCCATCGTGATGTACTACGCCATCCTGATTCCGTTCGCGACCCAGGCGGTTTTCGGTTTCCGGTCCAGCCTTTTCGACACCTATATCGGCCTGGGGCTCCTCTATACGGCGACAACTCTTCCCTTCGTCATCTGGATGATGCTGAGTTTCATCGATGAGGTGCCCTACACCCTCGAGCACGCCTCCCGGATCATGGGGGCGAACCGGCTCTACACCCTCCGCCGCGTGGTCGTTCCCCTTGTCGCTCCGGGGATGGTGGTGACCTTTCTTTTCATTTTCATCCTGAACTGGAGCGAGTTTTTGCTCGCCCTGACGCTGACCCAGCCGGAGGTGTCCACCCTTCCCGTCCTGCTCAATAAATTCCAGAGCGCGGTCGAGGGAAGGCTCTACGGCCCCCAGGCGGCGATCGGCACCGTGATCACCGTCCCTGTGGTCATCCTTGGCGTCCTGATCCAGAAACATCTCATCACGGGCTTCAGCTTCGGCACCATCCGAAAATAGCGCTGGGCGCGTCCTCACTATTTTCTACGACCTGAAGCGGGTAAATGACCGTGTCGCTGAACACATGGCTCTGAGGAAGGAGCCTGCCGCTCTTGAGCCAATGCCCAGCGAAAGCAGTAACAACGGAGAAGGGGAGGCCCCGCCCTGGGTGAACAACCTCTTGACGATAAAGGAATCAGCAAATCTGCCGGGGGTCAAGATTTCCCGGTTTTACGCCCAGACTTCGGCCAAGAAGATTTCCTTCCTGAGGCTGGGCGGGAAAATGCGGTTCATGAAAGCGAATGTGGATGGTCGGTTTGGGGGCGAGTAGTGCGGCCGTTCGCACCAAGTGTGCCGGGGGAATCCGCCGCTGGAGGCTCAGAGTCTCGTTGAACCGATATCT
>JAVEPB010000106.1 GCA_030922375.1 bacterium | reverse complement strand
TGCATGCGCCTCGTTGGCCGTGGCCTCGGCCGTGAGTTCCGCGGCTCCTTCCGGCGGTTCGCCCGTCCCGGGAATCTGGACCAGCAAATAAGCCATCGCCGCCCGGCCGAGGGTGGGGGCGAGAATCAGGGCGGACCATCTCCCCCCGGCAGGCAGGGAAAGAAGGACGGAGAATTTGAGTAGGAGGATTCCCATAACGGCGGCCCCGCCCGGGGTAGCAGCCGGGGAGTCACCACCACCGTACAGGCCATCGGCGAGCGCACCTACCGCCCGGAGCTGAACCCCACCCGAAAGAAAAATCAAACCGGCGATGAGAATCGCGTCCCGGACGGCCAAAGGAAAAATCACGCTCAATGCCCAGTCGCCCGCAACCAAAACGAGGCCCATCGCCAGGCCCACGAGAGGGAACCGCCTGAGCGCAGAGCGCGCCTCGCCGGGGCCATATTCCTCCGGCGGAGCGGGCCAGGGAATTATCGTGAGAAATCGGTTGGCCAGGGCAAAGGCCTTCACGGTGAGGACTCCCATGAAGTCGAACGGGCGCAAATTTCCGGGCGAGGGCGCCGAGCGGGCTCCCCCGAGGGGGCTGTCAGGCCGATCTTACCAAATCCCTTCGGCGAGCGGGGCTAGAAGGAGTGTTCCTCGGCAGGAAATATGCCGTCCCGGACTTCCTGGCAAAAACGCTCCATCGCCTCTAGCGCGTTCTCCCCGAGATCGGAGTAGATCTTGACGAACTTGGGCGTGAAATCCCGAAAAAGGTTCAGCATGTCCTGGGTGACAAGCACCTGTCCGTCGCAGTCGGGCCCTGCGCCGATGCCGATGGTGGGGATATCGATCTCCCGGGTAATCCGCTCTCCCAGCTCGGAAGGAATGCCCTCGAGCACCAGGCTGAATCCGCCTCCCTCCTGGACAGCCACCGCGTCGCGAAGCACCTGGTCCGCATCGGCCTCTTTTTTGCCCTGGACCCTGAAACCCCCGAATTGGTGGACGCTCTGGGGAGTGAGCCCTACATGACCCATGACCGGAATCTGGCACTCGACCAGCGCCCGGATATCGTCCCTCACCCGGACCCCGCCCTCGAGCTTCACAGCCTCGGCCCCACCCTCGCGGATGAGCCGGCCCGCGTTGAGAATCGTCTCGCTGCGCGTCACCCCGAAGGAGAGAAATGGCATGTCCGATACCAGTAGGGCGTTGGGCTTGGCCCGGCTCACCGCCTTGGTGTGGTGGACCATGTCGTCCATGGTGACATGGGTCGTGTCCGGATAGCCCAGAATCACCATGCCCAGGCTGTCTCCGACCAGGATGACATCCACCCCGGCCCCGTCGACGAGCTTCGCGGTCGGATAATCGTAAGCCGTCAAGGAGGTGATTTTGGTCTTGCCCTTGCGGGCGCGGATGGTCTTGGTGGTGATCTTACGGCGTGTGGAGACGGTGCTCATGGTCGCTCCCTCCTTGAAGGTGAACGCCTAGGTATTTGAAATTGCGGGCCGAACAACAACTTCCTCCGTCCGAGGCCCCGCGGGCTCCCGGCGGCGAGCAATTAGGTTAGATTTCAGAGGCCATCCTGTCAACAAAGCTGGGGGACATTTCAACAAAACCCGAGGGGTATTTCTTACCCCTACCCCCCCAGGCCCCGCCAGATGAGAAGCCCGCCGACGACGATGAATATCAGCGACAAAAACGCCTTCATCTTCTCGCCGTCCATCCGGCTGTTGATGTAGGGGGAAATCTGCCCGCCGCAAGCCACCGCGGGAATCGTCATGAAAAGGATGTTCCAGTGCACGTTCAGCTCCCCCGACGAGAAAACATAGGCATGCACCAGGGTGGCCATGAACGCGGTGAAGAAAACGATCATGATCCCGGTGCCCACGGCCACCCGGACGGGGAGTTTGTTACGAAGTATGAGCGTCGTCGTCGTCAGCTCTCCGATTCCGATTCCCGTCAAGCCAACGAGGATGCCTCCGAGGCTCGACCAGGACACTCCGATGAGACCGTGCTCGTAGGTGTACCAATAGCTCCGGCCCAACGAATCCACCCGGGTCGGCGAGCCCTCGCCCTCGGACGCCGCCTCGTGAATCCCCCCCCCGAGATAGGAGTAGAGCATTAGCGCCGAGAGGATGACCATCAGGCCGCCGAGAAACCCGAGAATCAGGTGAGAGGGAACCCGGTGCGCCAGGAGACCGAAACCCATTCCCACCGGGACCGAAACAGGAAGCACCTTCCCGACGATGGAGAGGTCCACCAGCCGTCGCCTGAGATAGCCGATCATCGCGCTGCCGAAACCAAAAAGCTCGATGGACAAGGCCAGGAAAATAGCCTCTATCGGGACAATCCGGACGCCCGCGACAAGCGGAAAAACCAGAATGAAGATCGGGGTGAAAAATACCGCCCCCTCGACGCTCGAACTGGTTGCTATCAGGCAGATGCAAAACGCGACCGGGAGCATCCACCAAAACTCGAAAATGTATTCGAACACTAAATTATTTCGCCTCTTATTTTGAGCCCGGATATACCTCTCCGCGCGCCAGGGCTTCGGCCATCCGGATACCCTCGATGGCCTCGCGGACGTCGTGGGTCCGGATGATATCCACTCCTCCCAGCACGGCGAAGGCCTCGGCGACTTTCGAGCCAATCATGCGCGCTCCCGCCTCCGCGACGCCCGTCGCCTCGCCAATAAAGCGTTTTCTCGACACCCCGGCGACCAGAGGACGCCCCAGATGGTGAAACGGCGAAAGGTCCCGAAGTATTTCAAGATTATGGTCCCAGCTTTTTCCGAAGCCGATCCCCGGATCGATCCAAACGCTACCCACACCGTCCCGTTCGGCCATTGACGCCCGCTCACCGAGGAAGGCAGCCACCTCACGGACAACATCCTCGTACTCGGGAACATCCTGCATTGTGCGCGGCTCGCCCCGCATGTGCATCACTATCGCCGCCGCGCCCGACTCCGCTGCCGCTCGCCGCATCTCCGGGTCCCCGAACCCGCCGATGTCGTTCACGATATGCACCCCGGCCCGAAGCGCCTCAAGCGCCACCGTCGCCTTTCGCGTATCGATCGAGACCAGGGGGCCCGCGATCATGTCCAGACGCTCCAGGATCGGCATCACACGGCGAAGCTCCTCGGCCTCGCCCACCTCCTCCGAACCGGGGCGCGTACTCTCGCCGCCGATGTCGATGATGTCGGCCCCCTCCTCGGCCATCCGGGCGATCATCTCGAGCGCCATGGCGGGTTCGGCAAAACGCCCGCCGTCCGAAAAACTGTCCGGGGTCGCGTTGATGACGCCCATCACCCGGGTGCGGGAGAAATCCAGCCTCCTTCCCCGGCAAATGGCTTCGGGGGGGATTTTTTTCTCGGCCGGCCCAAAGGACAGAATTTTTTTCATCGGCCCATCTCCGGCGGAAACGGATGGCCCGCCTCCACGATTCGCTCCTCGCTCACCCAGCGCTTGCGGAACTCCCCGGCCAGGAAAAGCGAGCCGGCCACGACGACGAGATCTCCCTCGCCCGCCTCCGATAGCGCCGCCTCGAACGCCCGCCAAGGATCGATGAACTCCCGTATGTCCACAGCGCCGAATTGGCGCAGGGCCCGTGCGAATTTTTGGGGCGATAGTCCCGGGCGCGGAGCGCTTCCGGGGGGGGTGGTCACGAAAAACCGATCCGCGGGTCCGGCCAACTCCTCGGCCAGACCCTCGTAGTTCTTGTCCCCGACCGCTCCGAGAACGAAAAAGCGGCGATCCGCCCGGACGGCGCCGAGCGCCCCCATCAACGCGCGCACCTTATCGCGGTTATGGGCGCCGTCGAGGATCACTTGCCTCTCGCCTGGCATTCGTTCAATCCGGCAGGGAAGACGGGCCTCCCAAAGACCCGACCGAATATCCGCCTCCCCGAGACCCAGCAGACGGCAGGCCCCCGCCGCCACCGCGGCGTTCGCGGCCTGGTGGGCCCCGCTCATCCCGACACGGACGTCCTCCCACCGCTCTTCGCCGCTGAAGCGGAAATCCAGGCGGATTCCCGCCTCCCCGAATTCCAGTCCCTCCACTTCGGGCGGATGATGAAGAGTCGCCGAGCGCTCGCGGACGGTGTTCTCGACCTCGGCCCTGGCTCCCGGCGGAAGAGCGGCGGAGATGACACGGCCTCCCGGCGTGATGATCCCCGCCTTGTCGCGAGCGATCTGCTCGATGGTATCGCCGAGCAGATCGGTGTGATCGATGCCGATCGAAGTGAGGACATCGAGGGCCGCCGGCGCCGCCAAGCAGGTGGCGTCGAAGGTGCCGCCCAGCCCGGCCTCAAGGACGACGGTGCCGCAACCCTCCTCCTCGGCCGCGAGAAGCAGGAGCGCAAGGGCGCTCTCGAAATATGAGGGCGGCCCGATTGGCTCGCGGGCCATCGCCGCCGCCGCCTCGGCGATTCGGGACGCGGCCCGGCCCGCCGTCCGGGCACCGCACAATCCGCCCCGAATCCAAAAACGCTCGGCCAGTGAAGTCACATGCGGCGAGAAAAACGCGGCCGTGGGCCGCCCGGCCGCGTGAAGCGATTCGGCGATCATGAGGGCGGTCGAGCCCTTTCCGCTCGTTCCCGCCACATGAACGATGGAGCGGTCTTGAAAGGAGATATCGAGCCGCTCGATAAGCCGTTGCATCCGGCTCAGGCCGGGTCCCTCGACGCGGATGCCGCGCGCATTGACCCGGGGCCGCCAGCTTTTTTTGGGAAGCGCCGCCAGCGCATTCAGGAAAATTTCGATTCGCCGGTAACTCTCCGCCGAAGAGGCCTCTTCCTGATCGAAGAATATCGCCGAAAGCTCGGAGGGATGCATCTCAGTGGCGGAAGTGCCGCCGGCCGGTGAAAACCATGGCGATGCCGTGTTCGGCGGCGGCTTCGATAACCTCATCGTCGCGCTTCGAGCCTCCCGGCTGAGCGATGGCCTTGACGCCGCGCTTGGCGGCCTCGTCCACCCCGTCCCGGAACGGGAAGAAGGCGTCCGATCCAAGGGCGCAACCCTCGAGCGGAAGTACGGCGCGGTCCGCCGCGATCCGTGAGGAGTCCACGCGGCTCATCTGGCCCGCGCCGATCCCGACGGTGCCGCCCTGATCCGCAAGGACGATTGCGTTGCTCTTTACGTGGCGCGAAACGGTCCAGGCGAGGTGAAGGGCCTTTTCCTCGTCCGCCGTCGGTCCGCGCGGAGTGACCACCTTCCAGTCGAATTCCTCGGCCGACATGTGGTCGGGCTCCTGGACGAGAACGCCGCCCGGGACGGCGCGAAAGTCGAGCCCCGCCCTCTTCTGGGAGGCAAGGCCGGGCAGCCGGAGGATGCGCAGGTTTTTTTTCTTGCGGAATATCGCGAGCGCGCCCTCGTCGAACTCGGGCGCGATGACCGCCTCGACAAACAACTCGCGCATGGCCTCGGCCGCCGCCGCGTCCACCCGGCAGTTGTAACCGATAATGCTTCCGAAGGCGGAGACCGGATCGCAGGCCAGCCCGCGCTCATAGGCGGCGGCGGGGGTGTCCGCGATTCCAACGCCGCAAGGGTTCGTGTGCTTGAGGATGGCGCAGGCCGTACCGCCGAGGTCGGCGATCAGCTCGGCGGCGCCGGCCAGATCGAGAATGTTATTGTAGGAAAGCTCTTTTCCGCCCAGCACCTCGGCGTCCGCGATGGAGAGGCCGCCCGCCGCGTCGGCACGATAGAAGGCCGCCTGCTGATGCGGGTTTTCGCCGTAGCGGAGGACCTGAATGCGCTCGAACTCGAGCGGCAAGCTTTCCGGAAAGGTTTCGCCCTCGCCATCATCGCCGCCGCCATCCTGATCGAGGCCGGCGAGGTAGGCATTGATCGCCGCGTCGTAGCGCGAAACGTACCCAAAAGCCTTCTGCGCGAGGCGCCGCCTGAGGTCGCCGGCAACCTCCTCTTCCTTTGAGATGTGCGCGATTACGGCCGGGTAGTCGTCCGGATCGACGAGGACGGTGACGCGCCCATGGTTTTTCGCCGACGATCGGACCATCGTCGGACCTCCGATGTCGATTTGCTCGACCGCCTCGGCCGGCGTGACGCCGGGGCGAGCGATGGTTTCGCGGAAGGGATAGAAATTCACGGCGACGAGATCGATCGCCTCGATGCCGTTGGCTTTCATCTCCTCGGCCTGATCGGGAAGGCGGGCGAGGATACCGCCCAAAACCTTGGGGTGGAGGGTTTTCACCCGCCCGCCCAGAATTTCGGGCTGGCCGGTGTGGGCCGATACGTCCGTGATCGGTATCCCCTCGGCGCGGAGGGCCTTGGCCGTTCCGCCGGTCGAGAGTATCTCCCATCCCGCCTCGCTGAGGGCCTTGCCCAGTTCGGCGGCCCCCCGCTTATCGCTGACACTGATGACCGCTCTTTTGGTTCCGCTCATTCCCTAGTTGTCCTCCCGCCACACTTCGTACCCTTCGGCGAGAAGCTTTTGAATCAGAGATTCGAGATGCTCGCGGCCGCGGAGTTCCAGGTAGAGCGTGGAAACCGTATGATTGATGGGCACCGCCGTCGACATTCTATCGTGCTCGATATGAATGATGTTCACTCTTTCGTCCGCCACGATTTTCGATAGGTTCATCAGCGAGCCCGGCACATCGTGCAGGACGACCTGAATCCGCGCATAGCGGTTCTGAAGCGCCAGGCCCTTTCCGATGATTCTCGAAAGCAGGTTCACGTCCAGGTTTCCGCCGCTGACGAGAGCGACGACCTTCCCGTTCACACGGACGCGCCGGTCGAGCAGGGCGGCCAGCGGGGCCGCGCCCGCCGCCTCGGCCAGCATCCGCTCGCGCTCGAGGAGGCTCAAAATCGCCCGCGCCATGTGATCGTCGTCGACGGTGACGACCTGATCCACGAGTTCCTGGATCAGCGGAAAACACAACTCTCCCACCTGCTTGACGGCGATACCGTCCGCGATGGTCTTGATGGTCTGAGTGTTGACGATTTTCCCCGCCTCGAGGGACCGGGCCAACGAGGCCGCGCCCGAGGCCACCACCCCGATAACGCGGACATCGGGGCGCCGCTTTTTCACCGCCGCCGCGAGACCGGCGATCAGCCCGCCGCCCCCGACGGAGGCGATGATGGTCCCGGCCTCGGGAACTTCGTCCAGGATCTCCAGGCCGACGGTGCCCTGGCCCGCGATGACATCGGGGTGATCGAAGGGGGGGATCATTGCCAGCCCCCGGTCGGACTCGATTTCCTTCGCCCGCTCGTAGGAATCGTCGAAGGTGGGGCCGTGGAGTTCGACCTCGGCGCCCAGCGCCCGCACCGCGTCGAGTTTGGTGTTGGGCGTGGATTCGGGCATGACGATCAGCGCCTTGATGTCCATCCGCCGGGCGGCTGAGGCGACGCCCTGGGCATGGTTCCCGGCCGAGGCCGCGACGACGCCCCACCGGCGCTGCTGGGTGTTGAGCTTGCTGAGAGCGTAACCCGCTCCGCGAACCTTGAACGAGCCCGTGCGCTGGAAATTCTCGGGCTTGAGGTAGATCTCGACGCCGAGTTGCTCGGAAAAATGATCGCTCAGGCGAGCCGGTGTCGGACGCAGGTGGGGGGCGAGAACCTCGGCGGCGGCTTCCGCCTCGGAGGCCACTTTATCCGCATCGAGCGGGCCCTGGTCTTCAGGTGCTGAATTCGCCAATTCCATCCGTCATGCCTCGATACGGGCGATAGGCCCGGTTATATGCCCTTGAACTCGGGCTGGCGCTTTTCGATGAAGGCGTGAACGCCCTCCTGGAAATCCTTGCTGTTGAATCCCTCATGCCGGAGCATGTCGGCCCGCGTGACGCCCTCGACACCCAGTGAACCCGACTCGATAAGATTGATCATCTCCTTGGAGTTTTTGACCGAGATCGGCGCGTTGACCACAATTTTTCGGGCCACATCGCTTACGTAGGCGTCCAGCTCACTCTTGGGAAGGACCCGGTTCACGAATCCCATCTCGCAGGCCTCGTGCGCGGAATAGCGCCGAGCCGTCATCAATATTTCCTTGGTGTTCGCGGGGCCGATCAGGCGGATTATCCGCCGCGTGAGTATCTCGGGATATACCACACCGAGCCGGGCCGCGGGAATGGCGAACACGCCGTCCTCGGCCGCGTAGCGGAGATCACACATCGCCAGGAGTCCGAAGGCGCCACCCATCGCGAAGCCATGGACGAGAGCGATGACAGGCAACTCGACCCGGTAGATTCGCCGCCATGCGTCCTCGACTATGCCGCTGTGGTGCTTCCACTCCTCGGGGGTCTCCATCTCGCGGAACTCGCGAATATCCTGGCCCGAGGCGAAAGCCTCTTCTCCCGCCCCGCGGAGGATAACGACGCGGACCTCGCCGCCGTCCCGGAATTCCTCGAGGATTTCGGGCAGGCGCGCCCACATCGCCCGCGTCAGGGCGTTTCGCTGCGAAGGCCGGTTAATCGTAACCGTCGCGATTCCATCTTGAATGTCGACCAGGAACGTATCGCCGCTCATCTAAAACTCTCCTGCTGCATTTAAAATCCGGTTCAGGTAAGGAGCCCAACAGAGGAGGAATCATACCCCATTCCGCTCAAAGAGGGTCCCGCCGGAGAGCGTACATTTCGGAGTGAACCGGAGCGAGCCTGTAAGCCGGGTTCTGTTACCCGCCCGGGGGCGGGTCCGCGACCATCCATCTGGGACGAAGGTTGCCCTCCGCCTCATGCAGCCGACCCGGAGACATCGGGCGGGCCGCCCTCGAGCGTCTCCTTACTTGGCCTTGCTCCGGGTGGGGTTTACCAAGCCGGCCCGGTCGCCCGGACCGCTGGTGCGCTCTTACCGCACCTTTTCACCCTTGCTCCGAACCGAGGTCCGGGGCGGTCTGTTTTCTGTGGCACTTTCCCTGGGGTCGCCCCCGGTGGACGTTATCCACCACCCTGCCCTGCGGAGCCCGGACTTTCCTCCCGCGGCGCAAGTCCGCGCGCGGCCGCGCAGCCCGCTCCGGTTCATTGTAAAATGTACTCCAAATCAGGGCTAAACGCCCACCCGCTCGTCAATGGCCCGGTTCGCCGCTTCGTCGGCGGCGGCGTTCCCGCCCCGCCGCACATGGCGGACCTCGACGCTCTCGAAAGCGCCGGCGATCTTCTTGGCCTCATCGAAGAGGGGCCTGAGGGTCTTGTTCTTCACCCGGTATTCGCCGTTCCACTGCTTCGCCAGGAGCTCAGAGTCGGTCACGATCTCCACGGTCCCTGCCCCGATCTCCCTTGCCTTCTTCAAGCCGAGGAGCAGACCCCGGTATTCGGCGACATTGTTCGTCGCCTCGCCAAGATATTGAAGGACCTCGGCCACGCAAGCACCCGATCCGTCGTACAGCACAGCCGCCGCGCCGGCGGGTCCGGGGTTGCCCCTCGCGGCGCCGTCGGTATGTATCAGGAGATGTTCAGGTTGAGAGTTCAAGCAGTTTCATCGGTCGGAACTACTGTGCCCACCGCCTCGGCCTCTTTGTAGTAGATGATCCGGCCGCAATTCGAGCACGAGGAAATTTCGTCCTTGGAGTCGCGGATTTCGAAAAACCGCTGTATCGTCTCGTCCATGCGGCAGCCCTGGCAGGTCCGGTCGATGATCGCAGCGACGGCCAAACCACCCATGTTCTTGCGAACCATTTTATAGCGAGCCTGCCAGTCAGAGGATATCTCGTCCCAGGTGCGCTGGCGCTCCCGCTGGTGCTTCTCGAGTTCGTGCTCAATCCCGGCCTGATGGTCCTCGTGTTTTTTTATAGCCATCCCGGCGGTGTTATTGGCGGACTCCAGCCCCTTTTTCGTTTCGGCCACTTTCTCCCGAAGAGGCTCCACCGACTCCATGCACTCGAGAACCTGATCCTCGAACTCTGCAATCTTTCCCTGAAAAGATTCGATTTCTTGGGTCAGCGCCCGGTACTCCTCGTTGGTCTTGACGAGGGGCTGTTTCCCGCGCGACTCGCGCAGCTTCTCGTCGGCCATCTGGATTTCGCCCTCGGTGTCGCGCTGGCGCTTTTGCATGGCCTCGACCGCGGCCTGGGCCGTTTCGAGATCCTCCTCGTATTCCTTGAGGTATTTTTTCTCCGCATCGATTTGGGCGGGGATTTTCGAGAGTTCATTCTTGAGGCGTGAGATCTGATTGTCGATCGATTGAAGGCGAACCAAAGCCTGCAACTCGGCCAGCACCGCAAACTCCTTCTTTGGGATCCGCTTACCGCTCAACTGAATGGTGGGCCCACCAGGATTCGAACCTGGGACCAGCCGGTTATGAGCCGGCGGCTCTGACCGCTGAGCTATGGGCCCCAGAATACGCTAGCCACAGGGCATGGCGGAGCGGTCTTTCCGCCCGCGTTCAGCCCAAATCCGGCGACCAAGAACCCCGTTTATATCGCCTTCTCCGGCTTCAATGTCAAATGCCGGCGTTTCCAGGCCCCCCGGCCGCCCGCCCCCGGCAAAGGGCCCGGCTTTCGCCCTATTCCTCCATGAAGCTGCGCAGCTTTTTGCTGCGGCTCGGGTGGCGAAGCTTGCGGAGCGCCTTGGCTTCGATCTGGCGAATGCGCTCGCGGGTCACGTCGAAATCCTGGCCGACCTCCTCGAGGGTATGCTCGTTCTCCGCGCCGATCCCAAACCGCTTGCGGAGCACTTTCTCCTCGCGGGGGCTCAGGGTCTGAAGAATCCGCTGGGTCTGCTCCTTGAGGTTGATCTTGATGATGGACTCCTGGGGAACCTCGGCCTTCTTGTCCTCGATGAAATCGCCGAGATGGCTGTCTTCCTCCTCGCCGATGGGCGTTTCGAGGCTGATCGGCTCCTTGGCGATCTTGAGCACCTTGCGTACCTTATCGACCGGCAATTCCATTTTCTTGGCGATTTCCTCGGGGAACGGCTCCCTCCCGAGCTCTTGGACAAGCTGGCGGGAAGTGCGGATCAACTTGTTGATGGTTTCGATCATGTGGACCGGAATCCGGATGGTCCGCGCTTGATCCGCGATGGCGCGCGTAATCGCCTGCCGGATCCACCAGGTGGCGTAGGTGCTGAATTTGTAGCCGCGCTTGTATTCGAACTTATCCACGGCCTTCATCAGCCCAATGTTCCCCTCCTGGATCAGATCGAGGAAGGCGAGTCCCCGATTGGTGTACTTCTTCGCGATGCTGACCACGAGTCGAAGGTTCGCTTCGGCCAGCTCTTTCTTCGCCCGCCGATCCTTGCGGCGTCCCCGGCGAATCATCTTGAGGGCCTCTTCCAGCTCCTCGTGGGAGGCGCCGGCCTCTTTTTCAGTCTGCCTGATTCGCCGGCGGACATTTTTAATTCGCCTGTCGTATTCGGCCAGGATGCTTACCGGAATCCTTTTCTCGCCAACGGGTGTCGCGCTCGAAGCCCCTTTGCCGACATTCTTCAAGGCGGCCTTGAGCCCAGCCTCATCCATTCCCACCTGCTCGAGATAGCCCTGAATTTCTTCTCCGTCCTTGATAATCGACTGGACAATGGACTGGATCCGGTTTGCGATCCGGTCCACCTGCTCCGCCTTGAGGTTCATCTCCCTAATCAGGGCGGCGATTTTCTCCTGAACCTTTTCAATCGCGGCGGGCTTGGCGTTTTCCGCGCGCTTTTTCTCGAGTAGCCGGAGCTGGGTCTTGACCTTGGAGACCAGAGCCAGGACCCGCGCCTTGTCCTCCTCGTAGGTGGGCTTCTCCTTTTCTTCTTCGTCGGAGTCCTCGCGGCCCGTGTAGGTATTGACAACCACCACTTCCGTCACGGAGATCTCGTCCTTCCGGATCTGTTCCGCCATTCCAAGAACGGCGTCGATCGCGATGGGGGTGCTGACCGTGGCAAAGCTCACCTCGAGCTGGCCCTCTTCGATCCGTTTGGCAATAGCGATCTCGCCCTCACGGCTCAGCAGCGGTATCTGCCCCATTTCGCGCAGGTACATCCGCATGGGGTCGTCCGTCTTCCCGAACGCAGAGTCGTCGAAGGTGGAGATTCCCCGGGAGGCGTTTTTGCGCTTATCCAGTCCGGGTTCCGCGGAATTCTCGTCCACGTCCCCGTTTTCAGACTCCTCCTTCGCTTTGGGTTGCCGCTTCTCGGCCGCCTCCGTATCGAGAATCTGGATATCCATCTCCTTGAACATCACCATGATGTCGTCGATGGCCTCGGGAGAAGTGACGTTGGTGGGCAAAACGTCGTTGACCTCATCGTAGGTCAGGAACCCCTTGTCCTTTCCCTGCTCGATTAGCTTCTTGACATCGGCGGGCTTGGTAGGGCCGTTCCGGGGCGTTTCCGCTTTGGTTCCGTTCTTCGCTGTCGCGGCCTTGGCGGACCCGTTTTTAGCGGCTCCGCTCTTGCCTTTCTTTCCCGTTCCGCTCTTGCTGGTCTTAGTTGCCAATTTCCGCTCCTTTGCTCGTTTACCGAGGGGGGAATTCTCCTAAACCGATCATTTAATCCTTGAAACGCCTCAGTGCGCGGACGAGGTTTTTTGCCGCTCGCGCAGGAGTGCGTTTTTCTCCTCCAGTAGCCGCCGCACCGCCGGGGACTCATTCCCCTCGCTGCGGCTCACATCTTCAATTTCCTTGATTAGCTTTTCCTCGCGCCTGCGGCGGACTTTCTCCTGAATCCGTGCCATGCAGTCGGAAAACTCGCCTTCCAAATCCTCGGCAGGCGTCTCACCTGCGGCCAGATCCAGAACCAGCGCACGAGCCGATGGGTCCGTCAGCCGTTCGGCCAGCCCCGCGGGGTGAATGTCCTCCCCTCCCGCCTCGATAATCGCGGCTACGATCTCGCGGACCGCGGGATCGGCGAAAATCGAAGGATCGATCTCCGCGCCGCCCGCCAAATTGGGGCGAACCAACAACATTCGCACGGCATCCACCTCAAGCCGGGGCCGATCCACACTTCTGCCAAGCAGGTCCGCCGCCAGCTCAACGCGGCGGGTGGGTTCTCTCGCCTCCTCGGCGAGCATCCGCCTCACGCTGTCGGCCAGCGCCGTGTAGGGAATCCCCAGCCGATCCTCAAGAAGCGAGAAATACTGGTCCCGAACGCTCTGATGACTCGCGCCCAGCACCGGCATGAGATTCTGGACGGCGGAGAGCTTTTCCGACTGATCCGCCCCCGGAGCCACGCCTTCGATGGCCTTGCGCACCGTATGCTCAAGCAGCCCCTCGGCCTCGCCGAGCAGGCGGCGGACGGAATCGGCGCCGCCCGCCTTGAGCACATCATCCACATCCTGGCCCCTGGGAAGATCCATCACCTTCAGGCGAATGGCGCCCAGCCCTCTACGATCAATATAGTTCTCACGCAAAACTTCA
>JAVEPB010000105.1 GCA_030922375.1 bacterium | reverse complement strand
TCAAGCTCCATGACGTCATGGCGCAGGGACTTACGCGATGGTTCGTGCGCCTTGTGGGGCGAGGACGGATACGGTTTCAGAGCTTGCAGGACCTCTTTAGTGAAATGATAGAGATGAGCAAGGGTTTGACTTCATCACCTTATATGAAGCTGTGGGGCAAAGATCAGGCTATCTCCGTCAGCTATGCGGACCTGTTGATTCGGCAGCCGGCCTCGCCATTACGGATGCCTCTGGATATCAGGGAAAATTTTGGAAGCCTGTTCCGCGAGGCGTGGCATGCCTCGGGATATAAAGAAGAGCCCAAACTTTGCTGCCTTTACCTACGCTACGAAAAACCTTTTAGCGAAATAGCCCGCCTGAGAAATGGAGGCGAACTTGCCTCTGTCCTGCCCGCGATCAGACTTCTGAATGCCGCGGGATACCAGGTCGCCCTGACCGGGGACAGGGAGATGACCCCCGAGATCAGGCGGGAGTTCGGAGGAGGATTAATCGATGATGTCACCATTAACAGCGATCGGAATATCTACCAGCTCTATGCCGCATCCGAGACGGATATTTTCATAGGGAATAATGGCGGAGGCTTGATTTTGTCCACCATTAATAAAATTCCCTGCCTTTTTCTGGACTGGTTTCCTACTTCTTACGGGCTCAGTCACTCGTGGTTTTATTTCAAATCGGCAACCTATAATGACGGCAGCCCGGTCCCCTATGAGCGGTTTCTGGGAGAGCATGCCTTCGACATCAACTGTTCATTTGGCACGCTAAGCCATATTACGGAGGAAGAGATCGCCGAAGCGGTGGAATCCTTTCTCCAGGATGTAAAAAATATAGACGCACCCGACCCCCATGCGGATGTGGCCGCCTTGATTCCCGAGGAGTCCATATTCCGCCGTTCCGGTTCACGGATATCCCCGGCCTGGGTCCACCGTAATGTTCCGGAGCAAGGGATGCCGCCGAGGGCCGGAGAGTCCAGATGAGAACCGTCGTGGCAGGGCCCAAGCGCGTGAAAAATCCGTCTGCGAAAAAATCGGGAACGGGCCGGTTTATGATCTATGCCGGAACAAGGTTTGATTTCGTCGCGGGTTGACGGCTGAAACGGGTAAATTCACGGGTATGTCTATTAAGCAAAGAATCAAAGACCTTATTTGCAACCTTATCTACTACAAGGTGATCCCCGGGCTTTCTAAGAGGGAGGTTCCTTATTCGCTGAATTGCCTTGACGAAAGTATTGTGTGTTTTGAATTAAGAGACGTGCAGGCGGGTGTTTTCTCGAAATACAGTACCGAATATTTAAATGAACAAAAGTTCCTCGATGCCTGTATCACGGTAAAAAACGGGCTGCCGCCAAGCGCTAAAAAGGTCTTTAGGGAAGATATGAGGCTGCGGTATTACACGTCCTGTAAATTTGCAAAAATAGCCAGCTCCCTGGAGGGATGTTTTGTCAGTATTGGCGTTTCTTTTGGAGTCACGTCGAGACTGATACTGGAATATACGTCTTCAAAGAAAGAGTATTGGCTGGTCGATGGCTGGGATGGCTACGACCCTCATAGGTCCAAAGTCATGAAAACGCATACGGCGCATGATGCATATTGCTCGAATATTAATGACGCAAAGGAAATATTTAGCGGCTATGACAAGGTCAGGATTGTTCAGGGTTTTGCGCCCGAGGCGCTGCACGGCATAGAGGCCGAAAAAATCTCTTTCCTGCATTTGGATACGACAGATCCAAAATGTGAGGCCGCATCCATAGAGTTTCTTTGGGACAGGATCGTTCCCGGCGGAATTATTGTTATCGACACGTTTAATCTGGGCCGCGGCTATGTGGAGGAATACTCGCCTCTCTTTAAGAAGCTTGGTTGCTCGGACGGTGTTATAGGGACAGCGCACGGGCAGGGAATAATTGTCAAACGATAGTCCCCACGAACAGCAATCATACGATTGATAAATTTTACAACAAGAAGATGATTCTTCGTGTGGGCCTTCCCAAGGCGGCGACGGCTTTTATGCGGCGGGCCGGGAAGGGACCATCGAAGCTTCAAAAAACGCGTGGACTGCGTTTGCAAGGCTTTTCCCGAAGCAAGTATCATCATAATCCTTCGTAACCAGATCGATTGGCTGACTTCCGTTTATCGAAACATCTTTGAATTGGGGCACGACATCAATCCAAGATATAAATAATCCTTGGAAACATTTTGTGCGGCAACCAAATCTATGCTTGAGAATCGTTGCTGTGCGGAAGGGATGGCAAATTTTCCTGGCGGCCCCGTTATTTATCGTTACGACCACCCCCAACAAATAATTGTGTGACATGAAAGCGCAGAAACAAGAGATCAACAGCCGGCTCGTGGGCCAGGGCGCCATCGACTATGTGGAGCGGAGGATGGCTTTTACCCTGGAGGAGCTTCGTCCCTTCCCCAAATACATCCTTATCGAGACGGTCAACACCTGTAACGCACGCTGTATTATGTGCGGCATCGATTTCGACAAGAAATCCAAAGCCATCATGAAGGATGAATTGTTCGAAAAAATCATTAAGGAAATCGGCCGCCATTCCCACCAAGTGGAAAAGGTGATGGTGTATCTCGACGGCGAACCGCTGATGGACAAAAAGCTGGCGCGGCGCGTGCGGATGGTGAAAGAGGTGGGCGTGAAAACGGTGACCATCGCCACCAACGCCCAGCTCCTTGATGAAAAAAGGGCGGTGGAGCTTATCGAGGCGGGAATTGACGAGATCTATATCACCGTTGATTCTCTGAAGAAGGACGTCTATGAGGCAATCCGCGTCCGCCTCGATTTCGAGACGGTCTACAATAACACCCGCCGGTTCATAGAACTTCGCAACGAGCTCAATCCCGATATTTTCATCCGTATCCAGATGGTGCGCCAGGAACTCAATTACGATGAGGGCGATTCTTTCCTGGATCACTGGAGATCCTTTCTTGCCGAAAGCGACCAAGCCGTGGTCCGCAAGGCGCATAACTGGGCTAATGCCGCCGAGGTGGTGTCTTCCGGCGACGAGGACGACGTCAACGACACTCCCTGCATCGCCTTGTGGGGAACTTTTATCACTCATGTGAACGGGGACGCGGCCCTGTGCTGTATGGATACCGAGACCACGCATAAAATCGGCAATCTCACCGAAGAGTCCATCGAGAGCTGCTGGACCGGCGACACCATGAACGCCTATCGGGAAAAACACCTTAGCGGTTGCCGGTATGAAATAGCCATGTGTGACGGATGCACCGTGTGGCGGGAAGAGCCCCATGTGGGGGATTCACTGCCGGCATGAAAAGAGACGGAATAAAAAGCCAATGACGTGTGAGAACCATGCCAACGCATACGACAATAGCCTGCTAGCGGATTATTGCCGGTCGTTGAGAGAAGGCCGGGAACTGGGCAACCGGCTTCTCATGATCCAGATTCCCCAGGTCATCCTCGGTTCTTTCAGCCGTGATATTGCCTTGAAGCGGGGCTATTACAACTTTCCGCCCACCGGGCTGCAGTATCTTTTTGAGGCCATCAAGGGCCGCGATCTGGAGATCGAGATTCTTGACCTGAATTTTGAGATTCTCAGGCGTGTCCACAATGATCCCGATTTCCACCATGACCAATGGCCCGAGATTCTTGAGGAAAAGCTGGCCAAATTCCGACCGTCCATGGTGGGTGTTTCCTGTCTTTTCGATGCCGGCATTGCACCCATGCTGAAATCCCTCGAAATCATCCGCGAACAGACCGACGCCATCGTTATTGGTGGCGGTGTGATAGCCACCTATGAATCGAAAAACCTCCTCACCGGCGACGGCTGTCATTTCGTCATCTCCGGCGAAGGGGAAAATAAGCTGAATTTTCTTCTCGACCACCTGACCGGGGAAGACGAAGGCACTGCGGCGACGCCGGGTATCTATTTTCGGAGCGGCGGGGAAGCTTATGAAAGCATGGGCGCGCCGGACATCGTCGATGTCAAGGGCGACCTTATTGACAGTTACCAGAAGGTCCCTATCGAGGAATATTACAAATACGGTTCTCTCAATCCCTTCACCCGTATGCGCGATGCCGCCTATGCGCCCCTGCAGTTTGCCCGCGGATGTCGGGCCATGTGCACCTTCTGCGCGGTCCGGGATTTCATGGGCAAGGGCGTGCGCCACCGTTCCGTCGAGGATGTGTTGGCTGAAATGACTTTCCTTGTGGAAGAGCTGGGGGTCCACCATTTCGAATGGCTTGATGACGATCCCACCTATTACAAGGCTGAGTTCAAACAGATACTGCGGGAGATTGCGGCCAGGGACTGGGACATCTGCTGGTTCAGCAATAACGGCGTGATCGCCTCCACCATTGACGAGGAGCTTCTGGAATTAATGCGCGATTCCAAGGGTATTGGATTCAAGGTGGGTATCGAATCGGGAAATCCCGACATGCTGCGCAAGGTCAAGAAGCCCGCTACCCATGACAAGTTCAGAAAACTCTCGGAGATGCTGAAAAATTTCCCGGAACTTTTCGTCGGCGGCAACATCATCGTCGGCCTGCCCGGGGAAAAATTCTTCCAAATGATGGATTCATTTAAATTCATGCTGGAAGTTGATTACGACTGGGCCGCAGTGACCATGTGCCAGGCCATTCGGGGGGCTACGGCATTTTCAGATTCCGGTGAATATTTCGAAAACCAGATGAAGGTAAAAGGCGAAAACGTGGTCAACTTCATCCCCGTGCGCGATTCCTCGAAAGGCTGTATCGAGGCCGATGATTCGGTTCTTCGCGGGCTTGAGGCGTTTCGCGTGGACCCTGAGAGCGAGCCCGACGCCGATCAGGTGCGGGAAGTCTGGTTTGCCTTCAACGTGATCTGCAATTACGTCTTCAACAAGAATCTCATGCCCGGC
>JAVEPB010000104.1 GCA_030922375.1 bacterium | reverse complement strand
AATATCCCCCCAAGTTGGGCGGTTCATACCGAAAGAGTATCGAAAATCCGCTGCTTCAGCATGGACCGACGTGAGGGGGGCACGTCACCAACATATTCTTGACGAATACGGATACGAAAAGCGATACCATCATGACCTATGTCCCCACTGTAAAATTTAGCGGGTCTTTTGGCGGGGAAAGTGATTTTGATGTGAAGTTTAAGTACGAGATTATAGATTACGACAAGTTCGGCGGTGAAGATGTCGAAAATAAAACGGTAACCGGCAACCTGAACTTTGAAAAAATCAACGGGAACGGTTACTGGAGGACGAACGGGACTTGGGAAGACACCGCGGACGCCTCCTCAAGCGAAACGCAAACCACGACGGGTCCACGGACTCCCCGGACTAAGGGAGAAGTTGACAGCCAGATAGGTATCGGCGGTTATGACGGGAGCAAGCTCCATATAGAGGTGAGCACCGGCTTGACCCGGAACCGGTATGACCGTGCTGCTCAGGACCGCTTGGAAAACGACCTGACCCGGGGTGGCGGTCTTATTGAATACGCCATTTCCCCGAAAACCAATATACGGGTTGACTACGAGTTTGAAAGGGTGAGGTACACTAACCGTACTACAAGCGACCAGAGGGACGATGCGAGGGACCATGCCATCCGGGCCGGTCTTTCGTTCACGCCCTCGGCGTTGATTACGGGGCACGCAACTGTGGGCGTCGAAAGGCGTATGTTTGATACGACCATCAGCACGACCGACCAGGCCGACCGGGATACGAGCAATATCAGCGCCGATGTGGATTTGACCTGGGATGGGAAAAAAGGAACGACCGTAAATGGGACCGTCGGATCGTCTCTTGAAAGCTCATCGACTCCGGGACAGGTTGCTTTCAGAAAATGGAACGTTGGTGGCACATTGACGCAAGATCTTCCATTTATCTCCAATAATCTGAAGTTTACGCTGAACCCAACCTATGAGAAGAACATTTTCGTCAGGGCCAGCCGTATAGATAGCCTCCTGACATGGAAGGCGGGCTTTAAATATTCCGCCGTTTCGAAAAAGTATCCCTGGTTCGCCTCGTTCGATTTCAAGGATGAAAGAAAATCCACAAACGAGAATAAAGGCAGCGTTGAATACCATGACAATACCTACGAGTTCAAAGTGGGGATGCAGTACTAGTTAGAATACAAGCCGAAATAAGCCGGGCAGGGTGTAACCCCTGCCCGGTTTTTTTTTGAGTTGGAGACGAATCCCTGGCCACCCGCCCGGTCCGCACCGGATTCGAATACGGCGGCGTAAAGGGATTTTCACGATGTCCTGGAATTTCAGTTAGGAAGTTTCCGGCGGGGCTGTCGGATCAGTACGTATCCCTTCTCTTTCATGCGGTCGTTGAAAATATTCAACATTACCGCCGGCAGTGGAGGAAAGCGGTACTCGGTAATGATTCGTTTGCCATCCGCACTTTTGCGTCTCTCAGGGATCGCCTCCAGGCGGCTTCGCGCCCGTGAATAGAAACGCCGGGCCGTCTATTCGCACTGCCTGGTATCCTGATGAAGACGCGCAGAACCGCGAGTTTTTCCTCGAGCGATATGACTCGGACGCGATAGGGCCGGCCCGGCAGCGCCGACGGAGCGCGGAAAATCAACCGGAGCTAGAACCGGTGGAGCGGCTCTGCGTGGTTGCCCTAAAATACGAGGGACGCTCACACAGGGGCGCCCCTTCTCGCACGAGAACGCCTCTGCGAAAATGCTCTTCGGAACGCTCCCCTTTTACCCCATCCTATACCCCGCAACTGCCGTTAAGATCACCGCCAGCCAGACCGGAAACCTGCCCCCAAGGCTGTGAGACTGGCCGAAGCCCTTCCCCAGGGCGGAGACCGGCCGGAACCCTGTCAATGAGCGCCGATCCGGGCGGCGGACCCTCCTCCGCCGGTGTTCCCCATTTTCGTCGCGTGTGGCAGGATAAAGACCGGATAATCCTTTAAATCAGGGATAAACACAGGACATCCGCCGCTTGTGTTCCAGGCATTGTTTGATGATTTGAATATTACAAGTGGTGGGGACAGGGAAAGTCTCCGCTCTTTCCACGGCAATTATAGGAGGTTCGCCTACATGGTTGATTTCAAACTCTCCGAGGAGCAGGTGGCCCTTCGTCAGCTTGCCCGCGATTTCGTGAACAATGAGGCAAAGCCCATTGTCGCCGACCTCGATAAAAATCCCAATCCCGAGGATTGTGTCAGCGACGTACTTCTGAGGCGGTGCTCCGAGTTGGGTTTTCGCACCCTCCCCCTGCCCGAGAAGTACGGCGGCGGTGGTATCGAGGACACCGTCACCATCGGAATAGTTTGCGAGGAACTCGGTGTGGCCGACCTGTCGCTGGCCAGCATCCCCGTCAACGGGCGGAAGCTTCTCCACATGCTCAACCCCAATGTGGCGAGCGACGAGGTCCGCGAAAAATGGATGAAGGAATATTGCGACGATCCGGGTTTCATGGTGTCAATCGCCATGACCGAGCCCGACTCGGGGGGCGATAATATCCTGCCCTACGACGCTCCGGGCTCAGGGGTGCGCACCACCGCCGTCCGGGAGGGCGATGAGTTTGTCATCAACGGACGCAAGCAGTTCATCGCCCATGCCGGCAACGCCCGGCTCTATGTCGTATTCACCCGGACCGACCCGAACAAGGGCATGTCGGACGGGTGCACCAGTTTTCTGGTCCCCAAGGGACATCCCGGCATGAGCTTCGGCCGGGTTCACGACAAGATGGGCTTCAGGCTCCTGCGCAATCAGGAGATTATTTTCGACGACTGCCGAGTGCCCGCGGAGTGGATGCTCGGGCCCGAAAACGAGGGCCTCGTTTCCATGCGGGCGGGGCTCAGGAGCGACGGCATTTTAAACGCCGCCCGCTGTCTCGGCGTGGCGCGGCGGGCCTTCGAGGAGATCGTCGATTGGTGCAAGAACCGGGTCCAGGGCGGAAAGCCCATCATCGAACATCAGGCCATTGCCTGCGAGCTTGCCGATATGCACGTCAAGCTCCAGGCGATGCGGGCGCTCGTCTGGAACGTGGCTTGGTCGGTCGATCACGAGCCGCCCGACCCGAAGGCCGTACCCGGTGTGATGGCCTTCTGCACGGAGAACACTTTCGAGATCGCTCACAAGGCGGCCGAGTTGGCCGGCGGGGCCGGTGTGATGAAGGACTCGCCTTTCGAAAAGCTCCTGCGGGATGCCTTCTGCATCAAGCATCTTGACGGCGGAAACTATATCAAGCGCTTCAAGGTGGCCAGCGCCCTTTAAGGCGGGCGCGGCGCCCGAGCGAAACCGGAATGGAGAATCCCGAATGAAATGTCAGAATAATTTCTGGCCCTGGTTTTCGGAAGACGAATACAAGAGCCGGTACGCCCGAATCCGGGCCGAAATGGCGGAAAAAGGGCTCGAAGCCCTGATCGTTTACGGTATCGGCGGCTACCTGGGGAACGAGCCCGCCCAGCCCAACGTCGTCTATATCACGAGCTTCGCCGCGATGGTTCAGACCTATGCGGTGTTTCCTCTCGAGGGCGAGCCGACGGTTTTCGTCACCTGGGGAAATCACCTCACCAATGCGAAACGAATGACCCCGCTCAAGGATGTCCGCGCCGGCGGAATGGCCCAGACCCCGCTACGCGTGGCCGACCGGCTGGCCGAACTGGGGGTGGAGGGAAAGAAGGTCGGTATCGTCGGGGCCATGCACTGGGCCAACATCAACCTCCCCCACGATCACCATATCGCCATCACCGGGGCGCTCCCGAAGACCGAGTTCGTGTACGTCACCGAGTGGTTCGAGGATTTGCGCCTCATCAAGAGCGAGGAGGAGATGGAATACGTCCGCCGCGGGGTGGCCATGACCGACGCCGTCTACGAAGTCCTGGTGCGGGCGACGCGGCCCGGCGCCCGGCCTTGCGATCTGCATAATCTCGTGATGCAGACGGCCCAGGGCATGGACGGCAAGATTCCTTTCGGCCACGTCGGCCGGACCCCGATGAGCGCACCCGAGATGTCCTACGCCCACGAGTTCGCCCTGACCACCCCCATCGAAATGGGCGATGTCATCATGACCGAGATCGCCGTGGGCTACGGCGGCTATTTCGGAAAAATCTGGGGAACCTATTTCATGGGGGACCCGACCCCCGAGTACGAAGAAATGTTCCTGCTCGGCCAAAAAAGCTACCGGGAGCTTCACGCGGCCATCAAGCCGGGGCTGACCGGAGGCGATATCGCGCATTGCTGCGTCGATACGATCGCGGCGGCCGGGTACAAGCCCAAGTCCAGCGTTTTCGGCTGGTCGAATTACAACTCCAAGCCCGATATCCGGACGGCCGGGGGCGAGGTCTCAGGGGCCGATTTCGTGTTCGAGAAAAACCAGTGCATGAATGTCATCGGGTGGCCGACCACCGAGGACGAGAAGAGCGGCATCTGGATCGGCGACACCTCGGTCATCACCGGCGATGGCATCGAAAACCTTCACCAGTATCCATTGGACGAAATTCATGTCGTGGGCTGAGTCGCGGCGGAGCCGGTCCGCGCGGTGTCCGGCGGACGCATTTCCATCAATGCCTATTTTGATGCGTGAGGCGGGAGGGGCCGATCATGGTTGATTTCAATTTTACCGAAGAGCAACTGGCGCTTAAAAAACTGGCTCATGATTTCGCGGTGAACGACGTCAAGCCCGTCGCCGTCGAGTTCGACAAGATTTCCGATCCCAAGGAAGTGCACGAAAAGTTCCCCTGGCACCTGATCGAAAAAGGCTCGGAGCTGGGGCTCCGGACAACGGCGCTGCCCGAGGAATACGGCGGCGCGGGCATCGGCATCCTGACGCATCTTCTGATGCTCGAGGAGCTGTGCCAGGGCGATTCGGGCTTCGCCACCCATTTTCACCAGGCCTGGAAGATGGCGAAGCTCCTCGTCGAGCGATGCACGCCCGAGCAGCGCGATTTTTTCCTTCCCAAGTTCACCGACGACCCCAGAGCGCTTCTCGCTGTGGGAATCACCGAGCCGGACGCCGGGTGCGACAACCTGATGCCCTACGATGAGCCCGACGGCGGAATGCGCACCTCGGCGGTAAAGGACGGCGACGAATGGGTGATCAACGGAACCAAGCATTTTGTCGCGAGCGCCTCGGTGAGCAGGCTCTATTTCGTCTCGACGAGAACCGACCGCTCGGTCGGCGTCACAGAGGGGGTGACGGTGTTTCTCATCGAATCGGGCACCCCCGGATTCACCATCGGCCGCATCCACGACAAGCTGGGCAACCGCCTCATGATGAACGCCGAGATGGTATTCGAGAATTGCCGCGTACCGGATTTCAACCGGGTGAGCGAGGTCGGAAAGGGCCTGTCGTTTCTGGGCTCATTCGGCGCGAAGCACGTGCCCACCACCGGGGCCTTCGGGGTGGCCCTGGCGCGGGCGGCGTTCGAGTACGCCCTCGAATACGCCAAGGAGCGGGTTCAGGGCGGGCGGCCCATCATCGAACACCCCACGGTGGCCCTTCGGCTGGGGGAGATGGCCTCGCTCGTCGAGGCGGCGAGGGCGGTTTCGATTCAGACGGCCTGGATGGCCGATCAGCCCGACTACGACTCGTCGAAGGGGGTTCTTTCCTCCATCTTCGCCTCGGACGTGGGGCCCAAGGTGTGCGATCTCGCTCTGCAGCTCATGGGCGGTTACGGCTACATGAAGGATTATCCGGTCGAAAAGATCCTGCGCGATTCGCTGATGTGCTACCACATCGACGGCACCTCGGACGTGCACCGGATAAAAATCGGCGAGATGCTCCGGGGAGTCAAGACCTCCGGTTATATCACCTAGGAGAGGCGCATGGCCGCGGATTACAGTCTCGAGCGAATCAAAAAGATCGCCGTCGTCGGCGGAGGTCTGATGGGTCACGGGGTGGCCCAGTTTTTCGCCCAGGGGGGCTACCCGGTCGCGATGTTCAACCGGACCCGGGAGAGTTCGGTCCGCGCCCTGGGCGAGGTGGAAAAGGGGCTGAATCTTTTCGTCGAGGAGGGGCTGTCGAGCCGGGCCGACGCCGAGGAGGCCCTGGCGCGGATCTCACCGACGACGGATCTCGGCGAGGCCGTACGGGAGGCCGATTTCATCACCGAGGCGGTGGTGGACGACCTCTCTCTCAAGCAGCGAATTTTCAGGGAGATGGACGCCCTGGCGCCGGTTCATGCCATCCTGACCAGCGAGACCTCGGGCCTCCGGATGACGGATATCTCGCTGAACACCAACCATCCCGAGCGTTGCGTATCGACGCACAATTACACGCCCCCGCCCTTGATGCCGGTGGTCGAGGTCGTGCCGGGCGAGCGGACGGACCCGGCCGCCGTCGAGACGACATGCGCCCTTTTGCGCCGGGTGGGCAAGGAGCCTGTGGTCTGCAAGGAGATTCCGGGCCATATCGGCGTCCGGCTGACGACCGCCCTTCGCCGGGAGGTGGCCCACATCATCGAGGAGGGCTACGCGACGCCCGAGGCGGTGGACACCGTGATGCGCTCGGTGGGCCGGCTGTTCCCGGTGATGGGGGTGTGCATCCTCACGGATTTCACCGGGCTTGACATGTCGGACCACAGCCAGCGGAACGTGCTCCCCCATCTGGATAGCCGGACAGAGGGCTCGGCGCTGGTCAGGAAAATGGTGGCCGAGGGAAAGCTGGGCGTGAAAAGCGGGGAGGGGTTTCACCGCTGGACCCCCGAGAGCGCGCGGGCGGTCTACGAGGCCAGGGCGCGAGAGCTCCTCCGCTGGATGAAACAACCCCCGCCCCCCGCGCCCTGGAAGGCGGAAGAAAAGTAGGGCCGGATTTTCCGGATGAATTCATAATTGTTGCCCCATTCATCCCCCCTACGGTTTATAATTCAAACAGTTGACCACCCCTCTCGCCCGCTGGTGGAGAACACCCGGTGGGTGAAGCCGCGAAGGGTCCCTAACTTGGGGAGGTTCATGCCATGCGTCTTACCTCTAAGACTCTTGTTGCGCTCTTTCTCTGCGTGGCTTTGCTCGTTCCTCCATCCTTCGCGGCCCAGGCGCCGCTCGATGAAGCGAAGCGCATCGAAGCGAAGGTGCTGGGCCTGATCAAGGCCCGCCGTTTCACCGAGGCGCTTCCGCTTGCCAAGCGCGCCCTTAAAATTCGGGAAAAGGCGGTGGGGGCGGAGCACCCGAGCCTCGTTTTGTTTCTCAACCGGCTGGCTTTTATCCTTTCGACGCAGAAGAACTCGAAGGAAGCCGTCCCCCTCCGTACCAGGGCGTTGAAGATACAAAAGAGGGTGTACGAGAAGCAGAAGAAGATAGCCCAGGAGAGAGCGCGCAAACGGCCGAACCTGCCCGAGGAGGGGAAGCGTCTCTACGCAGAAGCCGGACGCCTCCGGCGATCAGGCAATTTTACAGATGCCGGGCCGCTCTGCCAGAGGGCGCTGGCCATATTCGAGAAGCTCGGAAAGCGGAGGGGACTCGCCAGGACCTGGAAGGCGATGCCGGAAAAGCCCGGCGGCGGCCAAAAGGGTGGAGCCCGGCGTGAGGCCCTGGACCACAGCCACCGAGCCGAGTTCTTCGAGGCCAAAGGCCGCTACGAGGAGGCCGAGGCCCAATACCGAAGCTCCTTGGCCATTTTGGGGAATTCTTCGATGCCCGGGGACCTCAACAACACCACTACAGCCACTATCCTCAACAAACTAGGCAACCTCTATATATATCATGGCCAATACCGGGAGGCCGAATCGTTTTTGCAATGCTCCCTTGCCATCAGCGAAATAAAAATGAGGCCGGACAACCCTTTGATCGGAATCGTTCTGAACAACCTGATAATCCTCTACGGGAAGATGGGCAAGGAGAAGGAGGCGGCGGCGTTTTTAAAGCGTGCCGAAGCGATGTTGAGACGGCTGGCCGGGAGGAAGTAGGAGGGATACGGTACAACCTATCCGAAGGGCGTCTGATTTTGGTTTGAGAGTGGATACGGGAGAGTCGGGTTGAGGGTGTAAGGGTGGGATTTGAGGACGTAACCATGGGAAACAAGACCGGAAAGATTCTCGCCGAAGATCATATGATCCCCTCGCTCGATCAGGGGATCAGCCTTCATCTGAGGGAAAAGCGCCCGAGGGGACTTCGCGCCGAGGCGGCGGGGACGCTTCTCTGCGTCCACGGGCAGAGCATACCGGGGGCGGCGGCCTTCGATTTTCCGGTTCCGGGGTATTCGTGGATGGATTACATGGCGGAGCGGGGCTTTGATGTCTTCGCGCTCTCGCTGAGGGGCTACGGCGCCTCGACCCGGCCCCGGGAGATGACGGTGAGCCCCCGGGGGAAGTCGCCGGCGGTGCGCGCAGAGGAGGCGGTGAGGGACGTCGAGGCGGCGGCCCGGTTCATCTGCGAGCGGCGGGAGGTGGACCGTCTGAACCTTTTGGGCTGGGCGCAGGGAACGATGCTGACCGCCGCGTATGCCGCCGCCAAGCCGGCGCGGGCGCGGAAGCTTGTTTTGGTTTCGCCGCTCTATCTTTGTGAAGCTCCCGGAGAATTCGCTCTGTTCGAGGACCCGGCCCGGCCGGGAAAACTGAATCCGAAGTTTTTCTGCGCCTGGCGCTGGGCGACCGAGAAGGGGCAGCAGCGGAACTGGAGCCGGCTGATACCCAAGGGGCGGGAAAAAGCGTTTCGGGAGAGTAGAGCGGTGCGCGCCTATTGGCGGGAGCAGATTCGCCACGACCGCGAGGGCCGCCGCCGGCGGTACCCGGCGGTGCGGGTTCCCAACGGGCTCATGGCCGACCATTACGACCGGACGCGGGGGAAGGCGTTTTTCGACGCGGCTAAAGTTCGCTGCCCGGCGCTTTTGGTCCGGGCGGAGTATGACCTCGTCTCGAAGGACGCCGAGGCGCAGCGTCTTTTCGGGGCGCTCGGGTCGAGCCCGGGGAAGCGGTACGCCGTCCTCGGGGGGGCGACCCATTTCGCGCAGTACGAGAAGCGGCGCGGGGATTTGTTCGGGGAGGTGCAGGGTTTTCTCGAAGCCTAGCGCTGGAGGCGGGCGGCGGGAAATGCGGCTCCTAAGCCCGGAAAATTCGGAAACCAAAGTTCGGGAAATGCGGGCTGGTTCGCGGGTCGGCTGTGAATCGGCGCGTTATTATCGGGATATCCTCATAATAGCCCTTGCGCGAAGGAGCACTAAATGAAGGCGATGCGTGTCCACAAGTTTGGCCTTGATACGCCGATGAGTCTCGACGAGGTGGAGGATGCGAAAGCGGGGGAGGGCGAGGTGCTCATCCGCACCCGCGCCATCGGCGCGCATCCCGTGGATGTCACCATCAGGGGGGGGATGCACCCGTTTCACAAGTTCGTGGAGCCGCCCTATATTCCGGGCCCCGAGGCGGCGGGGGATGTGGTCGAGGTGGGCGCCGGCGTGGAGGGTTTTCGTGTGGGCCAACGGGTCTGTGGCCGGGCGATGGGCGGCGCCTATGCCGGGTTGGTCCGGTTGGGGGCCCCGTGGACGCTGAATCTGCCCGATGTCTACGGCTACGCCGAAGGGGCGGGAATCGCCGTACAGTTCATAACGGCCTGGAACGCGGTCGTGATTTACGGCCGGGCCGCCGCCGGGGAGACGGTTCTGGTCCAGGGCGGGGCTGGCGGCGTGGGCATGGCGGCGATACAGCTGGCCAAGGCGGTTGGCTGCCGGGTGGTCGCGACGGCGAGCACACCGGAAAAGGTTGAGATATGTAGCGCCATGGGTGCCGACGAGACAATCAACTACCGGGAGGAGGACTTCGCCGAAAGGTGCTCCGAGATCACCGCTGGCCGGGGTGTCGATGTCATAATTGAAATCGCCTCGGAAGCGAATCTCGATAAGGATATCGACGCGATTCGCCCCTGCGGCCGAATCGCCGTGGTGGGAACTTCGAAAGGGCTGGACCCCGATGCGAGTTTTGGCGTCCAGAAGGCGCTGATGAAGGATGCGCAAATCCTCTGCCTGTCGATGGTGAACCTTCCGCTGCGCCTGCAGGAGTTGGTGAGGCGGTTTTCCCCCATTCTGGAGGCCGGAAAGCTCCGGATGCATGTATTCCGAGAGATGCCGCTCGCGGAGGCCAATGAGGCCCACAACCTCCTCTGGAATGGAGAGGTAACGGGAAAACTTATCCTTACGCCCTTGTAATCCGGATATTCCATTCGCTCCCCATCTGCTCCACCTGAAAGTCGTCGCCTTCGCTCTCTGCCCAGCGGGCGATATTTTCCACCGCAAGGGGATAGTCCACGACAATGATGTATATATCGCCCGAGGAGGCGTTTTTCATCGCCTCCTGGACTTGTATGAGGGGATCCGGACAGATTTCTCCCTTTAAATCAATAGTCATTGTTTCAGGCATTCCATCATCTCCTCATGAAAAAGATATAAGTGCCCAGCCAGCTTCCGATAATGATAAATATCGTGGCGAGTAGGCTCGTTGTGGATAGGGCTGCCAGGCCGGTTAGGCTGTGCCCGATGTTGCATCCTCCCGCTGCCGCTGCTCCAAAGCCCATCATGAGTCCGCCAACGAACTGTTTCGCCATGCGATCAGGGGCCGGGGCCCGCCATTTGAATTCATTTGACCATATAGCGCTAATGAAGGCTCCCATGGGAACTCCTATTATCATCCACGAACCCCAGCCGAGGGAGGAGTCCTGACCGGTGGTTACGTACCGGATGATCATGCCCGAGGGTCCTGTAAAGCTCATGCCGAAATTTCGGCCAACCCCTGCGGAGGCAATCCACGCAAGAGCGGCGATTAGGCCGATGACAACACCCGCCTTGGTCCAAGGCCAGCCTGTGAAAACTTTCGGACGGGGGGACCGCGCCAGCCAGACACCGCCGATGCCGATAATAAGGGCGATGACCGTCCATTTTGAAAATCCTGTAAGCCCCTGAAGGCTTCCCAGGGCATATGGCGCTCGATAGGCACGAAGATAGGTGGAAAGAGGGTTCAATGCACCCCAGAAAGTCGCCGCAACGCCCAAACCGTAACCGAGCACTGCTAATATGGAGCCCACCATCCCTTCCCCGATGCGGTACCAACTTCCCGAGGCGCAGCCTCCGGCCAGAGAGATGCCGGCTCCAAAAATCAAACCGCCTACGATGGCTGCCAACCAGGTAAATCCGAATGGCCGAACGGTGAGATATCCGGCAGCATCCAGCCCATGGATGATTGCCATCTGTACGAGCAAAGCCAAGATATAGGCGCGGAACAAGGTGAAATCCCGCGCGAAGAACAGGTCCCGAAAGGCGGAGTACATGCAAAAACGCCCGCGCTGAAGGGCATAGCCGAATAACAGTCCGACCGGGAGGCCAAGTGCCAGCGTTTTGAGCATTATTTATACTTTCCGGGCAAAGAACTTTCGTTTCACTGTCGTTTAATCTAACAGCGGCGAAGGGTGTTTTCATCCTTTCGGAACGCCGCCAGGAGTTGTATTTTTTTTCGGGTTTTTGGGAAAATCAGCTTCACCTATTTTGCGAGGAGAGGGGTTTTATGGGGGGCGATGGGGTGAATCAAAAAGTGTTCCTGCCCGGGATTATCGCCCTGGCGGCGGTTTTGGCGGTAGGGGCCATTTGGTTGATGGAGAGGGATAGTACATCTTTGCCTGTATACGGCGAATTGCCCGAGTTTTCGCTTCCAGATTCCCGGGGCGGGAACCTTACCCTGAAAAGCCTTTTCGGTAAGGTCTGGGTGGTCAACACGATTTTCACCCGCTGCGAGGATACCTGTCCCCTCCAAATAACGACGCTCCAGGCCATTGAAAAAGAATTCAAGGCCTCCGAAGAGTTGTGGTTTCTCGCAATTTCCCTCGATCCCAAACACGATACGCCCGCTGTTCTGGCCAGCTATGCCCGGTCCCGCCATATCAATATGAGCCGGTGGGTTTTGTTGACGGGCGAGGAGAAAGCCGTGGCCAACCTCATCGGAAAAGGACTGCGCCTTCCTCACGCCCTGACAGGCGCGAAATCAGGCGCCGCGGGCGCTCTCCTAGGGCGCCTGGCGGGTTTCCTCGCACCCACCCCCGCATATGGGCACCATCCCCGGCACAACTCGCCTCGGCCGGGCGAGAACCCCATCGTCCATAGCTCGCGTTTCGTCCTGCTCGATCGGCGGGCGCGGGTCAGGGGGTATTACCGCAGCGCCGAAGAGGAGTCCCTCGAAAAACTTCGGGGCGACCTCCGCTCCCTCTTGGGCCAGTAGCCCCGCCTGAGCACAGTTCCTTCAGCCGCCCTCCCCGGCCAGTATCGCGCCGTACCCCTCGCGGAACGTGGGGTGGATGAAGGTGTATCCCGCCGCGCGGAGCCGGGCGCTTGAGCAGCGCTTCCCGCGCCCCCCCCCAGGCCGGATATTCCGCGTATCTGAAACCCGCAGTTCCCCGGCCAGCCAGCGAAGCACCTCGCATTTCCCGGCGGGTTCATGATCCACCCCCACATAGAGCGGCGCGGGTTCGCTCATCCCCATCAGATGATGAAACACTCCGGCGCAATCCTCCCGGTGGATCCGGTTCACATACGGGCCGGCCTCCTCAGGCGGGCCGTCACCGGTTTCCACCGGTGATCCAGTCTCCAGCGCCCTTCGGGCCGCCTCGATCAGCCGCGTACGGCCCGGCCCGTAGATTCCCCCGAAGCGGACCACCGTCGCCGGATAAGGCCCGCCCAGCGCCATCTCCTCGGCCTCGCGCATGATCCGGCCCCTGAAATGCGCGGCCTCGGCGGGCGAGTCCTCGTCCACCCACTCGCCTGTGGATTGCGCGTAGACCGCCGTGCTCGAGGTGAAAAAAAACCGTTTCAAATTCTGATTTTGGCTTGAAAGCGCGGTCAGGATATTTTCAAGGCCCGTGAGATAAGCCGACCGGTAGGCCGTCTCCGCCGCCTCGTCCGCCGCCGCCGTGTAGAAAACAAAATCGAGACCGACGGGTAGATCTTCGAGGGATTCCGGGTCGCCCAGATCGGCGATGAATGGCGCGATTTTTTCAGGAAGGTCTACTTCGGAGAAATCCGATTCGGACGAGTTTGCTTCCGGCACCCTTGCCCCGGAGGGGCCCGATTCTGGTACCCCTGTCCCGGAGGGACCGCGGCGCAGCCCCCAGACCTCGTGGCTCGCCCCGAACAGCCGCCGCCCCAGCGCGGCCCCCAGATAGCCGCACCCCGCGATGAGAATCCTCGCCATATTATTAAGGGGCGCTAGCTGCCGGCCACACCGATCAACACCCCCGACAACTCTGAGGGCTTGATGCGGAGCCCGCTATAAAACGGCCCGAATTCCCCGTACCAGACCGTCGCCTCATCGAAGCGCATCTCATAAATCAGCTCCTTGAACACATGCGGGTCCGGCGCGAAAAGATAAACCCCCCATTCCCAATCGTCGAGCCCGATGCTCCCGGTGATGATCTGCTTCACCCGCCCGGCGTACTTCCTCCCGACCATCCCGTGGTCCCGCATCATCATCTGCCGCTCGTCGATCGGCAGGCCGTACCAGTTCTTCTCCTCCCCCCGCCGCTTGTTCATCGGGTAGAAACAAAGATACCGGTCCTCGGGTATCTCCATGTAGAGCCTCCCGATCATCCGCTCTCGCTGACCGGCCATCTCGGCGGCCCAGCGCTCTTTCCACTCATCGCTATCCGGCTTCAGGCCCGCCTCGATGAGCTCATTGTGAAATTTGACGGTCATCTCGTAGAGCCCGAGCTCGAGGAACGAGAGATACGAAGTCGTCTCGCTGAGGTAGCCGTAGAGCGGAAGCCGCCTGAAGCCGAGTTCCACCTCGTTCAACTCGTCCAGCGTCTTCCTGAAATTGAGCAGCAGCAGATCCCCCTTGTGCCCGAGCAGGCTGAACGCCGCGCTCTCTCCATCCTCGACACCGGCGGCCTTTTCCAGATACCCCGCCGCGCCCTCGACTATCTCCTCTTTTTCCGCCTCCGGCGCCGCGTTCCAACGGGGCCAGTCCACGCTGAAAATCTGGTGGAGCACCGACCAGCCGTCCAGCGTCTGGGGCACCACCGCCTGATCGTTGTTTTCGCTCACGTTATCGCTCCCGTCTCCATGGGTCGGTTGAATTCAGGCGGGTATTCTAGCAGACCGGCGGGGGGCATCAACGGGGGGTTCCTGTGTGAGCGCAAGAGTTCAGGGCATCAACCTCGGCTTTCCGCCGGAAAAACCATAACCACCAAAGGCCCCAACCGGCGAAACCTTCGTTCCTGTCGGAACGACACCAAAAAACATAACCCCCCCGCGTCCAATCGAGTGAGCGCGGAGGGTGGATTGTCGGCCGGTGTTACTTGACTCCACATTTCCCATGTATATCCGTGATTATCACCATGAAATTTATTGAAAAGATATTTGTTTCCAGTGCCGTGAAGACCGGTAATTCGTCATGTACGGCTTGGAGCCGTATTATGTCTTGATCATGGTTAATATCATTTTGAATTTCTCTCCCGCCTTCACGGCATGGGGTTCTCCGGCGGGCATGATGATCATCTCACCTTCCTTCACATGATGGGCCGCGCCCGCAATGGTAATTTTGGCCTCCCCTTCGAGAAGCTGGACGAGCGCATCATACGGGGCGGTGTGCTCGCTTAATTCTTCATCTTCGTCAAACGCAAAAAGGGTAACCGTCCCTCCTTTTTCGTTGATGAGGGTTCGGCTGACGACGCTTCCTTCCTGATAATTCAATAGTTCGATAGGGCGAATCGGCTGCGCCTTGAGATTCTTAGAGCGCGTATTGCTCTCCTCCACGGGGAAACCCTCCTTTTAAATCCCTCGACGGGGCCGCCTGACCGGATGTAGCGCACTCCTCATGTTGGCGGTCCCTGGGACGAAAGTAAGCCCTAAGGATCGAAATTACCAATATTCCGCGTTGAAGCCGATATTCCAGACGGCGCCGTTCGCGCCGGCGCCGATGTCTTTCGCAAACACAGGGAGCAGCTGAAACAGAGGATGAGAAGATTCCGCGTAGTGGCGCTCCGAAGGGAGCGCCCTCCGAAGGGAGCGCCCTCCGGCGTGAGCGTCCACCCGGCGTGCGCGTCCACCCGGCGTGCGCGCTCCCGCTCCCCGGCACACAAAAAACGCCCCCCGGGCCGAGACCCGGGGGGCGGTGATTGCGAGACTTCCTAAGCCGCCGGAGGAGCGGTGTCCCCCGGCCCGCTTTCGAGGTTATTGAGACGAGGCCAAGTGCCCGGCCCGCCAGTTGTACTGAGCGCCGACAGAATGATCATAACCTCCGCTGATGCTGGAGTGCCCGCCGCCGGCGTGGTTGGAACGTCCCCCGCTCACGCTGTCGGCAAAGCCGGTTGTTAAGTTGCTTGCGCCCCCGCTGACGCTGGAGTACATGCCCCCGGCCAGATTTTCAAAGCCCCCGCTGACACTGGCGTAGTCGCCCAAGTAAGTTTGGCCGTCACCAGCCCTGTTATGTCTGCCCCCGCTGACGCTGGAATAGTCGCCGTTGGCCGTGTTCCACATGCCCCCGCTGACGCTGGAGTTGGTGCCGCTGGCCACGTTGTTCCTTCCGCCGCTCACGCTCGCAGCCAACACGGTGGCCTTGTTGAATAAGCCGCCGCTTACGCTCGAGTTTCCTCCTAAGGCCTCGTTCCCGCTTCCGCCTGAGACGGTCGCGCCGGTCGCGTTGGTTTTGTTGTTGCCTCCGCCCAGGATGCTTGCGTTCAGACCTCTGGCTTCGTTACTGGAACCGCCCGAGACGCTCGAGTAACCGCCATAGGCATAGTGTAGTTGTCCACCCGAGACGCTTGAGCCTTCCCCCCAGGCCACGTTGTTCAACCCGCCGCTGACGCTGGCGGATGCGCCAAAGGACGCGTTGTTTGGGTAATTCAGGTTGCCCGCCTTGTTGGCCTTCCCTCCGCTGACACTGGCGTACCGGCCTAGCGCCCTGTTGTCATTGCCCCCGCTGACGCTGGATTGGTTGGCGCTGGCCGTGTTGTCCCTGCCCCCGCTGACGCTGGACTGATTCCCGCTTGCAATGTTGTCCAAACCCCCGCTGACGCTGGCGTAGTTGTAGCTGGCCAAGTTTCGAAGACCGCCGCTGACGCTGGCGTGAGTGCCGCTGGCCGTGTGTTGACCGCCGCCGCTGATGCTGGAGGCGGAACCGTTGGCCGTGTTTAGACTGCCGCCACTGACGCTGGAGTAGCCGCCGCTGGCCTCGTTGTCATAACCCCCGCTGACGCTGGCGGAGCCGCCGCTGGCCGTATTTCTGAAGCCGCCGCTGACGCTGGAGAAGAAGCCGGAGGCAATGTTCTCGTGGCCGCCGCCGATACTGGAGTAGCGGCTCTCGATCCCGTTGTCGTATCCCGCGATGAAACCCCCGTAGCTGGCGTACTGGTGGTGGGGCCCGACGACGAGGTTGTGCGAGCCGCCCCTGAATTGGTCGTCATCCCCGTTCGCTTCGTTGTAGCCCACGATCAGGTTGCCCTGGCCGGGCATGCCGGTGGCGTCCGAGGTGCCGCCCGAGCCGTCCCGGACGTGAACGTTCGCCCCGCTGAAGATGATGTGCGGGCCCTTGAGGCCGTTGATATCCTCCGTTTTCACTTCCACGTAAGGAGCGATCAGGCTGCCCGCGCCGTCAACACCGTCCTTGCCGTCGGCGCCCGGATCGCCCTTCGGGCCGGGGTCGCCGACTACACCCTGTATGCCTTGAATGCCCGGATCACCCTTGGCACCCTGAATACCCTGGATTCCTTGAATGCCCTGATCACCCTGCGGGCCTTGGTCGCCCTGCGGGCCGGTGTCGCCGACTACACCCTGAATACCTTGAATGCCCGGATCACCCTTGACACCCGGATCACCCTTCGGGCCGGTGTCGCCGACTACACCCTGAATGCCCTGTGAGCCGGTGTCGCCCTTGGCTCCCTGAATACCCTGAATTCCTTGAATGCCCGGATCGCCCTGCGGCCCTTGGTCGCCCTGCGGGCCGGTGTCGCCGACTGCACCCTGTATGCCTTGAATGCCCGGATCACCCTTGGCACCCTGAATACCCTGTATGCCTTGAATGCCCGGATCGCCCTGCGGCCCTTGGTCGCCCTGCGGGCCGGTGTCGCCTGTTAGGCCCGTATCGCCTTTAACGCCCTGCGGTCCCTGAGCGCCCACCGCACCGTCAGCGCCATTAGCACCAGCCGGTCCGGCTGGACCAGCAGGCCCTGTCGGGCCTGCTACACCCTGAATGCTCTGCGGGCCGGGGGTGAGCTCGATGGTGCGGATGGCCCGCGCCAGTCGCCCGTCGCCCGACTCGCGCGCCGCCGCCTCGGCGGCCAGCTCGCTCCGGAGCGAGGCCACGAGCGCCTCGAGCGCCGCCACGCGGTGGGCGAGGCCCTTGCTCTTGCCCTTTCCTTTGTCCTTGTCGTGTTTTTCGTTGTCGTTCTTGCCCTTCTTCTTTGCCGCATCGGCGGCGGCCGGCGCGAGAAGCGCCAGGGCGAACAGAAAGATGGCGGATAAGGCGACCCCACGTTTCCACATAAAGACTCTCCCTCTTGAGGAAAACAAGCGAAAAACGAAGCGCGAAACCGGATGTCGAAGCCTGAAACGAATTCTTGGTTTCATCCCCCGTGCTCAAAGCGGGATGATTGTGGGAGGGCCTTGCCATGAACAATGAACAAAAAATACAAGTGCATCTTTAATAAGATAATAATATCGATTAAACCTGAATTAGTCAAGGTAAACAATTTCAAGAACATAGAAGAAAATATGAATTAATATTCTTCTATTGTTTCAAAGAGGTGCGGAGGAAAGCCGCCAGGAGACAAAGCCGGGGGAATCAGTTATTTCCGGGCGAGGCGGAAAATTCCCGGGGGGGAGTATCAACCGGGCCCAAGTGCGGTGTGGTTGTGGCGTGGCCTCCTGTGTAAGGGCCCCCCCCCAGACAAAAGCCCAGCCGCTCTGGCCGCCTTCGAGCCGGAGGCCCTACATGCCCTTGCGGGCCTTCCGGATCAACTCGCGCAGACCCCGGGCGTCCACCGCGCCGGGTACGAGTTCGCTCCCGACGACGAAGGCGGGGGTTCCGGTGATGCCGAGCGCCCGGGCCAGCGCCCGGTTATGGGCGAGTTCTTTCATGATGGCGGGGGCGTCCATCTCCCTCCGGAGTTTTTTCGCGTCCATCCCCAGCGAGGCGGCGAGCGACATGAGGCCCGCCTCGCTCGTCTTGGCCCGGCCGCCCATCAGCGCCTTGTGATATTCGACGTATTTTCCCTGCGACTTCGCGGCCAGCGCCGCGCGAGCCGCGAGAAGCGAGCCCGGCCCGAGGATGGGGAATTCCTTGAAGACGATCCGCACCTTGGGGTCGCTTTTTTCGATCTCCACGAGCGCCGGAAACGACCGGCGGCAGTAAGAGCAGTTGTAGTCGAAGAACTCGACCACGGTGACATCGCCCTCGGGGTTTCCTCCGACGGGGGAGCCGGGGCTTCGGGTGAGTTCTTCGCGTCGGGTCTTGAGGTTTTCCTTCGCCCGTGCGGCCCGCGCCGCCTTCTGGCGGGCCTCATGGTCCCGGACCGACTTCAGGATGACCTCCGGGTGGCGGAGGATGTAACGCTCGATCAGTTTTTCGATCCGCTCCCTGTCCATCCCGGGCGCCGCCTTTTTCGATTCGGCGGCCCTCGCAGGGCTGGCGGCCCCGGCGGTGGCGGGAAGAGCAATGGTGACAGCGGCGGCGGCGACTGCGGCGGTAAGCAGCATCGATACGGCCCGGTTCGTGATTTTACCGGTGGTTTTCAAGGTTATCTCCGATTGAATAGAAATAAGTTGATGGCGCATTTGGCGAATTAAAAAGGTTTTGATTCCGCTGGCCGGCGAAGTCTTCACCTGTCTTTCCGCCTCGATGATTCGAGGGGGAGTTTGGGCGGGCCGCCGGTGGCGTCCGCCTCCTGAAAGATATCATGACACCCCGCGCAGGCCGCCCGCGTCTCTCCGAGCCGGCGGACGATTCCGCCGTAATCCGACTTCCGGGCGGCGGCTTCGATTTCTTCCGTCACTTCGAGGAGCCGGGCGGCCCGGTCCTCGTAAATCTCCTGCGCGGCGCCTTCCCTCAGATTGACCGTCCATTGGACAAGATCCTTGAGGCGGGCGGCCTGGTCCCTGATCCGCTTCTCCGCCCGGGGCGGGACGAACTCTCCGTCGAGCCCGAGGGTGAGCGTCCGCTTGGCCAGCCGGTGGAGGGCGCTCTCCAGGGCGGTCATCACCTCCTTGAGCGATTCGAAGTCGTTTTCGAATTCGAAGCTCACCGATATTTTCCCGTCCTTTGGGATTTTCTTGCAGCCCGAATGAGGCGCTCCCTCGATGCGGGCGGTGACCGCGTAGGCGCCTCTCGGGCCCAGCGCGACGTTGGCGGCGTAGGCCGGCTCGCCGCCAATGCGCGACCGCCGGAGCGGAAAGGATTCGCGCCAATCGTCCCGCTCGAACGTCAGCCAAACCCTCGGGCCGCCGATGGCTTTCAAATCGCGCCGGCGGCGCAGGTGGAGTAAAAACCGGTGAGAATATGCGCTCATTTTTTTGTGAAGCGCCCCGGGCGAAATTTTCCCGCCCTTCCCGGGCGTCCACTTCGGCGGGGTGGCGGCCAGCTTGATCGAATAACAGCCCGAAGGCTTCTCTCCCACCTCCTGGTAGACGTACGAAATCCGGCTGGTGTGATGGGCCGCCGAGGGCGGGAGGAGGCCCAGCGGAAGCGCCAGCGCGATAGCGGCCCACAGCGCCCGGCGGCGAGAGCGGGGAAAATCGTTTTTCGGGCGGGATGGATGGAACAAACGGCGCTCCTTTTTCCTCTGAATTGAATGCGGCACCCTCTCCGGGCGGGCCCCTACTCTTATCAGGGATTCGGCCGGGGTTCCATCGGCGCCTCCCGGTGAGCCGGAGGGGAGGATGGTTTCAGCAAGTAATTGAAAGTGTTTAATTTAGAGGAAAGATCGGGACCGTCGGCGGGTTCGTGATAAACTCTGGGCAGGAGGCGCTTCCATTTCGCGTCAAATTCCCTTATCTATCCGGGGGGCGGGATCGGCCGCTTTGGAATTCACGGGACCCGCTTCGAGAGCATCTTTTCCGGTCATCATCAAGGAACGGAGTTTCTTTCAAACGCAGGAGAGGAGCGAACATGCGCATCAGACACCTATCATTGAAAATTGCAGCGGTCTTCGCGGCGGTGAGTCTGGCCCTGGCCGGGTCCGCCTTCGCGGGCTCCGTATCGGGGACCATCAAGTTCAGTGGAAAAGCACCCGCGCCGAAGGTCCTTTCGGTGAACAAGGACAAAAAAGTCTGCGGGAAAAACAAGATCACCGACGATAGCCTCGTCGTGAAAGACGGCGGCGTCTCCTGGGCGGTCGTCTCCATTAAGGGCGCCAAGGGCGGGAAGTTCTCCAAGGCGATGAAGAAAGCCACCGTCGATCAGAGGGGCTGCATCTACACCCCCCGCGTGACGGTGATGAAGGCCGGCACGAAGCTCATCGTGCTGAACAGCGACAAGATTCTCCACAACGTCCACACCCGCCCCGGGAAAACGAAAAACTCCGTCGCCAACATCGCCCAGCCGAAGTTCAAGAAAAAGCTCAGGATGTCGAAGCG
>JAVEPB010000103.1 GCA_030922375.1 bacterium | reverse complement strand
CCTTCGACCGTTGAACTGCTTATAGACCAGCATGGCGAGCAGAAACCCGAGAATGAGCTCGATGAGGACCGCCGTTCCCGCGAAGTAAAACGTCCGCCCCACCGCCCACCAAAAATCCTCGTCGCCGAGGACGCGGACATAGTTTAAAAAGCCGTGAAAATAGGCCCTCTCGAACGGCCGGCTGGCGCGCCATTTGAGGAGGCTGATGTAAATCGTCAGAATGAAAGGAATGGCGAGAAGGAGGAGGAAAACCCCCTCCACCATGATGAACGGAATGAGGCGGAACACCCGCTCCTGTCCTAGCCAGGTGGCCAAACGCCCCCTTCGGGAGGGCTGCCCTCGATATGTCTTCGCAGCCGCTTGAGCCATCGAATTCGTCTTTATCCCGGTGCCGGCCGCGGCCGGCCCCCGCTCAACCACCTAACGAGCGGGGACCGACGCGATCCGGAATGGTCTTTCGAACTCCTAGAACTTGTCGATATAGGCGCCGCTGGCCACACTCTTGCGCCATGCCTTAATCTGGTCTTTGCGGCCAATATCGTCGGTGACCTTGTTCCAGCCTTTCTCGATATTCTTCGCGGCCGCCGCGGCCGAGATGTTGCCCTGCATGACCTGGGCGAGGTTCTTGTCGAGCACGTTGAAGTACTCGTAGTTGCCTTCGATCATCAGGAGCGAGATCGCGTTTTTCGCGTTTTTCATTGTCATCTTGACAAACGGCTCGGTGTGCTTGTCGAGGACGGCTTTGTTCGTCAGGTTCGACTTCCGCATCGGATCCCAGAAACCCTTGGGATCGGCGATGGCCTCGTCACCCTTCGTCGGCCCTGTGAACCACTGGATGAAGTAGTAAGCGAGCTCGGGGTGCTTGCTGTGACGGTTCACCATGTAGCCGGTGCCGGCCGCCTGGGGCGCGCGCTGGACCATCTTGCCGCCCGATTTCACGGCTGGAACCGGACAGGCCAACTGCTTGCCGCTGATCTTGCTCTTCGGGCTCCTGTTGGCGTAGCCCATGGCCGAAGGGAAGGACATGAACGAGAAGGCCTGGCCGCTGCCCCAGTGAGGATAAAGCTGCGGGGTTCCCCAGCCCTGAACGTCGGGTGGCATATACTTCACGATCGAGGAGAACTCCTTGATGGCCCGGATGCCGTTCGGGGTGTTGATCAGAGGCTTCATGTTCTTGTCGAAGTACAGACCCCCCAAATAGGCCGGAAAGTGGCGGTAGGAGAAGTTGATGCTCCGGTAGGCCTGGGCGCCATAGAGGGGCTCGTTGAATTTTTTGCCCCAGCGGGTCTGGCCTTTTTTCGTGTTGAAGAACTTCGCCATTTGTTCCCACTCGGCCATCGTATCCGGACAACCCGGCTCCTTACCAAATTTCGCCTTATATTCCGACGCGCCCAGTTTCATGATGTCGGTCCGCAGGAACAGGGCGATGTGGTCGCCGTCCAGGATGAACCAGTAATGCTTTCCGTTGTAAGTCTGCTGGGCGAGAAGCCCTGGGTCGATGCCCGAGAAATCGGGTTTTCCTTTTTTCACGAACGCATCGAGCGGTTGTAGCACGCCCGCCCCAGCGGCGTCCGGGATGACATAGGGGAAGTGGTTGATAATGTCGTACTGGCCCGTCTTGGCCACGGCCTCCGCCATGATCTTCGCCGGAATGTCGGTGTAACCGTACTGGATGGTCTTGATCTTGACTCCGGTGAGTTTTTCCCACTGCTTGAGATACGGGGGCTGGGCGTTCTTGAAAAGCGAGATCAAAAGCATGGTCTGAGTCGGATTTTTCATGTTGTGCTTTTTGACATACGCCTTGGCGCCGTTGATGGCCCTCTCCTCGACCGTCGCGCCGGACAACGACTGGGCGACGGCGCCCGACGCCACCAGCCCCGCGAGGCCCACAAACAACAACGTTCCCACGAGAATCCGTTTCATTGAAGGTCCTCCCCAAAATGCGGCGTTGCACAGTGCAAAACTCCTGAACAGCCGCCTATGAATGGGCTCATACGCACAAGCCCCGAAACGTGATTACGACAGGGTTCGAAAAAATCGGAAACTAATGTTTCCTTTTCGCTCTCTCACACGGAAATCTTCACCGTTCAATATTACGGACCGCAAGTCATGCCAGGCGGGCGCCGTTTTCGGAATCGAAAAAATGAACGCCCAACGGATCGAAGGAAAAATGAATCGAGTCGCCCGGCCGAAACTCGCGCTCCGCACTGACCTTGGCTACGAGGAGTTCCTCGCTTCCGCAAGAGAAGAAAACCAGGGTTTCATCTCCCAGAGGCTCAATCAGCTTGACGATCCCTTCCGGGCCGTCATCCCCGATGATGACATTCTCGGAACGCACGCCGAGACTGACCCTTTTTCCGCCTCCAAAGGAGGGTGCGGAAGGCAAGGAAAGGTTCATTTCGAAGTGCTCTGTTGAAAAGAGGGAAGAGGCGTTTTCGCGAGCCTGCCCGGAAACGATATTCATCGTTGGCTGGCCGAAAAAGGTAGCTACAAATTGGTTGATAGGGTTCCGATATATCTCCAGAGGGGTTCCAATTTGTTGAACATGCCCGCTTTCCATCACCATGATGCGGTCGGCCATCGTCATGGCCTCGGCCTGATCGTGGGTGACATAAAGGAAGGTGGATTTCAACTCCTCGTGGAGGCGCTTGAGCTCAGTCCGCATTTCAACCCGGAGCTTCGCGTCAAGGCTCGAAAGCGGCTCGTCCATGAGCAACACTTCGGGTTCGGTCACAATCGTACGGGCCAGGGCAATCCGCTGAGCCTCCCCCCCCGAACACTGAGCGGGCTTCTTCGAGAGAAGACTCTTGATTTTCATCGTGTCGGCGACTCGGGACACACGTTCATTCACGTCGGGACCCGGAACATTTTCCACGCGCAGGCCGAAGGCGATATTCTCGAAAACCGTCATGTGCGGAAAAAGAGCGAGATCCTGAAACACCATACCGAGGCCGCGGTCTCCGGGATCGAGATTGTTCACGACACGCTCGCCGATTTTCAGCGTGCCGCTCGTGGGCACCTCGAAACCGGAAATCATATTGAGCGTAGTAGTCTTTCCGCACCCGGAAGGGCCGACCACCACCATGAACTCCCCGTCCTCAACGCCGAGATTTACTCCCGCGACAGCTGTGACGTGGGGGCCGAATTTTTTGACCAGATTTTCGAGCGTGATTGAAGCCACCCTTGCTCTCCCCTCTGACGCCTTGAGTGGAAAAACCAATATTCAATATTTATCGATCCGTATTTCTATTATTGGGCAACTCTTCATCTTTGTCCATGCCCGCATCTTGAAATTTACCTGTATTTCATTTTCCGGACAGGGAATATTTTCGGCAATCTTCCTGAGGTCAAATAGACATTAAACTTCTTTAAACTGAAATGGAGCACCATATTTTTTGAGGATACGCTCGTAGTCACCCTCATAGATGCGGTCGTATTCGGGGATCCAGGCGTCCAGGTCCCCCTCGCGCCAGTATTCGTAGTCATAGGAATAGCGGCTGGACCCGGCAAGTTCTTTATAAAGGGCCGGATAGCGCTCCCATATCTGGCCCGGGCGGCAGCCAAGAGGACGCCAATCGGGATCGTCCGGTTTCGACAGGTTCTCCTCGTCAAAATTCCGCGAGCGCAGATACCTGAGACGCTCCATGTCGAGATCACTGACAAGGACACCGGGCTCCAGCAAATCGCCCTCCATGCGTTCTGGGCCGGCGGCCATCGCTCCCGCCGCGATGGATTTTTCGTAATCGAAACCATCAACCTTGTATAGATTCTGCGTGACGAGAACATAGAAGAGATTTTCCGCCGCCCTCGCCCGGGCGATGCAGCGCCAGGTTTCCCTGAGCGCAAGTCCTGTGTGGCTGTGCATCCCGTGGACGGGCGAAACGATTATCTCCGCCCCGCGGAGCATGAGCAGGCGGGGCAACTCGGGCACCCATAACTCGCTGCATATCTGAAGCCCTATTTTCCCCAGCTCCGTCTCGACAACGCAGGGGCTCTGCCCTGGCAACAGGTGACCCTTGCCGCCGTAAAGGTAGGCGTTGAGGGGCGGGGTGTCGGGCTGCTGGCGAAGATAGCAGGCGATCTCCTTTCCCTCGGGACTGAACATGCGAAGA
>JAVEPB010000102.1 GCA_030922375.1 bacterium | reverse complement strand
CGCCGTCCTCCCTTTTGTAGGTTGCGCCTTTAACCGGGCAAGGGAGGACACAGGTGGGTTTTTCACAGTTGTTACAAATCTTGGGAAAAAAGAACCGTTTCGCTACGGGATAAGCGCCGACATCGGCGATATCCAATTTTGCCCTAAATACTCCCATCGGTAGTGCATTTTCCATCTTGCAGCTGACTTGGCATGACGCACAGCCAACGCACTTCCTCAAATCTACGAGTAATCCGTATCGTTTGGCCAAAACAGTTTCCTCCTCAATATCGCGGTTTTGGTGGAAAGATCACGTGAAATGAAATGGAAAAGGATTTACGCGGAACTCCGAGCGGAGCCGATGGAATACCTTTCAGACAGGCGACCAGGTCTGGTTGAATCGTTCGACTAGGATGATGCACAGACCCTCCTTGGCTGCCTGGTTGTGTTATATGCAAAATACAAACCGCCAAAAGACAAAATGTCCCTCAAAATAACACAACGAAATCAATTGTTTATGAGTGTGAACAATGAATTGTGGATAATACTTTGTTGTTATCGTGATTTATTTGGTCCCATCCCTCTCTTTTGTTGGGACAAATAAACCCATAAATGGATTATGAGTGGGTTAAATCGGCTTTGGTGACTGCATAGAAAAAATCAGTTGCAGGCCTAATTTGGGAGCATTTCAATAGGGCGTGACGATCAAATTAAAATAATTGACTGGGAATGTCTCTCTCCTGGTTAGAACATAACAATGATGGAAACTGCGACATCCCCCATTGCACTAGCTCCTACCCAGCCTCACTCGGACCGAAATTTCAGAGAAAGGTTTTTTCGAATTTCCTCGCAACTTGCCCCCGAAACTCCAGGCCAGGCGCCACCCTCCCCTTCTCCCGGTTCCTAATTGCATCTTTTAGAAGACCTTGTGGACTTTCTCGCGGGAAACACCGACGAGAAAGGAAAATAAGGTCTCAGATTGCTAAATTGAGAGCCTTCCCCCATAATTCCAGAATCAAAACAAATTGGAGGATTTCACTTCATGGCAAATCTCTCCTCTGGTTAGGGTGATTTTGCCAGAAAAGTCGCAGTTGGGCTGGGTCAGGATCCGGGGAGCACACCAGCATTTCGGATTTCTTCTCACGGAAACCCATACGACCAATTGCGCCCATCCGCCGGCGTTCGCGACCTTTTTTGACATGCGCAACCATATGCAACCGATTTCGATCAGCACGTTTAACCCCTATCCGCTCGATCCCATCACCATGCGGCCCCAGGATTCCTCCTGGTGCGAACAGGGCGCCCGCTACGGCGCGCATAACACCTGGCAATGGATGGAGGCAGGCGACCTGCTCTACCTCACATGGTTCAATGCGGGCCTTCGTATTCTGGACTGGTCGAACCCTTTCGAGCCCAAGGAGGTGGGTTACTATATTCCGGCCGGCAACAAGGAGCGCTTATGTCCCCAGACCAACGAGGTGTTCATCGATCGGCAAACCGGTCTCATCTACATCAGCGACCGATGGGGGCTGGGCCTGCATATTCTGGAATTCACCGGCTGAGTCGGATAATGGCGAACAATACTTTCGGGGTCGATTTATGAGAATTCTTCAATAACGAAATTTTCTCATCCGGCCTGGAACGGATTTGCCGCATCTTAACCGCTCAATGGGGTTTGGTGTTCCTGCCGTTTAAGCGGCTGACTGTTATTGATGGCTGGAGCAATATATCCTCCCGCTGGTGGGCGGAGATATCCAGATCGCCGGTAGGCAGATCGCCGATGGGCTCCACCCAAATCCACTCCGCCAGGAGGCGGTCCAAGGCCAACATCGTCTCGTCCACGCGAAGCACAAAGGCCGGCTGCCGCTGGCGGAGCTGAAAAACCACCCCCGGCAGGATACACATCCCCGCCAGCCGGGCCACCGTGTCGGGGGATTGGGATTTCACCTCCTTGACGCGGGCCCAGGACATGCACTTCAGATCCCTGAGGCGAACCTGTTCCGAATTTTCGGGTGTTTGCCGGCCTGGGCCCACCGTACGCCTCACCCACTCAATTAACCTGCGAAGGAGAAATTCCACTTGTGTTGTCTGGGGCTGGCAGTAGCCGCAATTCGGGCAAATCAGCGCGTCGCAATTCCGCTTCATGGGGCAAATCCGGCAGCCTCGTTCCGGCATTTCATCGAAACTAAACCGGTAACCGCACAGGGGACACCGGGAGGCGGAGCTTTCGGTCACATTTTCCGAAAACAGGCTCAATTTCCCCATCATTTCACCCAATCAGGATAAGCACCCACCGCAAGGTCCCCCCAACAAGAAAAGCAAAAGGAAAGATAAAGGCGGCCATACCTATCGCCAGCCGAAGGCCCCGCTCTTTAACGATGATGAGGAGGTTCGCCACACAGGGGATGAAAAGCGTGATGGTCACCATGCTCACCAGGACCTGGCTGGGGTTGAGAGCGCCGGCTTTTGCAAGGGCAAAAAGACCCGCCGCCCCGTAATCGCGGCGGAGGAAACCCACCAGAAACGGTCCCGTTGCCTCACGTGGCAACCCCAGGAAATTTTCCACCAACGGAGCGGCGAGAACCTGTAAATTCGCCAGAAATCCATATCTATCCAGGAGAAATAGAACAAGGGTTCCGAGAAGAAAAATGGGAACGGCCTCCCTAAGGAACCATTCGATCCTGGCGAGAGTCTTTACAAGCACGTTCGAGAGCTGGGGCAATCGCATGGGAGGAAGTTCCACCAGGAAATCCGACGGCTCACCGGGGAGAAGCCTCGCGGCCACAAAACCGACCACGAATAGAACCCCTGCGATGACACCCACCCAAACCAGGACAAAGGCGCCCGAGCTCCCTCCCAGCATTCCCAGGATAACCCCCAGTTGAGCCGAGCAGGGGACGCCAAGCGCGAGGAGCAACGTCACTAAAATCCGCTCCTTGCGCGTTTCCAGGATGCGCGCCGTCAGGGTGGCCATGGTGTCGCATCCCAGGCCCAACACCATTGGAAGGACGGCCTTCCCGTTCAGGCCCATGACCCGGAAGAAACGGTTGGCGAGGAGAGAAAGACGCGGAAGGTAGCCCGAGTCCTCCAGAATCGCGAACGCCAGAAAGAAGGTTCCCACCAGCGGCAGGATGATGGCCAAGGCGTAGGTCATCCCCATGGTAAGGAGGCCGTACTGACCCACCAGCAAGTCTTGCGCAAGGGGAAAGGGAAAAAGCGAACTCACCCACCGGGCGAGGAACGGATTCACGATTTCTCCGAAAAGGCGGGTTTCCAGAAAATCCACCAAGACACCGGCGCCAAACTCGCCGACGAATTTATAAAGAGCGTAAAGTACGCCGACCAGGATGAGGGCGCCCCAAAGCGGATGCGTGGCCCATTCACCCAGGCGATCCGCCCACCGGGCTCCGCTTGCTTGGGTCTTCCGGGTCAATACCTCCCCAAGCAGGCTTTCCGCCTTGGCAAGGCGGTGACGCATGAAGGCGGCGCGCAAGGGCATATCGAGTTGTGTGATGGCGGTCTGCCGGACTTCCGCGACAAGCGCCCGTTCTTCTTTGGATAAATCCATTCGAAAAGCCCCGGAGACATCGTCATCCCCGCACAGGAGACTGATCGCCAAAAATCTTCTTTCCGGAATATATTCGGGCAGCCGCCCCTCGATGGCCTCGAGGGCGGCGGCCAGGGGCCGGGGATAATCCAAAATCCCGTGCGAGCGCTTTGCGCTACTCACCGAGCGGATCAACTCCTCGACGCCCTGTCGCCATATGGCGACCGTTGGCACGACCGGCACACCCAAGCGTTCGGAAAGCGCTTTGCAATCGATTTGAATACCCAAATTCCGGGCCTCGTCTTCCATATTCAGGGCGATGATGAACGGACGCCCGGTTTCAGCCACTTCCAGGACGAGAGCCAGCCCGCGGAGAAGATTCTTCGCATCCAGAACCAGGATTAGGGGCGCGCTTCCCGATGCGAGCAGGGCGTCCCGTGTGATGAGTTCATCTTCGGTGATGGGCAAAAGACCATAAATCCCGGGGGTATCGAACAGCATGGAACCATGGCCGTTCATCCGCCCACGGGAAAGGGTGATGGTCGTGCCCGGATAGTTTGAGATCGTGACGCGCGAATCAGTGAGCGCTTGGAACAGCGCGCTCTTGCCCACGTTTGGGTTTCCGATAAGAAAGGTTGCTTCGGAATCAGTGTCCGTAGTGTGGATTTCTTCGCAACAACTCACTTTTGCCTCTAAGGAAGTAACTTCTCAAATAGTCGAGGGAAGATTTCAGACGATCATTTCGCTAGAAAACGATCAGTAAATTTTTTTTCCGGTGACTCACTCGGTTCTTGGGTGACGATCTCACAGTGAAAATCGCATTCGACACACGTGTCCTCACTCTCACATTCCCGCCGAAATTCCTGAAAAGCCTCCAAAATGCCCTTTTGCTCTTCGGCTTCAAAAAACCTGAGAAGATCGACCAGCCGGTCCATTGTGTCGCCGCTGGCGTAGTGCTCCATCAGACCGGCATCTTCGAGTGCCTTCCTTTTATCCACACCCAGAACCTCACTGAAAAACTGGGATAGGATGGAAAACTTTCCCGAAATACCCTTTGCTTTTTGAATGCCTTCCTCTGTGAGCCGAACTCCCTCGTATGCCCTGTGATGAATCAGACCAACCAGACCGAGGTTCTTGAAGGCTGCCGAAACCGCCGGCTTGGCCACACGAAGCGCCTTGGCGATATCCGTCACACGGGTATAGCCCTTTTCCGTTTGGAGGTCGTAGATGGCCTTCAGGTATTTCTCGAGGCTGGGCGAAAGGCTCGAAAGGGTCGGCCTAGTGACAAAAGTCATTTATTATCAGTCCTTTAAGTAAGAAGATTAACCGTTCGGTTAATCTTGTTTAACATCTTCAATTTGGGTTAACATTCTCGAAAATGCAACTTATTTTGTGAGACTGGCATCGATTGCCCCGCTATTTCCTTTATACGAACGGGACTCTCCAAAAAATATTTGAAAAGCCCCGAGCCTGCCGGGGATTAGAACTTGCCGAGAATTAGAGGTCTCAGGGAATTACATACAGTACGCGCAACAATAACGAGAAATCGTTGGCAAAGCCAAAGAAGGCCGCAACTTCCTTTTTTCCGGCCCAAAGTCTCATCTGGATGCCGGGAAATACGGAATGTCAGCTTCAGCGCGAAATTTTTATAGCCTTGAGCGGCATGAGTGAGATATTGGTCCATGGCCGCCGCCGGGACAGCATCTTTCCTGGACGGCGCCCCACAGAGGTATGGCTCACCGCAAGAATGCCCCCCATAGGAGCAATCCCCCGCTAGTCCATGACCTCGGGGTTGACCAGGTTGATCGGCCGCTCGCCGGCGAGGGCCTTCCGGATGTTATCCGCCGCCCGCCCCATGGCCTTCGCCGTGGTTTCCGCCGTCCTCGATCCATTGTGGGGGGTGATGAGCACCTGGGGAATCGATCGGAGCGGATGATCTGCGGGCAGAGGCTCCGGGTCGGTCACGTCAAGCCCGGCCCCGGCGATCCGCCCCGCCCGGACGGCCTCGAGAAGATCCCCGGTGACGACGGCCTGCCCCCGGGCGAGGTTTATGATAATCACCTCTTTTTTCATCCACCCGATTGTCTCCGCGCGGATGAGCCCGCGCGTCTCGGGAGTAAGCGGCATCGCCAGGACGATAAAATCCGCCCGGGGGCACAACTCCTCGAACGATACGAACTCGATGGCGGCCTCCGGCACATAAGCCGGGTCGGGCGTCCGCGTGTTGACCAAAATTTCGAGGCCGAAACCGTGCCCGATTTTAACCACGTTGCGGCCGATGTCGCCCAGCCCGACCACCCCCATCGTCCGGCCGGTCAGCTGGACGGGCGGGGTCGCCTCCCAGCCCTCGGGGTCGTCTTTCATCCAGGCGTGCCGCGCCAGATAGAGCATCAGGAATAAGGCGTGCTCGGCCAGGGCGCGGCCCCGCACCCCCGTCACGTTGCACACCCGGACCCCGAGCCGGGTGGCCGCCTCGATGTCGATGTTGTCGATGCCCGCGCCGGGCCGGGCCACCACCTTGAGACCGGGAGCGGCCTCCATCAACTCCGGGGGCACCGGCCGAAACGCGGTGAGAATCCCCTCGGCGTCCTTGATCTCTTCCATGATATTTTCGAGTTCATAGCTCGCCGGTTGGACCACGTTATATTCCGGGCCCAGCCAGCCGGGCTTCACGTTTTTCTGCCGCGGATCAATGACCAGAATCTTGTGCACGAGAGCGGGTCCTTTCGGGAAACGGGGTGGGCCGGGGAAGAATTCGCGGCCGGCGGCGCGCGGGGATTTGATCACTCCCCCTCGTCGATCACCTCCTTGAGGAGAGTGAAAACCTTGATCGGCGCCATCATTCCGCAGGGCGCGAGGGTGCAGGAGACAGCCTGGACAATCTCCTCCACCGTTGCGCCGAGCTTCATGGCCCGCTTGATATGATTCTTGATGCCGTCCGCATAGCTGGGGTCGCGCATCGCAATGGCCACGATGATGAACAGCTCGAGGTATTTTTCGGGAAAAGGGCCATCCGAGTTCATCAGATGGTTTTTCATGTCCTCGTACTTTTCGAGCATCTCGGGCGCCGTCTCGCAGAGCAGAGCGAAGGCGGGATAGACGAACCCGCGCGCCTCGAGCACTTCATCGTAAAGCTGTTGTCCCTTGGGGCTCATCGCCATAGGGTACTGCCTCCTTGTTGATGCGCCCCGCTCCCCGGCGGGGCGGTATATGGGCGCCGTTATCCGTCAGATCGACATCAACTCGCCGCCGTCCACCGCGAAGGCAGCGCCGCTGATAAAACTGGCCCGCTCGCTCGCCAGAAATACGACCATCGCGGCAAATTCCTCGGGCTGGCCGAGCCGGCCCATCTTGATATCCTTGACGACCTCGGCGTGGACATCCTCCTCGCTCCGCCCCTGCTCACTGGCCAATTGTGCGATCCGCTCGCGCCAATGGGTGTCGAACCGTCCCGGTACGGCGGCGTTGACGAGAATCCCCTCGCTAACGAACTCCGTGGCCAGCGTTTTCGTGAAGCTGAGAAGGGCGGCCTTGGCCGCATTGGCGAGAACGCGCCGCTGGCGCGGTTGCTTGGCGCTGACGGAGCCGATGTTGACGATGCGTCCCCATTGTTTTTTTTGCATGTAGGGAATCGAGAGGCGGCTGGCCTCGGACGCTCCGAAGAGGATCGTCCCGAGTATCGCGTCCCAGTCCCCCCGCCCCACATCGAGAAAATCCTTGGTGATGCTCACCCCGGCATTGTTGACGAGAATATCCACCCCCCCGAAGCGCCCGGCCGTCTCCGAGACGACCCGGGCGACGTCCCCGGTTACGCTCATGTCCGCCCGGACGGCGTGGCAGTCCGCGCCCTCGGACCGCGCCAAAACCTCGTCCCGCGCGCGAAGGAGGGTCTCCTCTCCCCGGGCGCAGATCGTCACGTTGCACCCCTCCCGCGCCAGCTCTTTCGCCGCCGCCAGGCCGAGGCCCATGCTCGCTCCCGTCACGATGGCCGTTTTTCCCTTCAATCCGAGATCCATCCGGTCCCTTTCCGGATAAAAATTTTCCCAATGAAATTTCGTTGAACTTCGCAGAAATCGCGGATTTCGTCAAAACCCGTAAGAGGAGTTATCTCTTTGAGGTGCGCTCCACCAAGTACTTATAGCGGTCGCCCCGGTAGAAGGACCGTGAGAATTCGGCGGGAACTTCATTGTCGATTCGGATAAAGGTCTCCACATACATCACCGGCGAAGCGATATCGATGGAAAGCTGGGCCGCAATTTCGCTGTCCGCGCTTCTCGCCTCAATCGCCTGGATGATTTTCTCGAGTGAAGCGCCCAGGCTTTTCTCGAAGATGGTCGCCATGTTCAACTCATTGAGATCCTCGATCGAGACTTTAGCGGCCGTGGACAAAGGAAGGTAGTTCATGATGTAGGAATAAGGGACCCCGTCCACGGTTCTGAGGCGGCGGAACAACATAACCGTCTCCTCCTCGGCGAACCCGAAAAATTCTGCCATCGTCCTGGGGGCCGGAATTTTCTCCATCGAAAGGAGGCGGAGCGTCCCTTTCATGCCCGTCGAGACGTAATCTTCGAGGAGTCCGCTGAAGACGGCGAAATTCGGGGTCGGCGGGTCTTCCGCGACAAATGTGCCGCGTCCCCGCTGGCGGACCAGCAGGCCATCCGCCTCGAGCATGGAAAACGCCCGGCGGACGGGAACGCGGCTGACTCCGAAGCGTTTGGCCAATTCGAGTTCGTTGGGCAATTTCAACCCGGCGGGAAGCTCCCCTTCTTCTATTTTTCGCCGAAGCAGGGTCACAATCTGAAAATAGTAGGGAACCGTGCGATTCGACAGCGGAGTCGGTTTGAAGCTCGCTTCCATAATTCTTCAATCCCAAAAAGATTCGGCCGGCTGGATCTCCCATCCACGACTAGGGCGGCGAACGGTCCTTGCGACCTAGAAAAATAAACTAATAAATTAACTAAATAATAATAACATAAAATGCAAATTGATCCCCCCTGCCCGCCCCGGCTTCACTATGTACAATGTAGGCCTTATTGCCTGATTTCACTATACTATCGGCATCCCGGAATTTGAGCGGCGGAGCCACCCGTTCCGGTGCATAATTCATTTTGGGTTTTTTAAGGGAGGGCTATTTCATGGGGACCGAATACGCCTGGTTCATCCCCAGCGCCAGGGCCGGTGACGGTCACAAGATCAATCTACCCACACCGGAGCGGCCACCCACGGTCGAATATCTCTCCGAAGTCGCCCGGGCCGCCGAGGACGCCGGATTCGTCAATCTCCTCGTGCCCACGGGCACCCACTGCCTGGACGCTTGGGTGACCGCCGCCGGCATCGCCCAGAACTCGAACCGGATCAAGTTCTGCGTCGCCCTCCGGCCCGGCCTTACCAGCCCGGTTTATTCCGCACAGATTTGCAACACCCTCGACTGGCATTCAAAAGGCCGGGTAACGGTTAACGTCGTCACGGGCTCCACCCCGGTCGACCAGATGCGCTACGGCGACCATCTCAGGCACGACGAGCGCTACGAGCGAACGATGGAGTTTCTCGACATCATCAAGGCCATCTGGACGTCCCGGGAACCGGTCACCTTCAAGGGCAGGTTTTACGACATTCGAGACGCTTCCTTCTTTCCGGACACCGCCTCGAAACCCTTCCCCAAGGTATACATGGGCGGAAGCTCCGAGGCCGGCCGCCGGGTCGGCGCCAAGCACTCCGACATCCATATGATGTACGCCGTCGAAGTCGATACGATCGCCGAGGATGTGGCGGACATGAAGCGCCGCGCCGCCGAGTTTGGCCGCGAGAAAGAAATCGTCCTGGGCGTCCGGATGCATATCGTTAGCCGCAACACTAAAGAAGAGGCCCGACGCGCCGCCGAGGCCCTGATCGAGGGCAGCGACATCTCGAATACCGGAGCCTGGGCCAACATGCGGGACAATACCGAGAGCGTCGGACAAATGCGCGTGAACGATCTCGCCAAGGGCGATTCGCTCTGGGTGACGAACACGCTCTGGATGGGCGTCAACCGGGTCCGCGCGGGGGCGGGCGCCTCTCTCGTGGGGACGCCGGACATGATCGCCGGCGCCCTGAAGGAGTATGTGGACGCGGGCGTGGGGTGTTTCATCCTCTCGGGCTGGCCCCATGCCGAGGAGGCCACCCGATTCGGACGTGACATCATGCCCCTGCTGAAGGACACCGGCCCCGCGGTGCTAGAAGACTCGGCGTCCACCCTGGCGTCCTGATCCGGAGATCCCTGGTTTCCGACACACCGAACGCCGACCCAAAATCCGTGGGCCAGATCGCTCTGAATCCCGGGGCCAGGACGCACGGCTTCAAATAGACCTAGCCGCCCGCCCGTTCCAGCATCTCCGCCACCCCCTCGCCCCCCAGTTGAAAGAGCGCGTCCACGATGCCCATGTTGGGCTCGAATCCGGGCGCACCCTGATCGTAGACGGGGTGCCTGAAGTCCTGATAGGCGACCTCGCTTCCCGCCTCCCGGAACGGCGCGGGTTCGAGATACTCCCGGCCGGCGGACCCCGAGAGATAGACCTCGGCCCCCACCTCGCCGGCGATCCGGGCGAGCAGCTCGGCCCGGCTGCCCACCGCGCCGAGCCCGGAGGCGCGCAGGATCCTCCGGCCGTCCAGCCCAAGTTCGCCGAGAAAAAAACCGAGCATTTCGAAGAGAAAATCCCCAAGCGAATCGCCCGCGCCCTCGATCAGGTGCTCAATGCCGCCGGCGTATCTCTCGTAGTGGGGGCGGCCCCGGTAGGCCTGCGCCAGCGTGGCGATGTGCTTTCGCTTCCAGTTCGAGGCGGGGTTGATCCTCATCTCCCCGATGGATTTTTCCGTGTGCCCCTTCATCAGGAGGGGGACGGTGAGCCACTTGACGCCCGATGAAGTGCGGACGCGGTTGCGGTTCACGAAGCCGTTTTTTTCGAGCTGCACGGTATCGAGGAAGACAAAAACATCGGAACAGCGGATCTTGTCGAAGTAACCCAGCCAGGGAAGATAGGCGGGTTGGTGGATGGAGACGATCAAGGCGCTCGCTCCCTCAGGCCGTCTGCGGCTCCGCCCGAGCCCCCAGTCGCGGGTCCGACACGCCGGTCGTATCCACCTCGAAGCCCAGGTCGCGGATCATCCTGCGGGCGTCCTCGGCCGACTGGCCCGGCGTGGTGAGGTAGCCCGAGACGAAAAGGGAGTTGGCCGGGTAGAGCGCCATCGCCTGATGCTCGCGGAGCTGGACCTCGCGCCCCCCGGCGACTCGAATCTCCGAGCGCGGGTTGAAGTAGCGCATCAGGCAAAGAAGGCGGAGGCACTGGACCGGCCCCAGCGGGGCCTCCCCCTCGAGCGGGGTCCCGGCGATGGGGGTGAGAAAATTCACGGGGACCGACTCGGGCCCCAGCGCCCGAAGCGCCTCACACGAGTCGAGGATGTCCGCACGGCTCTCGCCCTGCCCGAAGATCACGCCCGAGCAGAGCTCGAGCCCGGCCCCCCGCGCGGCGGTCAGCGTCTCCAGCCGGTCGCCGTAGGTGTGGGTGGTGCAAATTTCGGCGTAGTGGCGCTCGCTCGTGTTGAGGTTGTGGTTGAGGCGGTCGACCCCGGCCTCCTTCAGCCGCCGGGCCTGATCCTCGCCAAGGAGGCCGAGCGAGAGGCAAATACTGACCTCAGAATCCGCCTTGATCTTCCGGACGGCCTCGGCGAGATGGCCGATCTCGGCGTCGGTCGGGCCCCTCCCGCTGATCACCATGCAGTAGCGGCGCGAGCCGGCCTCGGCCGCCCGGCGCGCGCCCTCGAGGAGGCGCTCGTGATCCAGGAGACCGTATTTCTCGATCTCCGCCTCTGAGACAGCCGACTGCGAGCAGTAGGAGCAGTCCTCCGGGCAGAGCCCGCTCTTTGCGTTAATGAGCTGGTGTATCTGGACCGAGCGGCCGAAATATTCCCGGCGTATCAGAAAGGCCCCGTCCAGCAGGGCGAGCAGGTCCTCATCCGGCGAGTCAAGGATCGCCTCGCCCTCCGCCCGCGAGGTCTCCCCGCCCTCGATTACGCGCCCAGCCAACTCCCTGTAATCCATCAAATTCTCCCCTTAACCGCCGGCGGCCAATCGCGCCGGAAGGCCCCTACCTTATGGCCCGGTGGGCATTTTCGCAACGGCGGCGCTCACCTTCCCCGCTCCGGCCTCTCCACCCCGGTGCGTCTTGCCCAGCCAGGCGCAGCTACCTATGATGCGCCCTCCAGGTTGAGGACACCCCCCTGAAGCGAGAGAATCCGGTTCCAACGATCCTCCACCCCCCAGCGGGGCACCCCAGCGCGGTTGTCCACCGGGGCTATTGACCACCGGGGCAGTTGATAACTGGTGATGGAGCGTCCCTCACGCAAGGAGCGGCCGGGCATGGCGGGCTGGGAGAAACTCGAAAGCGAACTGACAGCAGAGATCGAGGGGGAGGTACGGTTCGACCCCTACTCGCGCAAGCTCTACAGCACCGACGCCAGCATGTACCGCATCGAGCCGGTGGGCGTCGTCATCCCCCGCACCTCGGAGGATGTCCGGCGCACCCTCGAGATCGCCCGGGACCACCGGGCGGCCGTCCTCTCCCGCGGCGGGGGGACCAGCCTCGCCGGCCAGACCGTCGGCCGGGCCGTCGTCATCGATTTCTCGAAATACCTGAACCGCGTCCTAGAACACGATGTTGACGGCGAATGGGCCCGCGTCCAGCCCGGTCTCGTCCAGGACCATTTCAACGACTACCTCAAGCCCCATGGCTTCGTTTTCGGTCCGAACACCTCCACCAGCAGCCGGGCCACACTCGGCGGAATGATAGGGAACAACTCGTCGGGCTCGGAATCCCTCGTCTACGGAAAGACCGTCGATCACGTCCACGAGATCTCCGGGTTTCTCTCAGGCGGGGAGCCCTTTACCTTCGGCCTCCTCGAAGGCGCCCAGCTTCAGGCCGCGCTCGAGGAGAAATCGCGGGTCGGCGAGATTCACCGCACCCTCCACCGCCTCTCGGGCGACAACCGCCGGGAGATCGACGACCGCTACCCTAAGATCATGCGCCGGGTGTCGGGCTACAACCTCGACGAGTTGATCAAGGGGGAGGCCTTCAACCTCGCCAAGTTCCTGGTCGGATCGGAGGGCACCCTCGCCACCATCACCGAGGCGAAGGTCCGCATCTGCCCCCGCCCGAAGGCGCGCGGCTCGCTGGCCATCCATTTCGAGTCCGTCGAGCGGGCGCTGGCCGCCAGCGCCCTGATACTGGCCCACAAGCCCGCCGCGCTCGAGATCATGGACCGCCTCCTCCTCGGCCTCGCGGAGCAGAACATCGAGGCGAGGCGCCGGATGACCTCGTTCATGCGCGGGGAGCCGGAGGCCACCCTCCAGGTCGTCTTCTTCGGCGAGAGTCCGGAAGAGGTGCGCGGCAAGGTGGAAGCCCTTGTGACCGAGCTCGAGCGGGAGCGCATCGGCTATGCGCGGGTCCCGCTGCTCGGCGCCAGTGAACAGGCCGACATATCGAACGTGCGAAAAGCCGGCCTCGGTTTTCTCCTCGGTGTGAAGGGCGACAAAAAGCCCATGGCCTTTATCGAGGACTGCGCCGTCGCGCCCGAGAGGCTCCTCGACTACTACCGGAAGCTCGAAAAAATCATCAGCGCCCACGGGACCGAGGGCTCCTACTACGGCCACTCCAGCGTCGGGCTCATGCACATCCGGCCCGGCATCAACCTCAAGATGGGCTCCGAGGTGGAAAAAATGGTCTCCATCCAGGAACAGACGGCGGAACTGGTCCTCGAGTTCGGCGGCGCCATGAGCGGCGAGCACGGCGACGGGCTGGCCCGGAGCCACCTCGTCCCCAAGTTCTTCGGCCCCAATATCTACGAAGCCTTCCGCGAGGTGAAGCGGGCATTCGACCCCGAAGGGTTGATGAACCCCGGCAAGATCGTGGACGGCGACCCCTTCACCGACAACTTCCGGATCAGCCCGGCCTATCAAACCGTCCCGGTACCCACCATCATGGATTTCTCGAGCGACGGCGGCTTCGCCCGGGCGGTCGAGATGTGCAACGGAGTAGGGGCTTGCCGCAAGCGGGACGGGACGATGTGCCCCTCCTTCCAGGCCACCAACGAGGAGGAACACTCCACCCGGGGGCGGGCCAACGCCCTGCGCGAGGTCATCTCGGGCGGCATCCCCGGCGAGGACATCGCCAGCAAGCGCCTCTACGAGGTGATGGGCCTGTGCCTCAGTTGTAAAGGGTGCAAGTCCGAGTGCCCCTCGAGCGTGGACATGGCCAAGATCAAGGCCGAGGTGATGCAGGCCCACTGGGACCGCCACGGCGCTCCGGCGAGCGCTCGCCTTTTCGGCCGTATCGCGCGAATCAACCGGCTGAGCCGCCCCTTCACCGCCCTCGTGAACTGGAGCTACCGGAACGGCTTCGTCCGCTCGCTCATGGAGCGCTTCATCGGCGTGGACAGGCGGCGCACCCTCACCCCCCTCGCTGGGGAGACCTTCGAGGAATGGTTCCGGGCGCGGCCGAATCGAGCCACCGCGGCGCGCGGCAAGGTGCTTTTCATGAACGACACCTTCACGAACTTTCACCACCCCGAGGTCGGCCGGGCGGCCGTCCGCGTCCTCGAGGCGGCGGGCTTCGAGGTGGCGCTGGCCGAGATGGTCTGCTGCGGAAGGCCCCAGATATCGAACGGCCTGCTCCGCGAGGCGAGGGACATGGCCGGGGAGAACCTGATGCGCCTCTCGGGGGCGCTCCGCGAGGGGGCGTATATCGTCGGGGTGGAGCCGAGTTGTCTGCTCACCCTGCGGGACGAATACCCCGACCTCATCGTCGGGGAGGATACCCGGCGGCTGGCCGACTCCGCCTTTCTTCTCGAGGAGTTCCTCGTACATCTCAAGGCGAAGGGCGAGCTCGATCTCCCTCTCCGCGAGCAGCCGGGCCGCGCCCTCTTCCACGGCCACTGCCACCAGAAATCCCTCGTCGGAAGCGGCCCCTCGCTCGAGGCCCTGAAGCTCGTCCCCGGACTCGAGGTCGAGGAGATTTCATCGGGCTGCTGCGGGATGGCGGGCTCGTTCGGCTACCGGAAGGAACACTACGATATTTCCCTCAAAATCGGCGAGCTGACACTCTTCCCCGCCATCCGGGAGGGAGGGACCGAGACCCATGTCATCGCCAACGGGGTCTCCTGCCGCCAGCAGATCGACCACGGCACCGGCCGCAAGGCCCGCCACCTGGCCGAAATCCTGGCCGACGCGCTGGAGGACTAAAGAAAAAAGCCCCCGGCCTGCTGGCCGGGGGCTTTGCGCCTCAGGAGAGGGGGGCTACTTCTTGCGGGCGGTGCGCATCTTCCCGGCTTCCTCCCGGATGAGGACGAGCCCTTTTTTCATCTTGGCGTAGCCGTACCAGGTGGTGTAGTCGGGGTTGTTGTGGAAGGCCCCCTGGAAGGTTTTCATCCGGTAGTCCATGAACATGCTGTAAAGCTCTTCCTCGATCTTGGTGTTCACGTCATAGAAGGTGAGCAGGTCGGGATAGGCGGGGTAGTCCGCCCGCTTTTTAATGAGGCCCTCCTTGTAGAGGCCGGCGATAATCTCGATGGCCTCGGCCAGGATCTTGTCGGCCTCCTTGAGCATCAGATCTGCGTTCTTCATGTTCTCCTTGACGAACTTCGGGGTGTGACACTTCGTGCACACGACGGTGTAGCGCCGGCGCTCGGCGTCGAAGGCCTCCTTGGTCAGGCGGGCGACCTTGCCGGCCTTGACCACCCCGAGGCGAGCGGTGGGCTTTCCGGCCGGGTCGAGGACGCCAAGGCCCTTCAGGATGGTGGCGCGGTAGCCCATCCATTCCTTGTCGGCCTCGGGCAGGCGCACCCCGAGAAAACCCCAGGCCGAAAAGACGCGGTGGTTGCCCTCCGGCATGTGGCAGGTCTGGCACTTGGGCCCCCGATCCTTGTTGGCGGGGTCGATCTGGCGGCTGGTGAGATAGGCGGTGCCGTGCTTCGAGCCTGACCACATCTCCCACTGGGGATGGTCGAAGCCCATGTGGCAGGTCTTGCAGGCCTCGGGCTCCGAGGCTTCGGCCTTCGAGAAGGCGTGGCGGGTGTGGCAGTTCTGGCAGTCCATCCCGTAGGCGTAGTACTCGCGCGCCTTGGTTTTGCGCTTCGAGGCGTCGGTGAGACCGAGGGTGTGGCAGCCGCCGCAGCCCTTTTGCCCTTTGATGAAGGCGTCGGGCTGGCGGTGGGTATAGGGCATGGCCTCCATGGCGATGGTCCCAAGGGCGTGCTTGCCGGAGAGATATTCCTTGGACTGGCCGGGGTGGCAGGCCTGGCAGGTGGCAATGGTGGGGAGCTCGGCCTTGGCGGCGTCTTTCTCGCTTGTGTGGTTTTTCCCGTGACAGCCCTCGCAGGTCATCGTCTTGGCCATCTTGCCGCGGTTGAAATCCTTGACCAGCCCGGGCGATATCTTCTGGTGACAATCCTCGCACGAAGAGGACACCGCACCGGCCTCTGGCACACCCAAAAGAAACACACACAGCCCGGCTGCGGCCACCAGCCACAATCCCTTCCTTCCCATATCGAGTTCCCCTCTGTGGAGGACCGGGCCGGGGTCCATTTAGGATTTTTACATCTTATTATGCGTCTAAATATGCGACATCGCCCTCCATTTAGCAAATTCCAGCCTAATTAATTTTTCCCCGGCGGGGCGCCTCGCCGAGGACGACACCGAGCGCAACGAGGGGGACCGCAGGGGGTTTAGAGCTATCCGGAGACTAATGCCGAGTTGTCGGCAACTGCTACTTAAAAATTTCCCCGGGCGGGGTCTTTCCTTTCGCCCAGTCCGTCATGACGCGCGCGGCGCTCGCCTCGGCCCCGAGAAAGCCGTGCGCCGCCATCGCGCCGCACTCCCTTCCCTCGGCGATAGCCGCGGCCGATACGGTCACAAAATGGCGGCGGGGGCTCGACTTGAACCGGCCAAACATTTTCCTTGCGCTCTCGTAGATCGTGACGTGGCACCCATCGTAGCGGTTGTGGAGGAAAAGAACCGGGTAGCGGATCTTATCAAGCGGGAGCGCCAGTATCCCCCCGTCGTCGCCCATCGTCGCGGTGAAGATCACCCCCTTCACCCCCGGGTCTTTCAGATTCACCGCCATGCCGGCGGCGTCCATCGTCCCCCGGCTGGTCCCCACGATGAAAATTTCCTCGTACCCCCGCCCGGCCAGGATACGAACCGCGCGGGTCATGTTCTTCGCGTTGTTCTTACCCAATCGGAAATCGTCCGCCGCATTCCCGTCAAGTTGGGTCCACATCCCGACCGGAACGGCGGCGACCCCTTCGTCGACGATCTCCTTGATAATGCGCATGAGAAAATTCTTGGAAATCTTATAGACGCCCTCACTCCGCCGGCGGACATGATTGACGCGCCCGGCTCCGCCTCCAAAGAGAAAAAACGCCCGCTTCGGCGAAGCCGCTTTTTTGGATTCGATCAAATAGATGGGCTGAACGCCCCCGCCCACGGCGTCGATCTCGATACGAATCGCGCTGTATTCGCGGCCGTCGCGGGCGAGTTTGACCTTGCGCGGCGCCTCGGCGGAAAACAAAGCCACCGGCACAAACAAAATAGCCGCCGAGAGAACCCCCGCCGCGATCAGGCACGCCTCTCGGCGAATCTTTTTAACCGGGGATTGCCTGGTGTGCGCGGGTGGCCTTCGGTCTTCGGGGCAATAAACCGTGGGGTGGGTGATGTCAAAGCGCTCGCACATCTCTCATCTCCCTCAGGAGAAGGAAACCCGAATCCGAGCCGATGGGGCCCCGGAAATCAATCGTGATGGAGCGCCCTCCGCCGGAAGCCTCGGCCCCCCTTATTGGCCGCCATCAACTCCGGGCACCCGGGGTCCGCTCGGGCGGGCAATTTCGGCCAATTATATCATATGGTTACAAAGATTCTCTGCTCTTTCTGCTCCGTTCCTCCACATAATCCGGTTGAATATTAAATGCACCTTTCATAGAGCCGCTTTTTGATCTATCTTTTCATCCGCTCGAAGGAGAGTCAGGACGAACGCGACGAATGGGGGGCTTACGATGTGGAAGGGGGAGGTGACATCGCTTCATTTTGCGCCCGAGGCGTTTGTCCCGATGGAGACCGTCACCGAACTGCGAGCCATCGCCGGCCGGGGCATCGAGGGGGACCGCTACTTCAAGGGGATCGGTTTTTTCTCGAAAAACGAGGGCCCCAAGCGGCAGGTGACGCTGTTCGAGAGCGAGGTCCTCGAGACCATCCTCCGCGACCACAACAAAGCGCTCGCGCCAAACGAGTGCCGCATGAACCTCATCACGCGCGGCGCGCCGCTCAGCCACCTGGTCGGCCGGACGTTCCGGACCGGTGAGGCCACCCTGCGCGGGGTGATGCTCAACGAACCCTGCAAGCATCTCGAGGATGTCATCGGCAAGCCGATCCTCTCCTCGCTGATTCATCGTTGCGGCCTCTTCGCCGAGGTGCTCGAAGGCGGCGTGATTCATCCCGGAGACACCATCGAGGAAACCCCCTCCGCCGGCTAGCGGGGAAAGACCGTCCCGCATGAGCGAAATTGAGTGGGGCCTCATCGCCCTGATCCTCTTTCTAGGCGGTCTCGTCAAGGGAGGCATCGGTTTCGGGTTTCCCGCCCTCGCCGTTCCCCTTCTCTCGCTCATCATCGGGCCGAGGGAGGCCGTGGTGATGCTCTCGGTCTCGGTCGTGGTCACCAATCTCGACAACGTGCGCCGCGGCATCTCGGAGTGGCGGAGCCTCCGCCTGGTGCTCCCCTATTTCATTGTCGGGATAGTGTGTGTCCCGCTCGGGGTCCTCTTCCTCCGGAGCGGGAGCCCCGACCTCGTCCGTCTCGTCATCGGGCTGGTGGTATTCGCCTATCTCGGCGTCCAGCGCTTTTTGCCGGACATGAGCAACCTCGGTGCCCCCGCCCGGCGGGGCATCGGGGCGGGCCTGGGGCTGCTGGCCGGCTTTCTGGCGGGGATGGCTAACCTGCCGGGCCCGGTGAGCATCATCTACTTCTCGATGTTCCGCCTCTCGAAGAACGCCTTCATCTTCGTCATCAACGCCTTCAACACCCTCACAGTCGGTAGCGCCATTTTGACTTTCGCGGCCAGCGGAGAGTACACCCCGCCCGCGCTCACCCGCGCCGTTTTAGCCCTCGTTCCCGTCTACGCGGGATTCTGGACGGGCGTCCGGCTGCGCGAGAGACTCTCGGGCGAGCGTTTCTTCAGGCTGGTCAACGTGGGCCTCTTCGGGGTGGCATGCCTTCTCCTCGTCCGGGGCCTCTTGAATATTCTCTCCTAGCGTTCCGCGGCCGGGCGCTTCCCCGCCGGGCCTTTTCGCCGCCGCCCATGCGAGGTATCCTGAGAGCCACCGGACACAACCGCCCTCCCTCCAGCCACCGGCCCCGGCCCGCGACAGGAGCCCGCATGAGCAACGATCACTACCCCAGGTTTTCCGACGATGAAATGTCCCGCCGCCACGGCCTCGCGCGGGGGCTGATGGACGCCGAGGGCCTCGACGCCCTCCTCCTTTACGGCTTCAGCGGCTCGAACCGGAATGCCCAGGCCAATATCTTCTGGCTCTCATGCTACCGCGACTTCAACCACGCCTACCTCATCTTTCCGAAAGAGGGCGATCCCTCCCTTTTCGTCGGGCTCTACAACCACCTTCACAACGCCCAAGGGATAGCGATATTCGACGACGTGCGCCACGGCGCCTACGGTAATCCCGAGGTGATGGCCGACCAACTCGAAGCCCTCGATCTCGGCGCGGGGCGAATCGGCCTCATCGGCATCAACCCGCGCTTCAAAAGTCTCATCCCATTCGAGCACATGGACTACCTCAAGGAGAGATTTCCCGGGGCCGAGTGGGTGGACGTCTCCGCGAGATTCCGCGACCTGCGGATCATCAAGAGCGACGAGGAGATCGCCTGGCTCAAGGAGGCCGCACGCCTGAGCGATCTCTCGATGACGGCCTGCGAGGAGTTCGCCCGCCCCGGGATCTCCGAGATCGAACTCTCCGGGCGGATGGCCGCCGCATTTCGCGTCGAGGGCGGCGAGCAGATGGTCCACTTCGTCACCGCCACCTCGATGGCGGCGCCCGAAACCCCCCTGCCATGGCAAAACCCCCGGCGGCGCAAACTCGAGGCGGGCGACATCGTCCTCACCGAGATCAGCGCCGCCTATTACGGCTACGCGGCCCAGGTACTCCGCCCCTTCACGGTTGCGGCGGAACCCTCGCCCCCATACAGCGCCCTCTTCGACGCGGCGATGGCGTGCTTCGAGGGCGCGGCCGCCGCGATGAAAGCCGGCTCGCCGGTCGGGGACATCCTCGATGCCGTCGAGGTCATCCCCGAGCGGGGATTCGAGATTTACGATTCGATTGCACACGGTTTCGGGGTGGACCTGGTTCAACCCTCGATCGGCCTCCGCGGCTCGGGTTACGCCCTTCCTCCCGCGGATTTCCGCTACGAGGAGAACATGGTCATGGTGATCCAGCCCAATCCGATGGACGCAGAGGGCCACGGCCTCCAGATCGGCGACCTGGGCGTCGTCACGAAGGAGGGTTTTCGTAGTCTGCACAACTACCCGATGGCGTTTCCCAGGTGTGGGTAGATAAAAGTAAGGTATGGATAAAAGCGGGTGAAATTCGCGTCCCCTTTTTCCCGGTATTGTCATAAAATAGGATGATGCGTCCGGAATAACACGGAAGGAGAGCATCGCCCGGATCGCCCCGGTATTTCACTTCATTCAGATGAGGCGCCTTGTCATGGGAAATCGCGCACTATCCTGGATCCTCCCCATCTTACTGTTTGCCGGGGGAGGCTACTTCGCCCTCGAGTCCACCAATCGCGGCAAAGCTCTCGACGTCGCCCAAGAGGCGCTAAAAGCCCGCAAAGCCGAACTTTCCGAAGCCCTGGTATTCGCGGCGAAGCAGCGCAAGACCATTTCCGGTCAAAAAGAACAGCTCGACAAGGCGAAGACCGCCATCGCCGGCGCCGATAAAAAGCTAAAGGCCACCCTCGCCCTCGAGCGGGAGGCGAAGACCCGGGCGGAGGAGGTCCTGCGGGCGACGGAAACCAAGGTCGAGGACCTGAACAAGGCCGCCGGCCGACAGGCGGCCGAGGTGGCCGGCCTGCAGAGCGCCCTCACCAAGGCGAAGAAAGCGCGCGATAGCGTCGCGGATCGGTTGGAGGGCGTCGCGAACCAGCTCACAAACAGTGAGATCGATATCGCGCGCGAACGGGTGATAATCGCCCGCCTCGAGGCCAATCTGGCTGGGGTGAGGAAGGAGTCTGAAAGCAAGCTCAAGGCGTCGGAGAACAAACTCAAGGAGTCGGGGAGTAAGCTCGAAGCGTCGGAGAGCAAACTCAAAAAGAGCGAGGCCGATACCGCCCACGAGCGGGAAAAAGCAGCCCGCCTCGTGGCCGAGATGGACCAACTCCGCTCCGCTCTCGCCGGGGAGTCGTCCACCGCCGAGGCGAACCGAAAAAAACTCGCCAAGGCGAGGGCGCTGCTCAATGCCTCCGAGGAAGGGCGGCGCACCGCCCTCGAGCGGGCACGTTCAACCTCCCAAAAGGCACGCCAGGAGGCCCAACGCGCGAAACGGCTAGAGGACTCCCTCGCCGCGCTCTCCAAAAAATACGAAAACCAGCTCATCACCCTCAGCAAGAAAAAAGGAACCCTCCAGCTCAATATCGTGGATCGCCTTCTCTTCGATGCGGGGAGCGCCAAAATCAAGGAAGGCGGGCTCGAGGCGCTCGATCGGATAGCCTCGGCCATCAAGGGCCAACCCGGCCAGGCGGTCCGGGTGGAGGGCCACACCGACAACTTGCCCATCGCGGGCAATCTCGCCCGCCGCTATCAGACGAACTGGGAGCTTTCCTCCGCGCGGGCCATCGCAGTCGTCCGCCGGCTGGAGGCCCAGGGCGTCTCGCCGGGGCGCCTCTCGGCGGCGGGCTATTCTTTTCACCGCCCCGCGGCGGACAACGGAACCGATGAGGGCCGCGCCCGGAACCGCCGCATCGAGATCCTGATGATCCGCTCCGGCGCGGGAACCAAATAAACGTCACAGCGCCTGGACGGCTATTCCGGCTCGCCGACCGGCCCCTTGCATTTCGGCCATCGCTTCGAGAACCCGGCCCGCCGGAACGGCTCGCCGCCTCAGGCTGAAATCCCGGGCGGCGGCGGGGCTATTGCCAACCAATCTTTAACGGTTTTCAACAAAAAAATTATTACGAGGGACACTGCATGCGCTTTGGAATGATGGCGACGGGCGGGGTAGGCGGCTACTTCGGAGGTATGATCGACCGCGCGGGCGGAGACGTGCGCTTCATCGCGCGAGGCGAGCACCTCGAAGCCATCCGCGAGCGGGGGCTCAGGGTGGACTGTGCCGTGCCCGAACCCTTCACGGCGGAGGGCATCTTCGCCACCGACGACCCGGCCAAGGCCGGGCCCTGCGACGTGATCCTCTACGCCGTCAAGACGACCTCGAACGACTCGGCCATCCCCGCCATAGCGCCCATGGTCGGGCCCGACACCGTCATCATCAATCTTCAGAACGGGGTGGACAACGAAGAAAAGCTCGCCGCCCGCTACGGCGAGGGCCGCGTCATGGGCGGCACCGCCTATATCCTCACCTCCGTCGAGCGGCCCGGCGTCATCAAGCAGATCGGAGGGCCCCGGCGAATCGTTTTCGGCGAGCTGGCGGGCGGCGCCAGCGCGCGCGGCGAGGAGATCCGCTCCGAGTTCAACCGCATGGAGATCAACGCCGAATACACCGAAGACATCCAGGCCGAGCTCTGGCGGAAATTTCTTTTCATCTGCGCGGTGAACGGCATGACCGCCCTCACCCGCTCCCCGGTCGGGGAGATCATGGCCTACGAGGGAACGCGGGCGATGATGCGCCAAATCATGAGCGAGGTATACGAGACCGGCCGGGCGCGCGGGGTGAAAATACCGGACGGCGCCGACGAGAAACTCTACGCTTTTCTCGACGAACAAAACCCCGCCAGCAAGGGGAGCATGTGCCACGACATCGAGGCCGGCCGCCGCCTCGAGATCGAGACCCTGAACGGCGCCGCCTCCCGCCTCGGCAAGGAGGCCGGGATAGACACCCCGCTCAACGATTACATCTACCGCACCCTCAAGCTCGCCGACATGCAGGCGGAGGGCGAGATCGAGCCGAAGACTTAAAGCTGCTGTAATATTTACTGCCGTTAAATCCAGGGCCGTTATCGTTTCGTCGGGCGAGACCCGCTTCTTTGTTCCACTGTCTTTTTCAAAGGATGAAATAATGACCCTCTTCCGGCTCCTAAAACATGGCTTGATCGTTTCGATCATACTGGCGAACGGAGTGGTCATGGCGCCGGGCGCATGGGGCTTTCACTGGAAGATTCAGGAAGCGCAATTCGAGCGAGGGTTAAAGGCCTACAACAAAAAAGATTATGCGGCCGCGCTGACAGCGTGGGAGCCCCTGGCGGAAAAGGGGATGACGGACGCGCAATTCAAGCTGGGCGTTTTGTATGCGAACGGGCAAGGCGTTCGGAAAAACATGATCCTCGCGGATATGTGGCTGATTCTCGCCGGAGAAAAAATCGACGGAAACAAAAACAGGAAAAAAGTTGAAAAGAAGATGACCCCCAAACAAATCGCGGAGGCGAAACGGCTCGCAGGGGAATGGATGGAAAAACACATAAAGAAGTGACCGCATCCAGTCAGTTTTCGAAGATGAACCTTCCCCGAAATTCGGAAATCTGGGTTTTATCGCTCGGGCTTCATGGGTGTTGCGGATTGGCGTGAAGTAGCGGGGGGTCTTGTCTGATAATGGCTGGTTCAATGTTTGGTGAATTGCGGTGGGGGCGGGAAGAGTCAGGAACCGGACGCCCTAGGCTTCGACATCGATTGCCTGGCCGCGTTCTTCCTCGGGAGCCCGCTCGGCGCGGCTGCTCTTTGTATTTCCGCCCTTGATCTCTATCTTGTAGGTTTCCGTATTCCCCCTGCCGCCCTCGGCCGTAATATCCGACTCCGTAAAGGGCTGGTCGAGTCCGTTGAAAGGACCTGCGGTATTGAAATAACCCTCGGCACCCGTGACACTATCAACCATGGCGGCTCCCCATAGTTCATTTATTTAAATAATGCCGACTCCCTAGGTTTTTTTAATTGAATTATATATACTATTTTAACATTCTGAATTTTTAAATTCAAGGCTTTTTTCCGATCCAGAATCAGAAATATTACGCTGGGGACGATGATGCGCGCGGTCCTGAAAATCATTCTCGCGGCGGGGCTGGTGTTTTCCTCCGCCATTGCCGCGAATGGCGAGATTGTGTCGTTAAAGACGCGGACGGGCGCTTCGGTGGATTTTCTCTTTGTCGAGCCGAAAAGCGCCTTCGCCGCGGTCGTCCTCTTCGAGGGGGGAGGCGGAACGCCCGATTTGCGGTCCCCCGGCGGGCGGGGATTCATGAACAGCAGCCGGGGCTTGTTCGCCGAAAATGGCCTGGCCTTTTCCCTGGTCGATGCGCCCTCCGACCAGACGGTGTTCCACGGCGGCATGCACCCTCGGTTCCGGATAAGCGAAGCCCACGCGGAAGACATCGCCGCCGTCGTCGCCTGGATGAAGAAAAAAACCAAACTGCCGGTCTGGGTGGCCGGGATCAGCCTGGGCACTTATTCCGCGGCCTCCTATGCGGCCCGGGGCAACCGAGACATCGCCGGCGTGGTGCTCCTGTCGAGCTCGACGAGACCGCCCGTGGGCGGCCGGGGAATACTGGATTTGAAATTGGACAGGATCCGGGCGCCCCTGCTCGCAATCGCTCATCGTGACGACGCCTGCCCGGGCACCCCGCCGGCGGGCGCAATCGAAATCTCAAGGGCGGCGGCTTCCTCCCCGAACGCGCGGGCGAAATTCTTCACCGGAGGAGAGGACACCGGCCGCCGTCCCTGCACCCCGGAAACGCCCCACACGTTTTTCAGGATAGAAGAAAAGGTCATTTCGGCTATCGCGAAGTTCATCCGGGCCAACAAGAAGTAGGGCTTTTCGTGACCGGAGCGCCCCGGCGGGGTACCATTAATTTTTCATATTCAGCCCGATTGGGAAGAATTCGATGAACATACATCAGGCTAACTCGCCATTATCAAATTAGACTATCTATTCGCATTCTCCTATAATTTCTCCGTCCAGCCCGCAAAGAGCCACATCCCGTGTCCCCGCGATGTTTCGCAAAAAGGATGAAATGACAAACCTCTCCCGATTCCGAAAACTTGGTTTTATCATTTTGGTCAATTGAGAAATGGTGAAAAAAATGGTTGAAGTGGTGAGTAAGGATGAATTTTTCCGGAAAACGATGGGTGGGGTTCCACTCAGAAGAAAGATGCACGTTTACGAAGGAATTCCCTACGAGTGTGGTTGTGGAGAGACGCATCTATTTTCTCCATCCCAGACACGGGTTTTTTGTGAACTAGGTACTAGAAATTTTGTGTTCTGGTGTCTTAACGAATATGTCACTTTAGTTAAAGTCAAAGGTTTTTCCTCCTATAGGTTCATTTCCTTGTTAAGTGCAAAGAATGGATAAGTGTAAAGTTGGTCGATCCTATATAAGACAAAATAGACAAATGCCCGAAATGGCGGACGAAGAATCGAAAATTCAATCCCCGCGAAATCTTCAAGAAGTTTTCACCATATGTTGTGAGGATGGACATGAGGAAGTAATGGTTTTGTGTCCCACGGTGTTTCGTAAAGGGTGAAATGATGACCTTCTCCCGAATACGAAGACTCTGTTTGACCGTTATGGTTTCATTCCTGATCTTCGGGTGCGATTCACAGTCCGCGGACGATGTAAAATTTCAAAACGGGGTGGATGCGTACAACCGAAAGGATTACGCGACTGCGTTCAAGGAGCTGAAACCCTTTGCCGAAAAGGGAAAACCTGTTGCGCAGAAGAATCTGGGTTTCATGTATTACAACGGGCTGGGCGTCAAAACAAACCACGAACTTGCGTCGAAGTGGTTTCGTAAGAGCGCGGAACAGGGGAACGCAAAGGCGCAACACAATCTGGGTGTGATGTATAGTGAGGGGAAAGGCGTTCCAAAGGACTACAAACTTTCGGTCAAGTGGTATCGCAAGAGCGCGGAACAGGGATATGCGGGCGCGCAATACAATCTGGGAATCATGTACGCGGAAGGACGGGGCGTTCCTCAGGATCATGTCCTCGTGCATATGTGGTGGAGCATTTCAAGCGCAAACGGCAGCGAGAACGCAACCAGAAGCAAAAGTCTTTTAGAAAATATAATGACCCCCTACCAGCTCGAGAAAGCACATAAACTCACACGAGAGTGGATGGAAAAACATAAGAAGAAGTGATCAACCTCCTACCCCTCCACCACGTAATTCCGATAATTCCCCATCACCTGCTCTAACATAAACTTTCTTGCAGGAAACTTCTTTTCTATTTTCTCCCTGTCCAACCGCTTTGCGGCAATATTTTTCCATCGTGCCGGTCATTCCCTCCCCTTCCCCACCTACAAATCCCCCCACCCCTACCCCTCCTTGGGCAGCGCGAGGGTGACGGCGAACTCGAGGGCGGCGACGGCGGCGAGGAGAGAGAGGGCGAACTCGAGGCCGTAGCTGTCGCCGATGGCGCCGGTCACGGCGAGGGTGGAGCCCGAGAGGAACCAGTTGCCGCCCTGCATGATGGCGGCGGCGAGGGCCGGGCGGCCGGGCATGACCTCCTGGGCGTAGGCCATCCGCACCCCCATGGCGGAGTGGGTGAACACCCCGAGGGGGAGGATGAGGGCGAGCTGGAGGAGGCCCCCGGTCCCGAGAAAGAGAAGCAGCAGGGGAAAGACGGCGGCGGCGGAGAGGACGAT
>JAVEPB010000101.1 GCA_030922375.1 bacterium | reverse complement strand
TCGATGGTGTTCGGCATTTTGCTGGGAATACCGGTGCTGCGCCTCCGGGGGGATTATCTGGCGATCGTGACATTGGGCTTCGGCGAGATCATCCGCCTCGTTCTCAACAATTGGGATCACCTGACCAACGGGCCCAACGGTATCCTCGGAATCGGACGGCCCTTCATCGGTCCGGTCAAGCTCTATCAGCCGGCGCATTTTTTCTATCTTGTCGTCGCGCTTTGTTTCCTGACGATGTTCGTCGTCGGCCGCCTCAACCGCAGCCGCCTCGGCCGGTCGTGGGCGGCGCTGCGCGAGGACGAAACGGCGGCCGAGTGCATGGGGATCAACATCACCTACGCGAAGCTGACGGCCTTCGCCTTCGGGGCCACCTGGGCCGGAGTCGGCGGGGTTATTTTCGCAGCGAAGCAGACCTTCGTCTCGCCCGAGAGTTTTTCTTTCTTCGAGTCGGTGATCATCCTGTGCATGGTGGTGCTGGGCGGGATGGGAAGCATTCCGGGCGTCATCCTGGGGGCGCTGGTGCTCACGGTGCTGCCCGAGGTCCTGCGCGACCTGACGCTCTACCGCCCGATGCTCCTGGGCGGGTCGATGGTGTTGATGATGGTGCTTCGCCCCCAGGGTTTTATGAAGATGAGGGGACAGCGCCTCATGTGTCCCCCCGGGACTGGGAGTCCCCCCTCGGAGTGGCTTGCCCCGGAGCACTCCGGGACGGCCCCGCCCGGGGCGGCTCTTCTCGAGTGCCGGACGCTCACGCGCAGGTTCGGCGGCGTCGTGGCGCTCGACTCCCTCGACTTCGAGGTGCGCCCGGGCGAGGTTCTGAGCCTGATCGGGCCAAACGGCGCGGGTAAGACCACCGCCTTCAACGTCATCACCGGCATGGCGCCTCCCACCTCGGGCGGCGTGCTTTTCGGCGGGGAAAGCATCGTCGGCCTCAAGCCCGACAGCGTTAGCCGCCTCGGCATCGCCCGGACGTTTCAGAACATTCGCCTCTTCCGGGGCATGAGCGTCCTTGAAAACGTCTTGATCGGCCGCCACGGAAAATTGCGGGCCGGTCCCATCGGTGCCGTCGCCCGTTCCTCCCGCGTACTCGGGGAGGAACGGGAGGCCATCGATTTTTCTCTCGAAATCATCCGTTTCGCGGGCATCGGCGCCCTGTCCGGCGACCGGGCGGACTCGCTCTCCTACGGGGAGCAGCGGCGCCTCGAGATCGCGCGGTCGCTGGCGACCGAGCCCCGGCTCATCCTTCTGGACGAGCCGGCCGCCGGGATGAACCCGCGCGAGAAAAGCGAACTCAACGAGCTGATCCTCCGGATTCGGGCTCGCGGGGTGACGGTTCTGCTCATCGAGCACGATATGAAAGTCGTCATGGGCATCTCGGACCGCGTCGTCGTCATCGATCACGGCGTCAAGATAGCCGAGGGAACTCCGGCCGAGGTGCGCGCCGATCCGAGGGTGATCGAGGCCTATCTGGGAGCCTCCCATGCTTGAAGTCCGGGACATTCACTTCTACTACGGGCGGATTCACGCCCTCCAGGGCGTTTCCCTCGAAATTCCCGCCGGGAAGGTGGTTTGCCTCATCGGGAGCAACGGGGCCGGAAAATCCACCACCCTGATGGCGATAAGCGCGGTGCGCCAGGTGTCGAGGGGCGAAATCCGCTTCGATGGCGAGCCGATTCACGCCCTCTCGCCCGAGCGGATCGTCCGGCTGGGAATCTCCCAGGTGCCCGAGGGCAGGCGGATTTTCCCGGGTCTCACCGTTTATGAAAATCTCGAGATGGGGGCCTTTCTCCGCTCCAACGCGGGGGAGGTGAAGGAGGACATGGATCATGTATATTCTCTGTTCCCGATCCTTTTCGAGCGCCACCGCCAGCTGGGCGGAACGCTGTCCGGCGGGGAGCAGCAGATGCTCGCCATCGGGCGGGCGCTCATGGCGCGGCCCAGGCTGCTTTTGCTCGACGAACCCTCGCTGGGGCTCGCGCCGAAAATCGTGGAGACGATTTTCGAGGTGCTGGACAGGATACGAAAGGAGGGAACCGGTATCTTTCTCGTCGAGCAGAACGCCCACCTGGCGCTGGGCTTTTCGGATTGGGGCTACGTCATGGAGACGGGCCGCGTGGTCATGGACGATAGCCCCGGCGTCCTGCGCGACTCGCCCGAGGTCCGCGAGGCCTATCTGGGCGAATGAATCGGCTGGGCGATATATCGGCACTTTTTTTCTCCGCTACGTATCGGCGGAATCATCGAACGCGAGGAGATTTTCCATGATTTACGAGCTGCGCATCTATACGATCAAGCCCGGAACGGTTAAGGAGTATTACGAAAAATTCCACGAGGCCTTCGAGGAGCGCCAAAAGCTCTCGCGCATGATCGGTATCTTCAACACCGAGGTCGGCGACCTGAACAAGATCATGCACATCTGGGAGTACGATGACCACGGTCAGCGGGCCGAGATTCGCGCCAAGTCGTCCGGCTACGACTGGTGGCCGCCGCCCATCGGCGATCTGCTGGTGAGCCAGACGACCAAGATAATGACGACCCCCGCCTTCCGGCCCGAGCCCCGGCTCGGTGAGTTCGGAAGCTTCTACGAGGTCCGCACCTACCGGATCCTACCCGGAAAGATTCCCAACGTGGTGGAGAAATGGACCCAGAATCTTCCGCCCCGCGAGGAGCTCTCGCCCGTCGCTGCGGTGTTCATGAGCGAGTCGGGCCCGCTCAACGAGTGGATACACATGTGGGCCTACAAGGACATGAACCACCGCACCGAGATGCGGAAGAAAGCCAGCGAACTGCCCAACTGGCCGCCGGGCTCGAGGCCCTTCCTTCAGTCGCAGAATGCCGAAATCTGGGTTCCGGGCCCGTATTCGCTGATGCACTAGGGCGGGAGCCGCTTTCGAAATCTATCTCAAAAAACGCTCCCCGGCTTTTTGCGAAAGAGCCGGGGGGCGTTTTATATTCGTTGGTCTGTTCTTTTGGAAGGAGACATCATGCTCTACGAAATGCGCACCTACACGCTGCCTCCGAGGGGGGTGCCGGAGTATTACGAAAAATTCGGCGAGATTTTCGAAAAGCGCCAGGCCATCACCCGGATGGTGGGCATGTTCCATGCCGATCATGGCGAGCTCAACCGCGTCATGCACATCTGGGAGTACGAAAACGCCGGCCACCGCGAGGAGACCCGCCGGGCCGTCGCCGAGCACGACTGGTGGCCGCCCCCGACCGGCCACCTCCTCCGAAAGCAGGTCACCAAGATCATGACGGCCCCCGCCTTCCGGCCCGGGCCCAGGCTCGGCGAGTACGGGAGCGTCTACGAGTTCAGGACCTACACCCTCTTTCCCGGCAAGCTGGCCGAGATGGAAAAACTGTGGACCCCCCACATCGCCGCAAGGGAGGAACTCTCCCCCCTCGCCGCCGTTTTCATGACCGAGTCGGGCTCTCTGAACGAGTGGATTCACGTCTGGGCCTATAAAGACGCGAACGAGCGCGCCGATATTCGCGCCAAGACCCGGGAGCTTCCCAACTGGCCCAGCCCCGGTTCTGGCCCCCTGATCGACTCGCAGCTATCCGAACTCTGGCTCCCGGGGCCGTATTCGCTCATGAAATAGGATTTAGCGAAAAGCAAAAAGCCCTCCCGGCCAACGCCGGGAGGGCTTTTTGCTTGGGTGAATATAGCGGGCTAGAAAAACAAAATCCCCAAAATCCCCACCGCCCAGCAGTAGTAGGCGAAGCCCCTCAGATTTCCCCGCCGCACGACCCGGAGCAGCCAGGCGAGGGCAAATACGCCCGCGGCGGCGGCGGCGAGGGTGCCGACGATGAAGGGGGCCATCTCCGCCGGTGAGACGGCGGCGAGATGTCTCGCCTTGAGCAGCAGGGCGCCCCCGATGGCCGGAATCGAGAGCAGAAAACTGAAGCGGGCGGCCATCTCGCGGTCGATGCCGAGGAAGAGGGCCGAGGTGATGGTCGAGCCCGACCGGGAGATGCCGGGGACGATGGCGAGGGCCTGAAATGCGCCGATGACGAGAGCGTCCCGCCAGGTCAGCTCGGCCTCCCCCCGGCCATCGCCGGTGGGCGATTTGCCGAAAAAAAGGAGGGCGCCGGTCGCGAGGAGCGCGAGCGATGTCATCCGCGGGCTGGCGAAAAGGCCTTCGATGAAATCCTCGAAGAGGACGCCGACGATTCCGGCCGGAACCGTCCCCAGTAGGATGAGCCAGCCCGTGTGGGCCGAGGCGCGGTCGCCGGGTTTTCCGGCGAGGGAGAGGAGCCAGGCGCGGAGTATCCGAAGGGCGTCCCTTCCGTAGAAGTAGAGAACGGCGGCGAGGGTGCCGACGTGGACCAGAATATCGAAGAGGACCTGGGGCTCGGCGAGGCCGAGGGCGGCCTGTCCGAGGACGAGGTGGCCCGAGCTACTGACCGGGAGAAATTCCGTCATCCCCTGGAGGACGCCCAGCAGCGCCGCCTCCGCCCATCCGATGGTTTCGGTCATGTCGTGTCCCCGGACCTAGAGATGGTGCCCGAGGCCTTTCTCGCGGAGGCGCCGGACGATATCGCCCACCGCCTGCGCCCGGTCGGCATGGCAGATGAGAAGGGCGTCTTCGGACTCGATGACGATGAGGTCCTCGACTCCCACAGCGGCGACGAGGGGTTTGGAGGACCTGACGACGAGGCCGCGCGCGTCCTCGGCCAGGATACTCCCCCCCTTGGGGAGTATCCATACGTTGCCCGCCCCGTCGAGGGGGAGGACACGCCGGAGCGCGGTCCAGCTGCCCACGTCGTCCCACCCCATGTCGGCGGGGAGGACGATGAGGCCGCGCGCCTTTTCCATCACCGCGTAGTCGATGCTGATCGACTCGCAGGCCTTGAAGGCGCGGTTGAATTCCCGTGTTTTTCTTTTACGAAACGCCGCCGCCGCCCGCTCGATATGGCGGGCGGTCCCGGGAAGGCCGCGCGCGATCTCGCGGAAGGCCCGCTCGGCGCGCCAGATGAATATGCCCCCGTTCCAGTAGTAGCGCCCCGAGGAGACGAATCGCCTGGCGCGGGCGAGGGTCGGTTTTTCGGTGAAGCGGCGGACGGCGTAGGCCTCGGTTTTCCCCGCGATTTTCGAGCCCCGCTGGATGTAGCCGTAGCCGGTCTCGGGGCCCGATGGCTTGAGGCCGAGGGTGACGATGGCGTCTCGGTCCACGGCGAGCCGGGCGGCGGCGCGGACGAGCCGCCTGAGGGTGGCCGGGCGGGCGATGTGGTGGTCGGCCGGAAAGGCCGCCATCACCGCTCCCGGCTCGCGGTCCTCGATGAGCCGGGCGGCCAGGCCGAGGCAGGGGGCGGTGTTCCTCCCCTCGGGCTCGAGGACGATGTTTCGCCGGGGAACCCCGGGGAGGGTTTCGCGAATCAGCCGGCGGTGCGCGGCCGAGCCGATGACGAGGATGCGCTCGGGTGCGACGAGGCCGCCGAGCCGGGCCGCCGATTGCGCGAGAAGGGAGTCTCCGCCCGGTTTGGCGCTAGACTTGCCTCCCTTTTTCCCGCCCGGCGCTCCGCCGCCTGGGGGCAGAAATTGCTTGGGCCGCCCGGAGCGGCTTTCGGGCCAAAAGCGCGTGCCGCTGCCCCCGGCCATGATCACCGCCCAGAGCTGAGGTTTGGTCTTCGCCATGGCTAGCGCACCCACTTGAGGACGAGGAACCCGCCGACGAGAAGGGCGGTGAACGCGATCGTCAGAATGTTGAAATAGCGGTCGATGAAACCGCGAATCGGCCCTCCGAATTTTTTCATCAACCAGGCGACGAGGAAAAACCTCGCCGAACGGCTGACCACCGAGGCGAGGACGAAAACGAGGAAACTGATCCGGAAGGCGCCGGCCGAGATGGTGAACACTTTGTAGGGAATCGGGGTGAAACCCGCAATCCCCACGGCCCAGGCGTCCCAGGCGCGAAAATAGGTTTGAACGAGATGGTATTTGTCCATCGCGCCGTAAAAAATCAGAACGGGCCGGCCGATCGCTTCGAAGAGGGCGAGGCCGATGTAGTAGCCCACCACGCCACCGGCGACGGAGGCCGCCGAGCACACGGCGGCGAAGAAAAAGGCGCGCCGGGGCCTGGAGAGCGAGAGGGCCATGAGCAGCGGGTCCGGGGGGACCGGAAAAAAGAATGACTCCGAGAAGGAGAGCGCCGCCAGGGCGGAGGTTCCGTAGTGGGAGTCCGCCCAGCCGAGCACCCAATCGTAGAGCTGGCGAATTTTACGCATCGGGCAGCTTCACCGAGGGAAACTCCCCGAGCCGGGCAAAGACCTCGTCGCGGTAGGTCTCGAGGGCGGCCTGGTCCTCGGCCTCGAAGCGGCAGACGATGACGGGCTGGGTGTTCGATGCCCGGACGAGGCCCCAGCCTCTTTCGAAGTAGATGCGAACGCCGTCAACCTCGTTGGTTTCGTATTTCTCGCGGAAGTGGGCGCGCAGGGACTCGACGATCTCAAACTTCTCATTGTCCGTGCTTTCGATCCGGAGTTCGGGCGTCGATATGGAGGCGGGAATCCGGGCCATGCGCTCGGCGAGGGTTTCATCGCCAGAGGAAACCAGGTGCAGCAGCCGGGCCGCCGAGAATATCGCATCGTCGTAGCCGAGGTAGCCGTCCTCGAAGAAAATATGTCCCGACAGTTCGCCGCCCAGCGGCGCATTCTCCTCGACGAGTCGAGCGCGGACGAGAGAGTGCCCGGTGGGCGACATGACGGGCCGCCCGCCCATCGCCGCCACCGCTTCGGCCAGGCGGTTCGAGCACTTCACGTCGAAGACGATGGCCTCGCCCGGCCGGCGGGCGAGGATGGGCCCGGCGTAGAGGATCAGGAGTTCGTCCCCCCAGATGATCCGCCCGGTGGCATCGACCGCTCCGATCCGGTCGCCGTCGCCGTCGAGGGCGATGCCGGCCTCGGCGCCGGTTTCCTTGACGCGGGCGATGAGGACCTCGAGGTTGGCCGGTATGGTGGGGTCCGGGTGATGGTTGGGATAGGTGCCGTCGGGCTCGCAGAAGAGTTCGTCCACCTCGGCGCCGATGGCCCTGAGGGCCCGCGCCGCGACGGGCCCGCCGGCGCCGTTTCCAGCGTCGAGGACCACCTTGACGGGCCTCGAGAGCGACAGATCTCGCGAGACGCGCTCGATGTAGGCGGCCTGAACCTCCACTTCCTCGAAGGCGCCCGGTGATGCTGCCGTGTGCAGGCGGCCTTCGTCGATGATTCGGCGAATTTCCTGAATCTCATCGCCGTGAATGGCCTCGTGGCCGCGGGTAATCTTGAAACCGTTGAATTCGGGGGGATTGTGGCTCCCGGTGATCTGGATGCCTCCGGAGACATCGAGGTGGTGCGTCGCAAAAGAAAGGCAGGGAGTGGGTCCCATCCCGATTCCGATGACATGACAGCCGGCCGCGCAAAGGCCCTCGCGGAGCGCCTCGTAGTAGCCGGGCGAGGAGAGGCGGTTGTCCCGGCTCAGGGCAATCCGGGCGCCCCGGGCCCCGCCCAGATGGGTGCCGAGGCTTTGCCCGAGAAGGCGGATCCCCCCTGGGGTCAGATCCTTGTCGACAATCCCTCGGATGTCGTATTCGCGGAAAATCTGCGGATTGAGCGAAACCACTAACCGCTCCGGTGGGCAGGGAGGCGAGTAACGAATTGTTTACCCAAATGGGGCGGCTAAATTATGGCACCCGCCCCGCCCGGGAGCAAGGCGAATCGAAACAGGGTGGTGCTGAAAAAAAATAATAAAAAGTGTGGATATATTTTCGAATGAATGGCGTTGTATAATGTAGTTGGTTGCGTGGCGGGAAGTTCTCCCGGCATGTGGTTTCCCTGCGGCGGAGGCAGCCGCGGTGGCGGATTGAGCGCGGCGGCCGCTCAGGTGCCGCCACCAGGCCGGCGAGGTGAGATATGTTGATGGGTGGGCCCGGCCCCCGGGTCGAGCGATTCTTGATTTTTGTGACCTTTCACCTGGTGAGAATCTTTTGCGGGTGGGTGGGCAGCGTCCGGATCTCGGGAAAGGAAAACATCCCGTCCGGCGGCGGGGTGTTGTATTTATCCAATCATATCTCGGCACTCGATGTTTTTGTCATTCCCTGGGTCATTTATTCGAAATATCCCCGGGCGATGCTCCGTCAAATTTCCAAGGAGGAGCTTCTCCGTGTTCCCCTTATCGGGTGGTGGCTCACCAAGTTGCGCGCTTTTCCAATCAAGCGCGGCAAAGGCGACATCGGCGCGATTCGAACCGTTGAAAATTTCATCCGGACCGATCAGGTGATTATTTATCCCGAAGGGACCCGCAGCCAGGACGGAAAACTGGGTCCGGGGAACCGGATGGTGGGGAAGTTCATTCGCTCGGCGAAGCCGGCGGTTATTCCCGTCGCCATCAAGGGCACAAACCGGGTGGTGCCCGTCGGGAAGCTTATTCCGCGCCGGGGCGTGGATATCGAGGTGACCTTCGGGCCTCCCCTGAGGCTGGACGAGGAGCTCGAAATCGAAAACGTCAGGGAATCGAGCGTTCGGATTATCGAAAAAGTGATGAAGGAGATCGCGTCCCTTCTCGGGGAGAGCGCCGGCGCCGCGGAGGCGCCGGCGAAAGTGGTGTCGGCGAAAGTGGAGGAGGCGAAAGGATGAACGCCGCCGGGGGGCGCCAGCCGGGGCGCCGCCAGCCGAGAGATATCTCGCGGGTTTTCTCCGAGCTGCGCCGGAGCGAGAAATGGGGCCGCCATCTTTCCGAAAATCTGGTCTTTCGCATCTGGGAGGAAGCGGTGGGGAAGGCCGTGGCGCGGGTGGCCCGGCCCGTTTCGCTGGGCAACGGCCGTCTCCGCGTCGAGGTTTCCAATCCCGCATGGATGCAGGAGCTTCATTTGATGAGCGAGGAAATTCGGGCGAAGCTCAATGAGGTTCTCAAGGGCGGAAAAATAGAGGAAATCCGGTTCGAGGCGGGCCAGGGCAGAAGTGAAGGAGCCGTGATAGATCGCGGCGCTCATAAGAGCTACGCTTACAGGGAACCGCCGCCGGACGCGGCCATTACCTCGGACGATGAGATCGCCGTCCGGGAGGCGGCGGATAGATTCGAGGACACTGATTTTCGGGACCAAGTCGAGCGCCTGATGGGTCGGGTCAGGGAGCGGACCTCCGAGCCGATATCGGAGCCAACCTCTGAGGAGAACCCGATATTGAATCCTGAGGAAGAGGAATAGGGATGAAAACGGCTGCATCGCGGCTTTTTTGGATTGTTGTTCTCGGATTGGCGGTGTCGGGGTGCGTCGCCGTCAGTCCCGAGGTAAAGCTCAAGGAGGCGCCTCCTACCGAAACCGGCTCCGGGACGGCGGAATCCTACTATCATTATATCGACGGATATTTGAAGGAGTTATCCGGAAAACTCGACAAGGCAGGGAAGATTTATTCCCGGGCGGTGGAGAAAAACCCCAAATCGCCTCATCTCCTCACGCGCTATGCATCCATTCTGATACGCCAGGGAAAGCTCAACAGAGCGGAAAAACTTGTCCGCCGGGCGGTCATTCTCGACCCGGTGAACACCCATGCGTATTTCCTTTTGGGAGGTATAAACACGGCCCGGGGGAACCTTCCGGGCGCGGTGACCGCCTATGAACGGCTCTTGAAAATCAACCCGGATGAACGCGAGGCGCGCCTGCTTCTCGGCACCGCCTATATCGAACTGAAGCGGTACAAGGAATCGGTTCTAACCTTCGATTACCTGATCAATTCGAGTCCGGGGGATATCCTGAGCCGCCTTTACAGGGCCCAGGCCAATTTTCAGCTAAAAAAATACGATCCGGCCGAGCGGGATTTGAAATTTCTTCTGAAAAGGCGTCCCCGGAACACCCAGGCGCTTTTGTTTCTCGCACGAATTCACGAGCGCCGGGAGAATTTCGGGGAGGCGGAGAAAGCCTACAAAAAAATCCTGGTCCTTGAGCCGAAACACCGGTTCGCGAGGTCCCGCCTGGGCCAGGTGTATATCCGGAAGGACAACCTCAAGGAAGCGCTAAAGGAATACGAAAGCCTCATCAAGGACGAACCGGACAACCTGGAAGTCCACCGGACGCTGGGTTTTCTCCACTACGACCGGCGGAACTTCCAGCGTGCTCTACGCGAATTCCAGTTTGTCCTCGGCCGAAGACCCAAGGATGCGGTTGTGCGCCGGTATGTGGCCGCCGTCTACGAAGAACTCAACCAGCTGACGCGGGCCGAGGAGGAACTCAAGAAAATCCTCGAGCAGGATTCAAAGGCCCTCGAAGCTTTTATTCAGTTGGCGCGTCTCTACGGAAAGAAAAAGGATTGGAAGTCGGTCTATTCCGTTCTCGACAGGGCGACCAAGAAAAACGCCAAGAGCGACCGCCTGGCGTTCATCCGGGGGGTGTTTCTGGCGCGTCAGAAACGCTACAAAGAGGCAATCCCTCACTATAAATCAGCCATTCGCCTGAACCCCAAGCAGATGAACTACCGCTTCAACCTGGCCGTCGCCTTCTATGAGACGCATCAATGGAAGGATGTGGAAGCCGCCATCCGTGCCGTTTTGAAGGTTCAGCCCAAGCATGCCAATGCCCTGAACCTGCTGGGTTTCATGTTCTCGGAGCTGGACCGGGATATCGACGAGGCCGAGCAGTTGTTGAGCCGTGCGCTGGCCATCGATCCGAACAACGGGGCCTTTCTCGACAGCATGGGTTGGGTGTACTACCGGCAGGGACGCTACGCACTCGCTTTGAAGAAAATCCATCATGCGATAAACCAGATTCCGGACGACGCCGTGATTCTCGATCATCTCGCGGACGTATATAAGGCGATGAACAATATTCCCAAGGCGCTCTTCTACTGGAAGAAATCCTACAAGATCGACCCCAAGAACAAGAAAGTGATCGAAAAAATCATCAAGAACGGCGGGAGCATAGAGGCGCCCCCGAAAAATCTGTAGGCCCCTTTGACCCTCTTGAAAACACTGGCGGCGGTTTCCCTTCTCCTTCTGGCGGGCTGCGCCCTCAGGGCTGATGTTCGCCCCGTTTCGATCCCCGGGACGGCGGCGATTCTCTCGCGCCTCGAGTCCCGGAAATTTCCCGATTCGTTCAGGTCCATCGTGTTGGTCGAGGCGGACGCCCCGGGCGATGAAGGCGTCATGTCGCCCCTTCGGGACGTATTGACCGAGGCGGGGGAGAGCTACGTCGGCAAGGCGGTGCTCCTGTGGCGGCGGCCCGCCTCGCTGAGGATGGAGTTTCTTTCCCCGTTTGGCTCGCCGGTGTTCGTCGTCGCGGCCGGGCGGGGAAATCTCACCGCCCTCTCCATCTCCCGGGGAGTCTATTACACCGGGCCGGCGGACACCGAGACCATGGCGAAATGGCTGGGGCTCCCGGTCTCGCCCCGGTTGATGGTGCGGATCCTCGGCGGGGAGTTGCCGGCTGTGAACGGGGAGGCGCCGGGCGGCGCCCGCAGCCGGTGGGATAAGGAGACGAGGCTGATTCGCCTCGATCTGCCGCCGGGGGCCGGTCTCGGCCGCAGGCAGGCGGCGTTTCTCGAGCCCGTGCGCCTGGAGCCACGGCGGGTGCTCATCGGCGAGGCGGGAGCGGCCATCGAAGTGCGCTACGGCCCGTTTACAGGTCATGAGAGCGGAAGGCGGCCCTCTTGGGCGGAGTTGAGGGACCGCCGGCGCGGGCGCCGCCTCCGGGTTCACATGACCGAAAAATCGGCGTCCCCCGGGGAGGCGATTCCGCCGGAATTGTTCGAGCTTCCAATCCCGCCCGGGGCCAGGGTGATTCCGATGTTTCCGGGTGTGGGGCGATGAGCCGCTTGCCCTCCGGCGGCGAAATTCGGCTGAAATCCCCGGCGAAGATCAATCTTGGCTTGCGGGTGCTCGGATTGCGCCCGGACGGTTTCCATGAGGTGGAGACCTGGGTCCAGCAGATCACACTCTTCGACCGGATACGGATTCGCCCGGCGGCTCGCGCCATCCGCGTGACCGTCGACCGCCCGGAGATTCCCTCGGGGCGGGAGAACCTGGCCTATCGGGCGGCAGCCGCACTGAGGGCCGCCGCCGGGGGCGGCCCGCTGGGGGCCTCCATCCACCTCGAGAAGCGAATTCCCGCGGGCGCGGGCCTCGGGGGAGGGAGCGGGAACGCGGCGGCGGTCTTGTGGGGGCTCAATCGCCTCTGGAAGCTGGGCATGACACCCTCGGCGCTCTCCGGGATAGCGGCGGGAATCGGCTCGGATGTCCCGCTCTTCCTGGCGGGGCCGGCGGCCCTGTGCCGGGGCCGGGGGGAACGGGTCTCCCGGCGCAGTCCGCTGGCCTCGGGATGGATATTGGTGATCAAGCCTCCCTATTCACTGCCCACCCCCCGCGTTTACGGATGGATGCGAAATTATTTGAAAAAAAAGAAAAGACCATCTAGAATCAAGCCTCGCCCGATGGCTTCCCCCGACTACCGAAATGATTTGGAGCAGGTCGTTTTCGACAGGCGCCCCCTCCTGCGGGAGTGCCGCGATGCTCTTCTCTCGGCGGGGGCGGAGAGGGCGCTGATGAGCGGAAGCGGCCCGGCCCTCTGGGGGATATTTCGGAGCGAAGCCGCCGCCCGGGAGGCGGCCCGGGAGTTCGTCCGCCGGCGCCGCTGGATGGTCCATTTGGCGAGGCCGCTGACCTCCTCCATCCTCAGCGTGAAAATTTTGAAATAAGCGGGGTTCCGTCCCTGGCAGGGTTCCGTTCCCGGAGGGGAAACGCGGCCGGAACCTCCTTTTGCCGTTCGAATACAATATTCCAAACCGCCCCATCGTGCGCGGAGCGCCATTCGGGGCTACTTTTTAACATGTTGATTTGGAACGACATATTGGATTTTCATTTCCGCGCCGGGCTCAACCCGGAAAGATTTTCCATTTCAAGGGCCGAGCCACTTGACCGGAGATTCCGAAATGAGTAACAAAAGCCGTCTTTTGTCTTTGATCGTATCGCTCCAACGAGGTGTGAGGGTTTGAAGGGCTACCAGCTGAAGGTCTTCGCCGGCCGATCAAATCCGGCTCTGGGAAAGCAAATCGTCGGCGACCTGGGCATCGATTCCGGCGCAATCGATATTATCGATTTCAGCGATGAGGAAACCTTCGTCCAGATCATGGAGAATATCCGCGGAGCGGATGTTTTCGCGGTGCAGAGCCTGTGTCAGCCCGGCAACGCGAACCTCATGGAACTGTTGATCATGATGGATGCGTTCCGCAGGTCCTCGGCCGAGAGGATAACGGCGGTGATTCCCTATTTCGCCTACGCGCGCCAGGACCGGAAGGTGCAGCCGAGGGTCCCGATTACGGCGAAGCTCATCGCCAATTTGCTCGTGGCGGCGGGCGCCGATCGGGTGATAACGATGGACCTCCACGCGGGCCAGATTCAGGGTTTCTTCGATATCCCGGTGGACCATCTTTTCGCCGGTCCCATCGTTATGGATTATTTCAAGAAGCGCGACGGCATGAAGGATTTAACGGTGATATCCCCCGACGCGGGCGGCGTGGAGCGGGCCAGGGCCTACGCCAAGCGTCTCGACGCCGGTCTCGGCATCATCGACAAGCGGCGTGAGCGGGCCAATGTCTCCGAAGTCCTTCACATTATCGGAGACGTTCGGGATCGGGACGTACTGATTGTGGACGATATCGTGGACACGGCCGGAACCCTGACTCTGGGGGCCAAGGCGCTTGTCGATGCGGGAGCGAGGAGGGTGTTCGCCACCTGCACCCATCCCGTCCTGTCCGGCCCCGCCATCGATCGGATTAAAGACTCTCCGATCAAGGAACTCGTCGTCAGCGATACGATTCCGCTGAGCGAAGAGGGCGCCCAGTGCAATCAGATTAAAGTGGTCTCGGTGGCGAACCTGCTCGCCGAGGCGATACGCCGAATACATGAGGATGCATCCGTAAGCAGTCTTTTCGAGTAACGGACCACCGAAGCCGGCCGGACCGGATGGAGAGAAAATAAAATGGATAACTTGTCCCTTGATGTAGAATCGCGCCAGGAAGTGGGCAAATCCGCGGCGCGCCGCCTCCGGCGTGCGGGTAAGGTACCGGGAGTTATTTACGGGATACAGAACCCCGTCCCGGTGACGGTGAACCCGAAGGAGCTTGAGAGCATATTCTCGCAAGGCGCCGGGGAGAACGCTGTTTTTCAGCTTAATTTGGCGGGCGAGGAGAAGGCCGAGCGCCCGGTTCTCGTCAAGGAGCTCCAGCGGGACGCGATGAACGATCAAATCGTTCATGCGGATTTTCTGGAAATCCGGATGGATCAAAAGATCAGGATTAGCGTGCCGCTGGCCTTCGAGGGGGAGAACGTGGGGCAGAAAATGGGCGGCGTCCTCTCGGTGCTCCTGCGCGAGCTCGAGGTCGAATGTTTGCCCAATGCCATCCCCGAGGAAATTTCGGTGGACATCTCGGAGGTGGACATCGGAGACGTCATCCACGTTCGCGACCTGACGCTTCCCGGGGAAGTGGACCTGATTACGGGCCTTGACGATCCCATCTTCACCGTCATCGTACCGGTCGAGGAAGAGGAGGAAGTTCCCGAAGAGGTCGAGGGCGAAGAGGGTGAGGTCGCCGAGGGAGAAGCGCCAGAAGGCGGCGAGGCCGAGGCTTCCGCGGACGAGCCCGAGAAGAAAGAAGAATAACCGGACTGTCCGCCCGAGCCGGCGATTCGATGGGAATTTCAAAGGTCATCGTTGGTCTCGGGAACCCGGGGCCCGAGTACGAACTCACGCGGCACAATCTCGGCTTCTGGACGGTGGACCGGCTCTCCGGAATGTGGCGTATTCCGGTGGAGAAAACGGCCGCGCGCTCCCTTGTGGGATACGGGTCGGTAAGGGGCAACAATGTCGCCCTGGTCAAGCCCAAGACCTACATGAACGAGTCGGGCAGGGCGGTCCGGGCGCTGCTCGGCTCCGAGGGGCTCGGCCCCGAGGACATTCTCGTCCTGCACGATGACATGGATATCGCCCTCGGCCGCGTCAAATTCAAATCGGCGGGAGGGGATGCCGGCCATAACGGGATCGGCAGCATCATTGAATGCCTGGGCACAGACGATTTCGATCGGGTTCGTATCGGTCTCGGCGTCAGGCCCAGGGGCGTTGACGGCGCCGATTGGGTCCTCTCCCCTTTCCTCGGGGACGAACTCGAGATGGCGAAAACGGGTGTCCAGGAAGCCGCCGACCGGGCGATGGAATGGTTGGTTCGAAGAAAATAAATAATTCCGCTTATTCGGAGCCGCGCCGGCCCGAGGCAAGGCGGCGCATTTCCGGCCCGGCGATTTAGCCGGTAATCGAGATTGGGAGGAGGTTTTAGAAACAATGATCGCTTTTTCGAATTTAGCCGCCGTATTTGGAATCGCAGGTTTGGTGTTGGCCGGTGTGATTTACAAATGGATCGCGGGCCAGCCCGACGGCAACGACCTGATGCGGAAGCTCGCGGGGCAGATCGCCGAAGGGTCGATGGTCTTCCTGCGCCGTGAATATAAGATTCTCGCTATTTTCGTGGCCGTGGTTTTCGTTCTTCTCTGGGCCTTCCTGAACATCCGTACGGGCCTCGCGTTCATCATCGGCGCCGGGTGCTCGGTCATGGCCGGTTTTTGCGGGATGAAGGCCGCCACGAAGGCCAATGTGGCGACGGCCGCCGCCGCCACCGACAAGGGCCAGGCCGGCGCGCTTTCGATGGCCTTCTACGGCGGAACCGTGATGGGTCTCTCGGTTGCGAGCCTGGGGCTCCTGGGCGTCGGATTTTTATTCTGGTACCTCGATATTCTCAACATTGGCAGCAACACCTCCATCATCACCGGGTTCTCGATGGGGGCCAGCTCCATCGCGCTCTTCGCCCGTGTGGGCGGCGGAATTTTCACGAAAACGGCCGATGTGGGAGCGGACCTTGTGGGTAAGGTCGAGGAGAACATTCCCGAGGACGACCCGCGCAACCCCGCCGTCATCGCCGATAACGTAGGCGATAATGTCGGCGACGTGGCCGGAATGGGAGCCGATCTGTTCGAGTCCTACGTGGGGGCTGTCATTTCGACGATCTTCATCGGCTCGACGGCGGGCGCTATCCTCGGAACCTCCAACCAGGGTGCGATGGCCCTGGCCATGATTCTTCCGATGATCGGCCTCGTGGCCTCGGTGGTCGGAATCGGTTCGATGAAAATTCTCGCTTCATCGAAACCGGCGGCGGCCCTTCGGTATTCGACCTTCATCGCGGCGGGCGTTTTCGTCGTTCTCGCCTTTTTCGTGACGAACGCCATCGGCGTCAAGGGCGGCGTTTTCGGGGCCATCCTTCTCGGTGCGCTCGGCGGCATCGCCATCGGCATGTTGACCGAATACTACACGGGCACCGGGACGAAACCGGTGGGCCGCATCGTGGACGCCTCGGAGACGGGGGTGGCCACCAACATCATCGGCGGTTTCGCCGTGGGCCTGGAGAGCGTTGGCCCGCCTATCATCGTACTCGCCCTGGTCACGCTTTTCTCGAATAGTATGGCGGGGCTCTACGGCATCTCGGTCGCGGCCATCGGCATGCTCGCCACCATCGGGATCACGATGTCGGTGGACGCCTACGGGCCGATCGCGGACAACGCGGGCGGAATCTCCGAAATGGCCGAGTTGGGACCCGAGACGCGGGAGATTACCGACAGCCTCGACGCCCTGGGGAACACGACGGCGGCAATCGGCAAGGGGTTCGCCATCGGCTCGGCGGCCCTGACCGCTTTGGCCTTTTTCGCGGCCTACACCAAGGCCGCCAACCTTCAACAAATCGATTTGACCAATGCGCGGGTGGTCGCCGGGTTGCTGATTGGCGGCGCCATCCCGTTTGTCATCGCTTCGATGACGATGAGCTCGGTCGGCAAGGCGGCGTTCATCATGATTCAGGAAATCCGCCGCCAGTTCCGCGAGAACCCCGGAATCATGGAGGGGACGGCGGAGCCCGACAGTGCGAGGTGCATCGATATCAGCACGCAGGCGGCCCTCAAGGAAATGATTATTCCCAGTGTCACGGCGGTGGTGGCGCCCATCCTGATCGGATTCCTGATGGGCAAGGAAGCGCTCGGCGGCATGCTGGCTGGCGCGCTCCTTTCGGGTGTGCTCATGGCCCTCCTGATGGCCAACGCCGGTGGGGCCTGGGACAACGCCAAGAAAGAGATCGAGGACGGAAAACTCGGCGGCAAGGGCTCCGAGGCCCATAAGGCCTCCGTCGTCGGCGATACGGTGGGCGACCCGATGAAGGACACTTCGGGACCCTCGATGAACATTCTCATCAAGCTGATGTCCATCGTCTCCCTCGTCCTGGCGCCGCTTTTTTAAAGGGAGTGGAATAGGGTATAAACGCGGACCGGACCGGGGGGCGGCGGCGTGCCTCCTCCCGTGGCCGGATATTACTCACTGTGATAGGGTTCTACGGAACTCCTCGCTCCGGGCATTTGGGATCCGGGGCCGTCTAGTCCGAGAGGAGCAGTCAATGCGGCAGTACGAAACCATGATCTTGCTCTCGCCCGACCTCGAAGAGGAGGCGGTCGAAGAGCGCGTCACGAAGTTCGAGAAGCACATCACCGATAACGGGGGCGAAATTCTCAGCGTCGATCGCTGGGGGAAAAAGCGCCTCGCCTACGAAATCAACGACCAGCGGCACGGCATCTACTTCGTCGTCACCTATAAATCCGAAGACGCCATCATCAAGGATATCGAGCGCCAGCTTCGTCTCGACGAGGATTCGTGGCGGTTCATGACCGTGCGGATGGACGACGCCATGCTGAGAAAACTGGAGAAGAACGTCAAGGCGGCCGCTTCCCGTCAAAGTGCCCGAAGCGACGGCGAGGGGCGAGACAGGGATGATGACGGTGATCGCCGTCAGCGGGACTAGATAACTTTAAACGAGAGGGTATTCCATGGCCCAGATGAACCAGGTCCTTTTGAGAGGAAATCTCACGCGGGATCCGGAAAAGCGTTTTTTGCCGTCGGGGAGTTCGGTGGTGAATTTCGGACTGGCCGTCAATCGCCGTTACCGCTCCGGGGAGGAGTGGAAGGAGGACACCTGTTTTGTCGATATCGTGGTGTTCGGGGCTCAGGGCGACTGGACCATGGAGAATTGCACGAAGGGCAGCCCGGTTCTCGTCGATGGGCGCCTGAGCTTTAACACCTGGGAAGCCCAGGACGGCACCCGGAGGAGCAAGCACGAGGTTGTGGCCTTCAACGTCCACTTCATCGCGCGGCGCGACGAGGGGGGCCAGGGGGTCTCCGGCCGCGCCCAGTCCCAGGGCGCCGGAAGCAGCTGGTCCGGCCCTCCGGCCGGCCCGCAGGGCGGCGCCGGTGAGCCGCCACCCATGACAGACGACGACATTCCATTTTAGATTGACCCAGGAGAACGGGTCTCGGAGGACACGATGGCATTCTCTCCCGGCCGGAGAACAACCGGCGACAGGAAAAAGAAAAAAAAGCGATTTGTGCGCAAGAAAATTTGCAGGTTCACGGCGGACGGTGTCGCTTATATCGACTACAAGGACGTGAAAACCCTGCGGAATATGGTGAGCGATCGGGGCAAGATCATTCCCCGCCGCGTGACGGGCACTTCGGCCCGCTTTCAGCGCCAGCTCACGATTGCCATCAAACGGGCGCGCTTCATGGGCCTGATGCCCTATACCGTGGACCATTCATAGGGCGAGGGAAAAATCGATGCGCGTAATACTGAGAAAAGAGGTCGAGAATCTGGGCGAGGTGGGCGACGTTGTCGAGGTCGCCGACGGCTACGGGATGAACCACCTGATTCCCAGGGGGGTGGCCATCCACGCCACGTCGAATTCGGTCCGCGCCGCCCAGCACGAACAGATGATCCGCGAGGCGCAGATTGAGGTGGCCAAGCGGGGCTCCGAGGAGGACGCGAAGCGATTCTTCGGCGCCGAGGTGGAGTTCACCCGCCGCGCTGGCGAGGACGGACGCCTGTTCGGCTCGGTGACGAACCGTGACATCGAGGCCGCCCTCGCCGAGAAGGGCCTCGAGGTGGGCCGCCGGAAGATTCTCCTCGATGAGCCGATCCGGCGGCTGGGCGAGTACGATGTCTCGATTCGCCTCCATCCCGAGGTCCGGGTCGAGGTGAAGGTCCACGTCCTGGTCGACGAGTCGGCGCCGCCGCCCGAGGAGGAAGCCTCCACTGAAGACGCCGGAGCAGAAGAGGACTCGGCATCGCCTTCCGGGGAGGAAGCCGGCGACGAGAGCGAAGGGGGCGATGAGCCCTCCGCCGAGTTGGAAGCTGAACCGGACGCCGAGAGCGTCGGCGACGGGGAGAAAGACACCGCCGAGTAACCCGGGGGGGGAGCGCTCCTTGGGCGAATCATTTCCGACACCTACGGAAAAAGGCCGCCTCAGGGCGGCCTTTTTTTGTGAGGAATTCTCCGGCATATAAGGGAATTCCCGATTTTTATGTTTCGCTTTCGGCCGATCTCCTGTACCCTTCGGGAGATCGGCAATCCGCCCTAAAACCGCCCATCCAGCTATGATTCGCATCGCGAGGCTTTTTTCGTGGAAGCGCTGAACACCACCCAACGCAGTGAAGGGGCCGGTCACCTTCCGCCCCAGAACATCGAGGCCGAGCAACGCGTCCTCGGTGCCATCCTGCTCGACGGCGGCGAGGGGGGCACCGTCGCCAACGTCATGGAAATCCTCCGGCCCCAGCATCTCTACCGGCTGAGTCACCGTGTTATCTTCGAGGCGATGATCCACCTCTTCGAGAAGAGCGAGCCGATCGACATCCTCACCATCGTCGATAGGCTCAAAAAAATGGGCAAGCTCGACGAGAGTGGCGGCCCCGAATATGTGGCCCGCCTCTCCGACGATGTATCGAGCGCCCGCCGGGCGGTGACCTACGCCAAGCTGGTGCGCGCCACCGCTCTCCAGCGCAGCCTGATCCAGACCTCGAACGCCATCGCCGAGCGCGCCTTCACCGACGAGGAGGATGTGGACACCCTCATCGACGATGCCGAGCGGGCCATCTTCGAGGTCTCCTCGGACCGCTACGAGCAGAAAATCGGCACCATGAAGGAGATCGTCAAGACGACGTTCCCGCACCTGGAGATGCTCTATGACCGCAAGGAGTTGGTGACCGGGGTTCCCACGGGTTTCACCGACCTCGACAAGCTGACGAGCGGGCTCCAGCCCGCCGAGCTGGTCATCGTCGCCGGCCGCCCGAGCATGGGCAAGACCGCCCTGGCCCTTTGCATCGCCGAGTACGCGGCCATCAGCGCCAAGGTGCCGACCGCCATCTTCAGCCTCGAGATGAGCGCCCGCGCCCTGGCCATCCGGATGATGTGCGGGCGGGCGATGGTGAACGCCAAGCAGCTTCAGAGCGGCTACATGCCGGCGCGGCGGTGGCCCGACCTCATTCGCGCCGCGGGCGAGCTTTCAGAGTCTCCAATCTTCGTGGACGATTCGACCGAATCCTCGGTGTTCGATATCCGGGCGAAATGCCGCCGCCTTCTGGCCGATCAGGGCCTTGGGCTCGTCATCGTCGATTATCTCCAGCTCATCTCCCACCGGAGCCAGCGGTTCGAGAGCCGCCAGGTCGAGATCAGCGAGATCACCCGCGGGCTCAAGAGTCTGGCGAAGGAGCT
>JAVEPB010000100.1 GCA_030922375.1 bacterium | reverse complement strand
CAGATACATGGATGCGGCGGGATACAAACCGCAAGATAATTTCTTCGTGCGCCAACCCTCCGGGGAATGGATCGCCCTTCCCGAGGCCGAAAAAATATCGAGGCTCAAGAAAGTGTTCGAAAAAGCGGCGTTCGACTGCGGACAGAAGAAATCGATCCTCGAAATTGTCGAAATCACCGACCACATCAAAGTCACGATTCGGTTCCTCGATGATCTGGACAGTCTCTTGAAGCAGGAATTAATCATGAAGCTCGAAAACGCGGCCAAGGGGACACTTGACGGCACGATTCATCTCATCCTCGAGGAAGTGAAGGACATGAACAGCATGCGTGTTTTGTAGTCATCTTGAGGAACGAATGCATGTTAGAGGTTGAAGGAAACCAAAACCTGATCCTGGACGGGACCAAACTTGACTGGCATCTCGACAGGGTGAGAGCGTGGGAGCGCGGCGAGCGCATCGCCCCCATCACCATCGACATGGCGCTGACGAGGGCGTGCAACTACGGATGCAATTTTTGCTATGCCATGTTCCAGGAAAACGACCGGAAGGTGGTCAACCGGGAAGTCATCTATAATTTCCTGGATGATTGCGCCGAAGCGGACGTCAAGGCCATCAGCCTCGTCTCGGACGGTGAGAGCACGATATCGCCCGTATTCGTGGACACCATCGTACGCGGCAGCGAACTCGGCATTTCCATGGCGTCCGGAACCAACGGTCTGGTCCTGAACCGTAGGAAACTCGAGGAGATCCTCCCCCATCTGACCTATCTTCGCATCAATATTTCCGCCGGCGAACCCCAACGGTACGCCGAGATCATGGGCGCCAAGATCGAATGGTTCTACCGGGTGTGCGAAAACATCCGCGACATGGTGGACATCAAGAAAAAGAACAACCTGCCGGTGACCATCGGCCTCCAAATGGTGTTGATGCCCGAGTACGTGGACCAGGTTCTTCCGCTGGCCAGGCTGGGCAAGGAACTCCGCCCCGACTACCTGGTCATCAAACACTGCAGCGACACCGAGGACGGTTCCCTCGGAGTGGACTACGACGGCTACAACTCCCTCTACGACACCCTGCACGAGGCCGAAGCGCTTTCGGACGATGAATACAACGTGGCCGTGAAGTGGTCCAAGATCGAGGCAAACGGGTCCCGCGGCTATCAGAGATGCTACGGAACCCCGTTCATGCTCCAGATTTCCGGCTCCGGGCTCGTCGCTCCCTGCGGCATGCTGTTCAATAACCGCTATAAAAAATTCCATATGGGAAACATCGTGGACCAGCGCTTCGGGGAGATTCTCAAAAGCGACCGCTACTGGGATATCGTGAATTATCTGGCCTCCCCGAAGTTTAATGCACAATCCATGTGCGGAGGCCTGTGCCTGCAGCACAAGGTCAACGAGCACCTGGACGAATACAAAAAAGGGTGGATCGAATTGCGCGAGCCCGAGGGCGAACCGCCCATGCACCTGAATTTCATTTAAACGGCCGGCGCCCGGCAAGGCGCCGATTGAATCGCACCGAAAGGAGAAGCCCCGATGGACCTCCTGTTGAAGAGCAACTGGGACGGCAACAACATCAAGGGGATTCATCCCTCCGCCGGAAGGCGGATTCTGCTGATTTTGCCGAACCAAAAATGGTGCGGCGAGAATGTCACCTGGCACCTGCATCCGTATCCGCTGGCGATAATCGCGGCCATGATCGATCGCGATAAATACGAAGTGAGGATACTGGACGCCAACATCGACGACATGACACCGGAGGATGTTCGGCGGGAAATCAGGGCGTGGAAACCGAATCTCGTCGGCGCCAGCGTGCTTGCGAACGAATTCGGGTCCACCGGCCATATCGCTCTCGAATGCGCGAAGAGCGTATCCGCCGATATCGTCACCGTCATGGGAGGTGTGTACCCGACCACGCGCTCCAGGGACGCGGTCATGGACGAAAACGTGGATTGGGTCGTCATCGGCGAGGGCGAAAGCACCTTCCCGGCCCTGTTGGAACACCTCTGGGGCGGGGGACAACTTCCCGGGCAGGGCCTCGGCTATATGAAAAACGGCGTCTGCGTCCTCCAGGAGCGTCACCTCGTCCCCGACGTAAACTGTCTACCCTATCCGGCTTTCGATTTGATCGATTTCAACCGATACGCGCACGAATCCTACAAAAACGTCGTCGATTCGCCCCGCGCGTTTCCATACGGAAAAATAATAACCAGCCGTGGATGCCCCATTGGCTGCACTTTCTGCCAGGTCGAATCGATTTCGGGGAAATTCACCCGCTTCCAGTCGGCCGAACGCGTACTCGACGAGCTGGAATGGCTGGTCGAGGTGTACGGAATCAAGGCCATCGAGTTCGTGGACGACAATTTACTCGGCCACCGGACGAGAAGTTTCGAGATTTTCAGGGGGATGAAGGAGCGCAAAATCCCTCTGGTGTGGAACGCGATGAACGTCAGCTCCTTCTTCCTCACCGAGGAGCTGCTCGAGGCGATGAGAGAGGCCGGCTGTCAATACGTATCGATTGCGGTCGAATCGGGCGTCAAAAGAGTTTTGAAGGATATCATCAAGAAACCCATCGACCTCGAACACTGCAAGAGAATGGTCAACAAGGCCCGCTCCCTGGGGATGGATACGACTTCGCTCTGGGTGATCGGCTCGCCCGGCGAAACCTGGAACGAAATCCGCGAGACGATCCGGGTGGCGGAATGGATGGGCACCGATTACACCAAAATCAACGTGGCGACCCCCTACCCCGGTACGGAGTTGTTCGACATGGCGGTCGCGGGCGGTTATCTGAGCGAGGACTTCTCGTTCGATGACCTCTCGTGGGGTCAGGCGACCATCAACACGGAAGAGTTCAGCTCCGAGGAGTTGACGCTGCTTCGCGCCTTCGAGTGGGATAGGATTAATTTCTCAAAGGCCGAAAAACGCGAGAAGATCATGCAAATGATGCAGGTCTCCGGCGGCCAGCTGGACGAAATTCGCCGGGCGACCCGGAGAAATTCCTTCCAGGGCGGCGCCCGGGCTTATGTGGGCAAGGACAACGCCACCGAGATCATCAGGGTTGCCCCCCAAAACGTCGGCGACATCACCCTCGTCGCCAACGCGGACCTGGCCTAGGGGGACCTGGGGCCCTGCCTCCGCAATTGAAGCCGCGCGGCTTGATTTTCGCGGCATGCCTCCCGGTTTTAATAATTCGATTCCAAAAATTCACGCCCTATCGCGGTTTGAAAGAATTCACCACAGACCCCATTATTGAGGCGTAATACGAATTATGGGGGAGTCTTGATTTTTTCTCTTCCCGCCCAGCGGTCTCCAAATCCTCGTCAATATCGAATGCGGAAACAGAAGCGGGCAATCAAATGAGCGATATACCAAGTGACCCGGGCGAGGGCCCGCCGACAGGCCCGGATCGCGCCCTGGACATCCCCTCGCTTTTCGCCGAAGCCGCCAGACTAAAAAGCATGGGCGAACTCGACCGCTCCGAGGACATCTACTTTCATATCCTTCAAACGGCCCCAAATCACCCGGAATCTTTCTACGAACTCAGCCATATCCACATCGAAAAAGACAACCTCGAAGTCGCTACAAAATGCCTCATCGCCGCAATCAAGATAAAACCCGATTTTCTACAAGCTCATATGACGCTGGGGGCCATTCACCGCTCCGGAGAAAGAGGCGAGGAGGCCGAAAAGTGCTTCCGCGAAGCAATCCGGCTCAGCCCGGGCCACGCAGAGGCTCACTTTCTCCTCGGCATCCTCCTAAGGGACCAAAACAGGCTTGACGAGTCGATTGAATGCATGAAGGAGGCTATCTCCCTAAAACCCGAATACGGCGAGGCACATATTCAATACGGTGCAGTCCTCCGAGACAGCGGCGATGTGAGTGGGGCTGTGGAGCACTATCGCGAAGCCGTCCGGATCGACCCCGACGACGTTCATTCCCGTCTTCAACTCGGCGCCACCCTTCACGAATCCGGGAAATTCCATGAAGCCCTGGATGTATTTCTAGCCGCCCGCTTTCTCGAACCGGAATTGCCGGAAATTTACGTCGGTCTCGGCTCTACATATACGGCGCTGAGAAAACACAAGGAATCCGCCGACAGTTTCAGAAAAGCAATCGACCTCAAGCCCGATTGCCTGGTCGCCTACTACCACCTCTCCCACACCTACATGGGCA
>JAVEPB010000099.1 GCA_030922375.1 bacterium | reverse complement strand
GTAAAGCTGAATCTGGCTAATAATGGTATTGTTGTTGAAACCGATAGCGAAATAGAGAAACATCATCGCCCAAAAGCGGTAGTCGCCTTTCAGGGTGAGAAAAACACTGCGCACGCTTTTGTCCACCGTGGCCTTTTCGGCGGTATCCTCGACGGCGTTGTTAGTCTCTTGGCGCGCCGGAAGACCATCTCTCGCCTGCCCCACATCCTCGGGCCGATTACGCATGATGAGGAAGCTCGCCGGCGTGATGACAAAAAGAACAATGGCGCCGTAGGCCACATAGGCCAGGCGCCAACCCCACATGTCGATCATTCTTTCGATCATCGGGGAGAGAACCAGAATTCCGATCCCGATACCCGAAAGGGCGATACCGGTGGCGCGCCCGCGTTTCTGGACAAACCAGCGGGGCATGATCGCCGTGTTGGTGGCGAAACCGTTCAGGGCGAGCCCGATGCCGCCGACAATGCCGAACAGGAAAAAAATGTGCCAGATGGAGTTAATGAAAAATCCGGCGAAGGAGGCGGCGGCCACAAGGAAACAGCCCCAGGGCATGATCGCGCGCGGCCCCTTTCTCTCGAGAAGCGAACCGACGTAGGGAGAGGAGACGGCGTAAACGAATAACGCGAGCGAGAATGCGCTGCCAAGGAGACCTCGGCTCCATCCGAACTCCTGGACGAAAGGAACCGAGAATATTGCAAAAGAGAAGCGGTAGACGACCTGAAAAGCCAGCGTAACGAAGCCCAGGCCGACGATGATCCAGCCGTAATAGAGTCGCGGCGTTGCTTGGGGTCGTGGGGTGGTTGCCATGGCTGTTCGACTCCGGGCCATAGCACGGAAAAGCGCCATGGATTGGAAGAATTCAAAGATGAAAGATAATGAAATTCGGGAAAACGGACCCCAAAAAGGCCAAAGGCTATCGTAGCGTCTTGAGGCGCCGATCCGCAATCGTCGCTGGGGTAAATTCGGTTTATTAAATCCTCGCCTCCCGGAAGGCCATCGCGGTCTGGACGTGGATATCCACGGTGTCCTCGGGATTTTTCGAGTAGCCTCCGCCGAGGGTTCCCGCGACGGGAATCCCCCGCCTCCGGCATTCGGCGAGAATATAATCGTCCCGCCGCCGCAGTCCTTCCTTGGAGAGTTTCAGCGTTCCGAGTTGATCGTCCCCATAGGGGTCTGCCCCTGCCTGGTAAAGGACAATTTCGGGGCGGTGCCCGTCGAGGATTCGCGGAACGTACTTTTCGATTATTTCCATGTAGTCGCTGTCGCCGGTCAGGTCCGAAAGGCCGGCGTCCAAATCGCTCCGCCGCTTCGGGGGGTAGATGCTTTCCTGGTGAATCGAAAACGTGAAAACGCTGTCATCGTTCTTGAATATTACCGCCGTCCCGTTTCCTTGATGAAGATCGCAATCGATCACGGCGGCTCTTGAGACGGATCCGTCGGCTTGAAGCGCCCGGACGGCCACGGCGAGATCGTTTAAATAGCAAAACCCCTCCGCGCAGTCCGGGAAGGCGTGATGAAAGCCGCCCGAAAGATTCAGCGCAAGGCCTCTCGCCAACGCTTCGCGGGCGGCGAGAACGGTTCCCCCGACGGCAAGAAAAGTCCACCGGACAATCTCCGGCGAAAGAGGAAGCTCGCTCGGGCGAGTGCGGTGGGTGTGATTTCCCGAGCGCATGTCCGCAAGGTACTCGGTGGTGTGGACCCGGAGGATTTCTTCATCCTCCGCCTCTTCGGGCCGGAGGAAAGCGTCTTCGGGAACGCCCGCCGCCAGCAGCCGTTCGTAGGTCTTGCGGAACTTTCCCACCTGAAGAACGTGTCCGTTAAGTTCGGCGTAATAGCCCGGATGAAAAACGAACGCGGCCACTAGACGGCTCCGATTTCCCGCAGGCGATCGATATCGCCCTCGTTATAGCCAAGGTTTTCAAGAATTTCCTGTGTGTGCTTACCTTTGGGGGGGCCTGGCCAACGAATACGGCCGGGCGTTCCCTTCATGTTCGGGATCGGCCCCTGAAACCGGATGGGGCCGAGCTCCTCGTCGTCCATTTTGATAAAAGTGCCCCGGTGACGGACGTGCGGATCTTCGAGAAGTTGTTCGATGTCGTAGACGGGACCGAGCGCGCCTTCGAAATTTTGAAAATGCCTGACGGTTTCTTCCAGGGTGTGTTTTCCGATCCAGTCCTGAAGCGCTTCGTCGAGTTCGGCCGCGTTGGCGACGCGCCCTTCCTGGGTCTGCATGCGTGGGTCTTCGGCCAGATCGTCCCGGCCAATGGCGCTCATGATGCGCCTGAAGATGCTCTCCGCGCTCGCGGAAAGAACGACGAACCGCTTGTCCTTGCAGCGGTAGGTGTTCCGGGGCGCTACAAAGGGGATGGCGTTGCCGGTGCGGGTCTGAATGGCGCCGAGTTGATCGTACATGAGCGACTGGGGCCCAAGGATGGTGGTCATCGGCTCGTAAATGGCGAGATCAATCTCCTGGCCCGGCGCGCCGTGAACGTCTCGGTGGTAGAGGGCCATCATGACGGCGTAAGTGCCGCACATCGCGCAGATTCCGTCGGCCAGCGCGAAAGCGGGCAGGGTCGGCGGGCCGTCCGGAGGGCCGGTGATGTGAGCAAATCCGCTCATCGCCTCGGCGAGGGTGCCGAAACCCGGCCGCTTGGCGTAGGGCCCTTCCTGGCCGAATCCGCTCGTTCTCATCAGGATTAGCCTCGGGTTCAGCGCGTGAAGCGCCTCCCAGCCCAGGCCCCATTTCTCGAGTGTTCCGGGCCTAAAATTCTCGACGAGGACATCCGCCCCCTCGCAAAGTTTTTTGAGAATTTCGAGACCCTCTGGTTTCGAGATGTCACATGTAATTGATTTCTTGCCCCGTCCGGCCATCTTCCACCAAAGCGAAATCCCGTCCTTGAGTGGCGCGAAGCTGCGGAGCGAATCCCCCCGGGGGTGCTCGATCTTGATCACCTCCGCCCCGAAGTCGGCCATGTAGGTGGCGATCCAGGGCCCGGCGAACAGGGTGCCGATGTCAACGACGGTTACGCCTTCGAGAGGCTGTTTGCTCGAACCGGCCATACGCGAAGCGCTCCTGTCGTGGTCCGGGTTTCATGGCCCGGCGGTGGAGGAAGGTTCGGGATTCACGATGGCGTATGGTAGCAAGCCCCCTGGCGGTCATCAACGAGCGAGTTTTCCGGACATGGACTTGAGTGATGGGAGTTGGGATACTTTTCTTTCGAAGGATATCGCCGTCAGACTTCGGCGGGCCGCGCCGGTCCTCCCGATGAGAGGAATTTGAAGAATGCCCCGAATAATTAAAATCGTTATCTGCGCTTTCTTTTTGTTTGCACCCGCCCATATCAATCTTCCGGGTTCCGGGCCGGACGGAGTCCGCTGGGCGACGGATAATGCCGAGGCCCGCTTCGGCCGGATGAGGAGCTTCGGGTTCCGGGGCTCGCGGGGCATGTTCCGCTCCCGGCGTTCATTCGGTGGTTTCAGCCGCAGGAGGAGCTACGGCTCTTCCCGATCCCGGCTGGGTTCCCGGACCTCGGGTTTCGGGCGCAGATCGCTTTTCGGCGGCGGCTTCGGTGGTTTCGGCGGCGGCTTCATGGGCGGCATGGCCGGAATGTTCCTCGGCGGGATGGTCGGCCGGATGCTCTTCGGCGGGATGGG
>JAVEPB010000098.1 GCA_030922375.1 bacterium | reverse complement strand
GCTCGTCGTCCGCGAGGGTGTGGGCGGCATCTATTTCGGCGAGCCCCGGATCACGGAGCAGGTCAACCCCGACGAGGAGCGTGCCGTCGATACGATGGTTTATTCCACCTCCGAGATCAGGCGGATCGTGCGCGTCGGCTTTGAAATGGCCTCGGTCCGCCGCAAGAAACTTCTTTCGGTGGATAAGGAAAATGTCCTCGAAACCAGCCGCCTCTGGAGAAGAGTGGCCGGAGAGGTGGCGAGAGATTTTCCGGACATCGAGGTTTCCCATATGTATGTGGACAACGCGGCGATGCAGCTCATCCGCGACCCGCTCCAGTTCGATGTGATCGTCACCGGAAACATGTTCGGCGACATTCTCAGCGACGCGGCCTCGATGCTCACCGGCTCGATCGGAATGCTCGCCTCGGCGAATCTCAACGAAGCGGGTTTCGGCGTGTTCGAGCCGGTTCACGGCACAGCGCCCGACATCGCCGGGCAGGACAAGGCGAACCCGATTGCGGCCATCATGTCGGCCGCGATGTTGTGCCGCTATGCGCTAAAGCGCGCCGATATGGCGGACGCCATCGAGGCGGCCGTGTCGAAAGCGCTCGACGGGGGCCTCCGCACCCCGGACATTCACACCAACGGGACGGAGCTTGTGGGCTGCGCCGCGATGGGCGAGCGGGTGGCGGAGCTCGTGGAGGGCTGATCGTGAATGGTTTGCGGGTCGCCGTCGCTGGCGCGACCGGGGCCGTGGGGCGGGAGATGTTGTCGATTCTCTCGGAGCGGAAATTCCCCGCCGCCGAGGTCGTCCCGCTCGCCAGCGAGCGGAGCGAGGGGAAAACCATTCCCTATGCCGGCGCTGAGCTCAGGGTGCAGCGCCTCGGCCATGATTCCTTCGAGGGTGTGGACCTCGCGCTCTTTTCGGCGGGAGGGGCGCGCTCTCTCGAATTCGCGCCTTCGGCCGTCAAGGCGGGCGCGGTGGTCGTTGACAATTCGAGCGCCTACCGGATGGACCCCGAGGTGCCCCTGGTCGTGCCCGAGGTGAACGCCGGGGCGCTCGCCTCGCACAAGGGCATCATCGCCAACCCGAATTGCTCGACGATTCAGATGGTTGTCGTCCTCAAGCCCCTCTACGAGAAGGCGGGCATCCGGCGGATAGTGGTGAGCACCTATCAGGCCGTCAGCGGGGCCGGACAGAGCGCGGTGGACGAGCTTCGGAGGCAGGTGGAGGCTGCGGGCAGTGCCGGGGGCAGTGGAAACCCGCCCGAGGCCCGGGAGATGTCTCACCCGATCGCCTTTAACTGTCTTCCTCAGATCGATGTCTTTCTCGATGAAGGCGATACCAAGGAAGAGCGGAAAATGGTGGACGAGACCCGGAAGATTCTCGGGGCGCCAGGCCTTCCGGTAAGCGCCACCTGCGTGCGCGTTCCGGTCTACAACGCGCACTCCGAGTCGGTGAACGTGGAGACGGAGCGGCCGCTTTCGCCCGAGGAGGCGCGCGAGCTGCTCGCGGCCGCCGCCGGCGTCGAGGTGATCGACGACCCCGCGCGGCTCGCTTATCCGATGGCGCTTTCGGCCTCGGGGCGGGACCCGGTCTATGTCGGCCGCATCCGCCGCGATTCGTCGGCCGAGAACGCACTCAATATGTGGATTGTCTCGGACAATCTCCGAAAGGGCGCGGCGCTCAACGCCGTGCAGATCGCCGAGGCGCTTATCGAAATGAACCTGTTGAGGGCCGCGTAGCGAAGTCCTGCGGCCGGAGTTGAGGGCCGCCTGGCGGTTCGATCCGCGGCCGGGGAGGAAAAATTGGCGGAAGCCACCATCGGCGTCATCGGAGGCAGCGGCCTCTATCGGATGGAGGGCCTGACCGAGGTGGAGCGTGTCGAACTGGACACCCCCTTCGGCCTGCCCTCGGCCTCTTATATTCTGGGCTCTTTATCGGGAAAGCGGCTTGCGTTTCTGCCTCGCCACGGCGAGGGGCATGTTTTCATGCCAAGTGAAATCCCCTTCAGGGCGAACATCCACGGTTTTAAGCAACTCGGTTGCGAGTGGCTGATCTCGGCCAGCGCGGTGGGGAGCCTCAAGGAGGATATCCATCCGGGCGAGATCGTCATTCCGGATCAGTTCATCGACATGACGAAAAACCGCATCG
>JAVEPB010000097.1 GCA_030922375.1 bacterium | reverse complement strand
TGCTCTTCGGTAAAGCGCTTCCTCTTCATGGCAAATCTCTCCTCTGGTTAGGGTGATTTTGCCAGAAAAGTCGCAGTTGGGCTGGGTCAGGATCCGGGGAGCACACCAGTCTGTTCATGGCACCTGCTCACGGTTCCGGGGCATGTCGCGTTTCCGGGCGGGCGGGGTCCGGTGAAAGCGGGTTTCGGGCCGGCTCCCGCGCGCGGCGCGAGCCGGGTCTGTCTTTAATTTACACGGGGCGGGCCGGGTTCGTGCGGTTTTTCGGGTGGGCCGGGCCACGCGATTTGTGTGAAGTCGGGCACAGGTGTGGATCTGCCGCGCATTTCCTGTAGCGGAAAAACAAACGGAAGCCGCTATATTTTCGGGTTGGGCTGGCGCCGGTAAAGGTGCGCCGGTGGGAAGATGGGTGTAGTGGCGGTCGGCTTTGGGATGAAATCGCGGCGGAAGGTTTTGGGAGGAACTTCGAAGCCGGGCGGCGCGGGAATTTCGATTAATACGAGACTACCGGGAGAGAAATTGCGGGGAAGTGCGGGGAGCTTCGAGGGGGTCCGGGGTTTTATCGTAATTTCCGGGGTTAGGCGCGGGGCCTCTTGAGGCCGGCCATCCGGAGGATTTCCCTGAACTCGGCGGCGGCGACGGGCTGGACGCTGAGGCGCTGGCCGCGCTGGACGAGGGGCATCTTGGAGAGCTTGGGGTTGGCCTTGATGTCCGCGAGCGGGACGGACTCGGGGAGGGCTTCGATGGCGCGGACATCGACCATGAACCAGCGGGGGTTCTCGGGTGAGGACTTGGGGTCGAAGTGTTCGGATTCGGGGTCGAAGGCGGTGTGGTCGGGGTAGGCCTCGCGGGCGACCTCGGCGAGGCCGGCGACGTGGGGCGGGGAGGCGCTTGAGTGGTAGAAGAGGATGCGGTCGCCCCTTTTCATCTCCCGCATGGTGTTTCGCGCGAGGTAGTTGCGGACGCCGTCCCAGTGGTCGGTTTTACGGGGGGCGTTGAGGAGGTCGCTGAACGAGTAGGCCGAGGGCTCGCTTTTCATCAGCCAGTGGCGCCGCGCCATGAGGGCCTCCTAGGAGATGGACCGAATTTCGCCGGAGATTTTGAGATCGGCGAGCTTGAGGGTGTAAATTCGACCACTACAATGGTTGTATTTTTGATCGGATGTGCTTGATATGAAGAAAATTATCGGCTTTCCTCGTTTGCCCTTGTCGTGTGATTTTTTGAGTCTTCTTCCTGGTTTTCGGCGGCGTGGTCATTCGCGGAGTCGTTGGCATGGCCATTCGCCGAACCGTTGGTATGGCCATTAGCAGCGCCATGTGCGTGGAGATGGGAGGATTCTTCAGCGAGGTCGGTATCATCATCCCTCGGTTCAAAATCTGTTTCGATTGGAATGATGTCGCCGCCGGGTCCTTGTTCTCCGAGGTTGATTTCCGTTTCGAACTCATCGGGCTTGGGCATGTCAGTCAATGTTTTGAATCCAAAATGCTCTAGGAATTGGGGTGTTGTACCATAGACGATTGGTTTTCCAACTACATCACGCCGTCCCAGTATTCGGATCATCTTTCGCTCGAGAAGAGTGTGAAGAACGCCGCTGCAGTCCACTCGGCGGATTTCTTCCACCTCCACCTTCGTGAGCGGTTGTTTGTAGGCGATAATAGCCAGTGTTTCGAGTCCTGCATTCGATACGCGCCATTTTCGCTCAGCCTTGAGAAAGCGCCTTACCCACGGCGACTGTTCCAGTCGCGTGCACATTCGGAAACCCTCGGCTATCTCGACAATCTGGAGAGTGCGGTCCTTGTATTCCTCGACTAACTCTGCAAGGAGTTTCCGGACAACCTTGGCGTTAACGTTTTCGACGCCTCGGAAAACCATCGAAATATCACGAGGCCGAAGCGGTTCATGCGAAGCAAAGAGAATGGTTTCGACAATTTGCTTGGCTTCATTGAGATCCACGATCAGGGGTATTTCCCCGATATTTAAAGCGCTCCCGTTCGCGGTGTTATTTATCTCCGCAACGGCGATTTTGTAAGATGGGGATTCGGTTGCGTCACCAACTTTTTCGTCCGTTAGTTCGGAAGGCGTTGCGATGAATTGTTTTGCTCCGTCCTCGTTGGTGTCGTCGAGACCGAAAACAGCTTGCTGTGATTCGGTGGATGCTTGGGGTTTTTCGATTTTATGAATCTTTGCCTCCGGGGCCGTGGAATCATTTTCTTCAAGCTCAAAAGCGGATTCCTGCGATTCACTTTTGGAATTCATGGTATTTTTCTTTGGGTTAGTCATCGTCTTTTACCGCCTTATGAATTCGTATCTCTCCAAAAATGGCGGATTGCCTTGCCAGTATCAAGTTTAGCCGTATCAGTTCCAACAGGGCGATGAAAGTCACAACAATCAGAAGCCTCCTGGGGCCGGCGCCATCAAAAAGCTTGTTGAATTCGACGCCCTCAGGACCAGCCCTGTCGAGTATGTCGAGTATATGTGTCAGGCGATCAGCTACTTCAAGTTCATCCACTTCAACGAGATGAATGCCTTCTTCCCCGGCGTCATCAATCATTTTCTGTATGGCACTGATAAGATCGAAAACTGAAATTTCAAGGGGAGGAGGTTTTTCGATGTCAGCGGGATTCAGCATGATGCCGTCACCATTCCCGCCACGCGGGAAAATGCAAGCCTGCACTTCTTCCGCTTGGCGGAAAACTTTGCTCAGACCCTTGAACTTTTGGTATTCAAGTAGCTGGCGCTGAAGTTCGAGGCGAAGAGCTTCGGGGTCTTCTTCGGCGTTCTCTTCGCCTTCCTGTTGAGGAAGTAGCGTGCGGCTTTTGACGTAAACTAACCAAGAAGCCATCACGAGATAATCGGATGCTATATTGATGTTCAATATTTTCATCATCTCGATATGACGGAGGTATTGTTCTGTTATAAAGGCAATGGGAATGTCATGTATGTCGAGTTTATGTTCTCGAATGAGGTGAAGAAGAAGTTCCATGGGCCCTTCAAATACCTCAAGCTTAATATTGAAGCGCTCGTTTTTTTCGTTTGGGCGATAAATGCGCTCGTCCTTCGTGTTTTCGGTGGCTGAAGCTTTGAGTTCAGAGGGGGGGCTTTGTTCTTCAATTATCCATGAATCGGTCATTCCTGCGGACCGGTCGGAGCCCACACCCAATTTATCGAGGGCCATCGCCTCAAGTGGGGTGGATCCTGGGCCCGGTGCGGGATGGCCGATTGAATCTTCGGATGTATTTGTATTATCAGGCATATTGACCGTCATGGGGACGGTCCCCCTGCGAGGCGAATGGTGGGCGGAATGGCGATTCTTGCTGCTGAACAATAGGGCGTGTCGCCCTACTTTCCCCCAAAACAGTGTTCCAGCCTAAAAAATACCGCAACACTTGTCAATAGAAAGGTTTACGGGGAAAACTTTTATTTTGACAACAATTTATCTTGAGGGTTTTTAGGGGGGTGGTTTTCTGCTCCCAAAGGCCAATAGAAGGATAGGGCTTGTGCCAGTGAAAAAGATTTCTTCGAACCTCCGCAAGACGGCCGACAGGTTAGCCGTTTTTCTGGCAAGGCAAATCATGAACGGGGAGCGCGTTTTTCATGGCGTGGCATCCGCATTGCCCTTGACGGCGGTTGCCTTGGCCAGGAGGACCCATGCGCCTCAACTGACTTATCTCAATATCCCCGGAGGGGTGGATGCGCATCCATTCAAATTGCCGACGGCTACCACCGGAGCGCAGCTCAACCATGAGGCAAGTTCTGTATTTAGTCTGACTGATATTTTCGATCTGTCTACTTGCGGCGGGCTGGATCTCGCTTTTTTGAGTGGCGCCGAAATTGACGCCCGGGGAGATATCAATCTTTCTTTCATCGGCGACACTGCGAAACCGAATGTGCGTTTTCCGGGCGGTGCGGGGAGTGCGGCTATCCTTCCCACGGCGAACCGAACAGTGCTCTGGCGGACCGTGCACGATCCAAGGAGCTTTCCAGAGCGCTGCGGGTATGTGACTGCCTCTGGTTCTGTCGATAGGGTGGTCACCCCGCTTTGTATTTTTCGGAGGGTAGCGGGGCGATTGTGTCTTGAGTCACGGCATGTCGGTGTGACGGTAAAAATGATAAAGGACGCCACGGGTTTTTCTTTGAACTCCGCGGAAGATGTGCCTGAGACCCCTGAACCTTCCGGTGATGAAATTCTCGCCCTGGAATCGGTCGACCCCGAAGGGGTCCGGTTTAGCGAGTTTTCTTAGGTGAAGGTCTCGGCCCCGGATATGAGAGCTCCCCGTTTTGACGTAGTTGGAATCGGCCTGAACTCCGTGGATATTCTTTGCCGTGTGGACCGCTATCCCGATTTCAATACAAAGAAAGTTCTCCGCGGAATGGAATGGCAGGGTGGTGGACAGGCGGCTACGGCCATGGCCGCCTTGGCGCGGCTCGGCATGGAAACGGCGTTAATCGGGGCGGTGGGAGATGATGCGGAAGGAAGATTTTCGTTAACATCTCTCGTAGATGCCGGCGTGAATACGGAAAGTATGGTTGTTCAGCCTGGTCTTGCGAGTCAGTTAGCCATCATCATCGTCCAGGAGGAGGGTGATTTGGAAGATAGGGGCGGGAGGACAATTTTATGGCGGCGGGATGTGAGTCTGCGGCCCGAGGACGTGCATGAGGACATGGTCAAATCCGCTCGAATTATTCATTTGGACGGTCATTCGATAGCGGCGGAAGTTCGTGCGGCGAAGTGGGCGCGAGAGGCCGGAATCCCGATTTCATTCGATGCCGAGCGTGTGGTTCCGGGGACGGAGGAACTCATATCGCTCACTGATTATCTGGTGGCGTCGGAGGACTTCCCGGCGGCACTGACCGGGTCCGTGGATTCCAGGGAGGCATTGCGGAATTTACATGCCCTCGGCCCTCTTGTTATCGCCATGACCCTCGGTCCCCGCGGCGCGCTCGCTTTTGACGGTACGCACTTTTATGATTCCCCCGGGTTTCAGGTGGAAGCGGTGGACACCACCGGGGCTGGAGATGTATTTCATGCGGGTTTTATTTATGGTGTTCTTCATGAGTTCGATATTCCTCGGACTCTCCAGTTCGCCAATGCATTGGCGGCGATGAGTTGCCGGAAAGTGGGGGGCAGGGCTGGACTTTGTGGTTTGGAGGAAGTCGAAGAATTTATCGTCGAGCATTCCGGGCAGTGAGCGAATCGTGCCCGATTTTTAGGGATTTTGGAGGGATTTTGAAAAAATTTCGTGGGTTGTATCTGGCGCTAATCCTTGCTTTTGCGGTGGGAGGTCCAATCGGGTGTAATGCGGATCTGCCCGAAAAGTCAGTCTCCGGGACAATTCGTCTGTCTTCATCCCTTCCTTTAAAAGCGCGGGAGACAAGTACCCTTTTTATTGTTTTGATTCCGGAAGGGGGAGGGCCTCCGCTCGCCGTCCAGCGGCTGGTTCGGGTCAAGTTTCCTTACCGGTATATCATTACAAAAGACGATGTCATGTTCGCGGAGAAGTCTTTTTCAGGAAATGTCCGCGTGAGCGCCCGGCTGGATGCGGATGGGAGCGCCGGGCCTCTTGTCCGGGGGGATTTTGAGGGAAAAAGGCAGGGGTTCGTCCCGATAGGCGCCAGGGACGTGGATATCCTGATCGATACGGCGGGCGCCGCCGCCCCTCCCAAGGTGGCGAAGAAGACAAAACCCCGCAAGAAGCAGCCGCCCGCGGCGATATCTCCGGTCCCTCCTCCGCCGGATAATGGGCCCAAAATATCGGGAACGATTGAGGTCGCGCCTCGCCTCGCCAAAAAGGCGGCGGGGATTTCCGTTCTCTATATCGTCGCCCGGACCGAGAAGCCCGGCCCGCCGCTGGCGGTGGTGAAGGTGCCGAATCCGAAGTTTCCCCTTCCGTTCACCATTTCTAATCGCCACGTCATGACGCACGGCGGGAGCCTCGAGGGCAGGGTGCGGATCACAGCCCGCCTCGACGCGGACGGAAGCGTCGGCCCCCCCCGGCCCGGGGACATGGAGGGCACCACCCCCGATCCGGTGACGGTGGGCGCCAGCGGGGTGAGGATCACCGTGGACCGGGAGTTCTGATCCGCGCCACCCCGAACCCGGCGATAACCCCGGAAATATCGATTCGCGTCCCGAAGCGAGCCTCCTCGCGCTTTGGCGGCATTTCCCGTCGTGACCGGCCCCGGCCGGCGCGCCCGCGGCCTCAATTTCGCCTCGCCCCACACTGGACTTGACGGGTCGATATCGCTAGATTTGATGAGTTCTATGCGGATAACGCAGCCAAAATCGCGGGCGCCCGGTCATATTCACCGGTGCGCTCCCGCCGCGATCAACCCGGGTGATCGGGAATGCATAAGCCGGAAAAACCCAAAATATCAAGAAGATGCCTTCTTCTCGCCGCCGGGCTGTTCGCGTTTGCGAAAACCCTGGAGGCGCTTGCGCCAGGTATTCTTTTTGCCGAGGCGCTCCCCGGGAGAACGGCCGGCAAAGTCACCCTGTACGAGGGCGAACTGGAGGGGAGGACGGTGATCGTCGCCGCCGTCTTCGACCCGGTGAAGGACAGGATAAATCCCGGGATCAGGGCGGACGATTCCCTGGACAGGAAAAACATCGGGGAGATGACGCTGGCCGGATTCGTGAAAAAGTACGGGAAAGCCCCCGAGGGGGGCGATGGAAACCTCCGGCGCTACGAGCTGGTGAACGGCAATAAAGTCGAGGCCGTCGCCTTCGGCTTCGTGGACAAGCCCGGCGAGGAGGACACCGAGTTCGTCTCGGTGAGGGGGAAGGGCCTGTTTGGCGGGGGCAAAAAAGCCATCTGGATCGAGAGCCCCGAATCCGCCGACACCGGCGGCGGCGGCGGGGGCTCTGGCGGCGACGGTTAATTTTTTTCGATGAGGATGGGCGGTTGAGCATGACCGATATCGGAGGTGAATCGGATACGCTTGAAAAATATAGGGAGAAATTATCCCTTAAACAGAAATAATTTTTTACCCGAGCAAGTCCGGAGGATTTTCTCGAGCGAATCCGGAGAAACAGGCTTGACCAGGTATCCATGAAACCCCAGCTCCAGCGCTTCTCCGAAGTGTTCCTTGTCGGCGTGCCCCGTCAGGATGATCACCGGGACATTTCGGTTCCCTGCGTCCGAGCTGCCCCTGAGATTTTTCAAAAACTGAAACCCGTCCATGATCGGCATCTCCAGATCACAAAAAATAAGGTCGAATTCCAGCTGGAATTTTTCTTTCCCCTCCTCAATTTTTTGAAGAGCGTCCTGCCCGTTTAGTGCGGTTGCGATGGCCTGTATATCGAAGCTCTTCAACAATCTGACGATCATGTTGAGCATGAATTCTTCGTCTTCCACGACGAGGATTTTCAAATCTTTGATTTCGATATCATTCATGACCGATTCTCATGGCTTCTTGATGTGGCCGGTGACTTCAATAATCCTGGATTATGCGGCAACGCTCTCCCCCTTTCAAATTTCGGCCGGTTCACCCTGTCGGCGGCGCCTCCCGCCGGGATGGGCTCGGCCTGGTGCATCCCCACCATTGTTGTACCAATGCTCCCGATCGCCCACGCCATGATTTTCGCGCGGCTGGTTAGGGGAAAGCAGGTCAGCCTCTAGACGGCATCACGGCGAAAACTCCAAAACCGCCTCGACCGGCTTGTGGTTCGAAATCTTGACGTCCGGGACGCTCGCGCTCCGGGCGCCGAGCCCATCGGAGAAAAAAATATGGTCCGCTCGCACTTTAAACGGACCCGAGGCGAGGGTGAAACCGAAACCGAAGCCCATTTCATCGAACGCGCTTTTCATGGTTTTCAATAGAACGAGAAGATCCAGGCTGTGCGGGGCGGCGTTCAGATCGCCTCCCAGAACGAGCGGGTCCACTCCGCCGGCGGCGATCTGGCCCAGAGACTCGAACTGGGAGCGGCGCGCGTACTCATTGGCCCGGACGTTGAGCAGCCAGTCGCGCATTGTGCCCGGCCGTATCCCGACCTCCCGGAGGTTCCGGTCCCGCCACGGAACCCGGGGCGGACAAAGGTGGGTGGTGGCGACGCGCGCCGTCTTTCCCCGCACCTTGATCTTGGCGATCAGCACGAACGTCTGGCTGCACACCCCTTTCGTCACGTGGCCCGAGGTGAGCTCCAGCCGGCGCGCCTCCAACAAGGGGCGCCGGCTCATGATCCCGAGACCGAACTGAAAGCCCCCCAGGATCGGACCCTCATCCCAGATCGAATGCGGATACCGATTTCCCAGCGCGGCCAGCAGCCGCGGGCGGTCCCCCTTCTTTTCATTCCCGCGCACTTCCTGAAGGAAAACGAGATCGGTGCTTCGCCTTCCCTTGAGGTAGGCGATCGCCGCCGGGCGGCGGTGGACCTCCTGGCTCAGGTTGAGCGTCAAGACGCGGAGGGTCGGCCCCGTGGCCGGGGGTAGGCTTCCTCCCGGAAGCATCCGGCTTCCGTGGGTCATGGCGAGCGAAAGAACCAGCCAGGCGGTGGGTACGTATCTCTGAATCCGGGGTGAGTTTCGCGCCGCCAGCCCCGCGATCACGCCGGCGCACGAGATATAGAGCCAGAGATGGCTCGCGAAATTAAGTTTCTAGGAAAAATCGCCGCTGGCGCGAGCGTACCAGAGCAGCAGGTCGATCAGGAAAAAAAACCACAACGCCAATAACGAGAAGGCCGATGTCCAGCCCCAAAAACCCTCCGGTTTGATTCTCCTCAACCGGGGCGCCAGCCAGGCGCGGAAGCCGCGGGGGGTTCTCTTCCATCTTCCCTGAAGCTCCCTGATCGGTCTTTGAGGCCGACTCATTTACCGAAGCCCCTTCCTTCATTTTGGCGGGCGTTTTTCGGAGCCGCCACCGGGCAGTGACCTCCCTCCAATAGTTGTACCACTCCCTATGGGAATCCGGCTTCAAAACCTTTCATCCGAGATGGACGCGGTGAGGATATATGTCCGCAGGGCCGAGTTCACCGGCCACGCGAGATCGGCCGCCCGAGGGTTAATTTACCGGGCCTAAAACGGCGGCTTCTGGAGCCCCCTGTCGTAGAAATCGGCGGTATAGGCGAAGGGCATGGGGTTATAGGGCTCGATCTCGATGTCGATTTCAGCGTCCACCACAACGGGCCTTCCGGCCTCCAGGGCCTTCTTGAGAAC
>JAVEPB010000096.1 GCA_030922375.1 bacterium | reverse complement strand
AATGGAGCGGCTACGATTTGGTGGTCGCTTGTAATGTGGGAAAATGGTCTGGAGGAGCCGTCGAATCGCTCCGACGGTATGTGGAGCAAGGAGGCGGATTTTTGATTGCGGGTGGCAAACTCGCGGGAGTCCGGATGCCCGGTGAAGGGTGGCTCCCTGCCGCGTTCGGGCAGCCCCGGAGCGTCAAGCCCCCGCAGGGTGCTGTTGTCACTTCGAAGGGCATAGCTCATCCGATATTTTCGTTGATGGGTGTAAATCCCACGCGATTGTTCTCGATGACCCGTCTTCGCCGGGTCGCTCCGCTATCGCCGGCCGGTGGCGGGCAGGTTCTATTGGCGCTAAAGGACGGAACTCCGGTTTTGGTCGCGGGCCGGGCCGGAGCGGGAAAAATCGCGGTTTGGGGCGCCACCTGCGACAGGGACTGGACGGATATTCCCGTCCGCCCGGTATTTGTTCCCTTTCTCCGGGGAATCGTGAATTATCTGGGAGCCAGGTCCGAGGGTGCGGTGGCGGGTATTGAGGCCGGAGAGCCGATTCGGGTTCTCTCCTCGGCCCACCGAGTAGGACAGAGCGTACAGGTTAAGGGCCCTTTCGGCATCGAGGGGACGGCTCGCCTGAGAGGCGTTTCCTCGAGTCGCTCCGATTTTTACGGTCCGAGGGGCTCTCAAGGGGGTCGTGTAGAGGCGAATTTCACGAATACGCACCGGGCGGGATTTTACGAGATTCTCGGGCCTGGCGATAAAGAGTGGGTGGCGGCCAATGTCCCCGCCTCCGAGGCCTCCCTCGATGTGTTGAGCGAAGCCGAACTGCGTGAGCGCCTTCCATGGCTCGATCTGGCGGTTCGTGCGGTTGGCGCGGAGGATTCCGAGCCCGGAAGCGCGATCGAGGGGAGGTTGGATTTGGGGATTTATCTGTTTCTGTTCATGGCCGCCATCCTTGTTTGCGAGGGCGCTTTGGCGGATCGCAGTTAATCAAAAGATTGGTTAAACTTCCGGAGGCTATTGGCGGCTTCCACCGGCGCCGATTGACCGCCGGGAAGGGTTTGGATTTGCTTTCGGGGCCCCATGGAATAAGGCATTCGGGCCCCCGTTTGGGAGAGTTATGACTGATTTAAATGACGGAATAGCGCTATATATTGATTTTGAAAACCTCGCGAGGGGGTTTACACGCTCCGCGCGGGCGGAATTCGACATCCACCGGGTATTGGCCCGGCTGGTCGAAAAAGGAAAGGTTGTAATGAAGCGGGCGTATTGCGATTGGTCCCGTTTCTCGAAATTCAAGGACGCCCTGCACGAGGCCGGAATCGAACTGGTCGAAGTTCCTCACCGCTCTGTGACTGGAAAAAATTCGGCCGATATTCGCCTGGTCGTTGATGCCATGGATATGTGCTACGCCAAGGAGCATATCGGGACTTTTGTCATCGCATCAGGTGACAGTGATTTTTCTCCTCTCGTCTCGAAACTCAAGGAAAACGGCAAGCACGTGATCGGCCTGGGGATGAGGGGATCGACTTCTAATCTTCTCGCCGAGAGTTGTGATGAATTTATCTTCTACGAGGACCTCGAGTCGGATAGCAGTCAAAGGCCGCAGGTCGGAAGCGATCTCCCAAAACAGAAAAAAGAGGCCTTCGACCTTCTTTTCGATTCCGTTGATGCGCTCCAGCGGGAAAATGTGTCCATCATCTGGTCTTCTATTGTCAAAGAGACGATGAAAAGGAAGCGCCCCTCCTTTACGGAGAGCGCCCACGGATACCGCAGTTTCAGCGGCCTTCTGGAGGATGTCCAAAAGAGAGGATATATCAAGCTTCGCAAGGACGAGAAGAGCGGAAGTTATATCATTGTGGAGTTTGGGCGGAAGGAGAGAGCCGAGGATGAGCTTAAAACCCAAAAACCCAAAAGAAAATCATCCCGACGGACCGCCCGGCCGAAGAGATCTCAAAGTCCGAAAGGGCCTGTGAACGGCTCGGGAGGCATGCCCTCGTCAAAATCTCCGGCCGAGCCAGTCGCGAAACGTGTTCCAGCTCCCAAGCGGGCTGCCGGGCCGAAAAAATCCACTGTGGGTGGAATGCGCCGTCCGGAGAGAAAGAAACCAGTGAGCGGAAGAACGGTGGCCGATACAGGAGAGAAAACGGAAACGGTGGAGTAAGGTGGCCCCGTGCCGCCCCACCCAGTAAGGGCGGGACGGCTCGGGCGGTTGGGACCACCAAAATCCCTCAAAAAATAGAAACCTTTTAAAAATCCTATGGTCGCTTTTAGGCTATTGATCTTCCCATAAAGGTGGATTCCCCTGCAAGGCGGGGGGTAATTGGATGCAATGTCTGGACCATCTATCGGCATAACCTATTGATATAAAGTCGGTTGCATCAGCTTGGCCTGTGCCTGCTCGGTGCGAGGGGGGTAATTTCATGGCAGGGAGATTCACCAAGGATCAAATCGTTACGCGCCTTCGCATCGAGCGCGAAGCGTCGCGGGCGATATACGATGCGCTGTGCGGAAGCGGGATTACAGCCAAGTTCGCCGCCCGCGGTGGGGCCGACCTCGTTACCACCTTCAATTTAGCTTACTACCGGATGCAAGGGCTGAGCTCAATGGCGGGCTATCTGCCAATCGGAGACGCGAACGCGATTACCCTTGAACTTGGGGAAAGGTTTGTTCTAAGAGCTGTGAAGGAATGCCCCGTCATCGCAGGGGTCTTGGGGGTGGACCCCACCCGGGAGATGACCTGCTTTGTTGATAGCCTCGCGGCCGCGGGTTTTGACGGGGTGATGAATTGCCCCACCGTCACCCTTATCGATGGGAAGTTTCGATCCGATCTCGAGGAGACCGGGATGGGATTTCACCTTGAGGTCGAGGTTCTGGGATACGCGAGTCGTAAGGGATTGTTTACCAAGGCGTTTTGCACAACGCCCGATGAGGCGCTCGCTATGGCCGAGGTCGGTGTGGACAATATTATTGTTCATTATGGCAATAGTTCGGGTGGTTCAACCGGGTCGACAACGGTGTTGAGCGCGGACGAATCCGCCCAAAAAGCGGCGGCGGTTCTTGACGCCATGATTCCCAGGTACCCGGACCTCATCTATACCTGTCATGGCGGGTCCATCGAGAATGCTTCTCACTTCGAGGCTCTTCTAGATCGCGAGCCCCGATTCGATGGCTACGTCGGGGGCTCTTCGGCGGAGAGACTTCCAATCGAGGACTCCGTTACGGCTTCGGCCAATGCGTTCAAATCGGTAAAGCTCAAAAAATAGTCCATCCGGCGCATCATTTAAAATCAACTGATTGAGGGTTTTTAGAGTGATTGAAGTGGCCGTTGCCGTTTTGGCGACGTTGAACAGCAAGAAAGAAGAAGCACGCTTTGTCTGCGAAGTCCTTTCCCGGGCGGGAGTCCGCCCCCTGTTGATGGATCTTTCCCTGCGGCCGCACGAGGTCGAGGGAGCTTCGGTCACGGGTGGTGAGCTGGCCGGGATCGCGGGCTATTCGTGGGACGATTTGGCGGATATGGATAGAGTCTACTCCGCTGAGGCGATGGTCGAGGGCGGAAGAAGATTTCTTCTCGATAAATACCGGGCCGGTGATTTTATGGGTGCTATCGGGGTGGGCGGGGCCAACGGGTCTTCGATGGCCTGCGCCCTGATGCGGTCGCTTCCGCTTCTATTCCCCAAGGTGATGGTTAGTCCGGTCGCGGCCACGGCCGCCGTTCAGTGGTTTGTCGCTGAAAGCGATATCGTCATGTTTCCCTCGATTGGGGATTTGTCCATCAATCGAATCACCCGGGCCGTGATGGAAAACGCTGCCTACTCAGTGGCTTCGATGGCCAAGGCGCGTGCCGAAAAAAAAGACCTGAACAAGGAATTTCCCCCTTTGGTGGGCGTGTCTTCTTTCGGTGGCACTGCGGGCTGTGTTGATCGGGTGACTGATAAGCTGATAGCGCGCGGCTACGAGGTGATTCATCTCCACGCATCGGGCCCAGGGGGACGGGTCCTGGAGTCTCTCGCGGGGTTGGGGGAGCTGGCCGGTGTCATCGACATCACCACTCACGAACTCACCGACTTGATTGTCGGTGGTGTTTATAGCGCTGGAGAGGGGAGGCTCAGGGCCGCGGGAGAGGCCGCTTTGCCTCAGGTGGTGGTTCCGGGCGCCACCGACCATTCCAACTTTTGGGTGGGCGACGTTCCGGATTGTTTCAGGGAACGTGAATTTTTTCGGTACAATCCCGAAAACGTATTGATGCGGACGAATGCCGAGGAATTTGATGCTTTAGGCCGCTTGGTAGCCGAAAGACTGAATGATGCCCAGGGCCCGTTTGCCGTCCTGATTCCCGTTCGTGGATACAGCGCACATACCAAACAAAAAACATGCGACTTCGACGGCCGCGAAATGGGCTCCTGGAATCAACCGGAAAGCGATCGTGTATTTACCACAACCTTGCAAAAGCACTTAATAAAAGGTCGCATCGAAGAATTTGATTTACACATCAATGATGTCGAATTCGCCGATGCCTGTGTAAATGCTTTTCTTGAATTAATGACATACCCGGGCTAGTCCTATTCCTCCCTGATTAATGGCGAGTGAAGACATCATCTTTTGCGAGATGAATTTATTCAAGATGGAGATATTTGATGGCGTTTGAAACTCCTCTGGAACATTTCGAGACTGATGTTCTCATCGTCGGGGGTGGCGCGGCAGGTACGATGGCGGCTTTCGAATGCGGCGAAGCCGGCGTCCGGGTGATTCAGGCGACTAAGGGGCGCGCCACGAGCGGGACCACAACCGTCGCCCGGGGGGGATTCGCCGCCGCCATGGCCGAGGGGGATGGCCCGGAACTCCACCTCCGGGAGATTCTCAAATTCGGCGGCGAGCTCATTGACCCCGTGTTGGCGGGGGTTTGGGTGAATGACATCATCGAGGTGGTAAATGACCTGAGAGCTTGGGGCGCCGAGTTTATATTGAACGAAAAGGGAAATCTCGATCTCAAAATGTTCCCCAGTCATTCCTTCCCCAGAGCGGTCCATCATTACGACACCACCGGGAACATGGTGACCAAGACCCTCTCTCGAAAACTTCGGGCCGATGCACGAATCGGGCAGCACCCGCACACCGCAATCGTCGATCTGATTGTGTTGGACGGAAGGGTGGTGGGAGCGTGGGGAGTGAATTATTCCCGTGGCACGCTTGTTGCCTACCAGACGAGAGAGATTATTCTATGCACGGGTGGGGGTAGCGGTCTTTTTTATGTAAACGATAATCCTCCGCAAGTGACGGGAGACGGTTATGTGCTCGGTTTTCGGGCGGGGGTGCCTCTCCTGGGCATTGAAATGATCGACTTTCAGGCCATGTGCTGCGCTCCCGAGGAGCTTTTTGGTTTTGCCCCTCATCCGACGGGATTCATCAACGCGGGCGCTGTGTTCCGGAACCGGGAAGGGGAGGAATTTTTAAAAAGTTATTTTCCCGATACGGCGGAAAAAAGCACGCGAAGCGAAGTGATCCTCGCCATGGCCAAGGAGATTCACGCCGGACGCGCGGGGCTGACGGGCGGAATCTTCATGGACGCGACAAAAGTTCCCGAGGAAGTGATTCAAAAGCAGATCCCGCACGTTTATAAAACCTGTCTTTCCCGGGGTATCGATATCCGGAAAACCCCCCTCGAGGTGGCTCCCGGCAGCCACACCTGGCTGGGCGGCCTCAAAATCGACGCCGACGGAAAAACAACGGTTCCGGGCCTTTGGGCGGCGGGCGAGACGGGCGGCGGAATTCACGGAGGAAACCGGATAGGCGGTTCCGCCCTTTCGGCCTCGTTGGTGTTCGGCAGAAGGGCGGGCCGGGCGGCGGCAGGCCACGTGGTGGCGGCCGGGGCGAAGGCCGGAGAAAAGAGGCCGGGCAAGGTATCCATACCGATGGTTTCCATACCCGAGGCCGAGCAGGCCTGGCTGGAGGATTTGCTGGGCCGAAGGGAGGGTCCCCTCCAGGGCGAGGTTCGCATGAAATGCCGGATGCTCGCCCACGAAAAGCTGGGCCCCATCCGGGAGGCCGGGGGGCTCTCGGAGGCTCTCGCCGAATACGAGCGGATCGAGCGCGAGGATATTCCCCGGATGCGGCTGGCCGACGAGGCCCGAAGTTCGGACAAGGTGCGCGGCCAGGAACTCGAGAGCGCCCTGTCCGTGCGGAATCTGGCCCTCCTGGGCCGCCTTCTGGGCACGGCCGCCCTTGAGCGCACCGAGAGCCGGGGCGCCCACTTCCGCATCGACCACCCCGAGCCGGACGAGGCCGCCTGGCGGGCCGTCACCCGCCTCGAGCGCGGCGAGGGCGGAGGCATCGACTTTCAGGCCGACCCTGTATAGCCCGCTCCTGCGGAGGGCGTGATAGAGGCTCCTGCAGAGGGCAAGGGGACCTGAGACCTGACAGGTCAAGGACCCATGGAAGCCTTCAGGCTCTAAGGGCGGATATCCCGATAATAGCCGGAAATTCGGGCGACTTTGGAAGCTTACGGCAATAAGTATCAGTCGGTTACAAAGGACCGTTCATCTATCGAATTATCATTAGACATATATATCATTGAAATCATGGGAGTCACGTCATGCTAAAAGCAAAACCAAAGCCAAAACTAGCGCCGAAAGCCAGGCCGAAAGTAGGCGTCGTCGGACTCGGCAACATGGGGGGCGGCATCGCCCATAATCTCGCCCGGGCCGGGCTCCCCCTCGCCGTCTGGGACACCGCCCCAAAGGCCATGAAACCCTTCGTCGGTCTTCCTAACGTCACCCCGCTCCCGCCCGGCGAGATGGCCGGAAGCTGCGCCGCCATCATCTTCGTCGTCCCCGCCTCGCCCGAGATCGACGCCCATTTGAAGGGCAAATCAGGCGTCCTCGCCCGCGCCGCCGCCCGCGCCGGTCGCACCGGTCGCACCGGCCGGCTCGCCCTCTACGACTTCACCACCTCCGACCCCGCCTACACCAAGCGCCTCGCCCGCCGCGCCGCCAAGAGCGGGGTCGACTACCTCGACGCCGGGATGAGCGGAGGCGCCGCCGGGGCCGCCGCCGGCACCCTCACCCTCATGATGGGCGGCGACAAGGCCGCCCTCTCGCGCACCCGCCGCTACCTCAAGCCCTTCACCTCGAAAATCTTTCACCTCGGCCCCTCGGGCTCGGGCCACACCATGAAACTCATCCACAACATGGTCTGCCACTCCTGCTTCATGGCCACCGTCGAGGGCGGGCGGATGGCCGAGCGCGCCGGCCTCGACCTCGCCCAGATGATCGAAGTCTTCAACGTCGCCAACGCCCGGAGCTACGCCTCCGAGGTCCGCTTCCCCAAGCACATCTTGAACAAAAAGTGGGACGCCAAATCCCGCGTCTACAACCTCCACAAGGACCTCGGCATGGCCGTCGCCCTGGGTAAATCCCTCGGCGCCGAGGTCTCCCACGGCGAAGCCACGTTATCGTTCCTCCAAAAAGCGATGGGCATGGGCATGAGCGAAAAGGATTACGCGCTCCTGTACCGGGATTTTGAGAAGATTAGGAAAACGCGAAAAGGAAAGAAATAAGGGTAGGAGCCAACGGCTCCTATGTGAGCCGAACGGGTCCTGCGTAAGCTGTCGCCTTGGGCCGCTCCCTCGGCGACGAGGTGGGGTCCGAGAGAGGAACGAGGAGCACCCACGGCGAGGCTTCCCGCCTTGGCCGGGGGAAGCTACCCTCTCGTTTCTTCAAAAAGCCATCGCCATGGGCATGAGCGAAAAGGACTATGCGCTGTTGTATCGGGATTTTGAGAAGATCCGGAAGATGACGTGCCCCCCTCACGTCGGTCCATGCTGAATGAGAGGATTTTCGGTACTTGGACATGCCCCCGTTTCGGGTCCGGGTCCTATGCGACTTTTCCGGTCTGCCGGGCCCCAGGGGCCCGGCACGATGATGCGAACTCGTT
>JAVEPB010000095.1 GCA_030922375.1 bacterium | reverse complement strand
CGCTTCTGGCGACGATCTCGCCCTTGTCGTTGTAGTAATCCATGTCCGGACTCGCGCTGATGACAAAAATGCTGGGCCGGCCGTGGGTGTGTTTCTTTTCGACGACGCCCGGCGGAATGTTGACGTGAAGAACGCGAACATACTCGTTCTCGAAAACGACAGTGTGATTTTCCGGCGCGGCAACAACGGCGTCGAGTTCCTCGGGAGTGCCAGGAATAAAGGGCGGCCGCTGCGGGATGTGATCAGAGTCCGAGGGCATTTGATATCTCCTTCGACAAGCCTCGCGATTAAATCACTAACAATCCCGAACCGGATGACCGCGAGATCGAAATCCCGGAAATTTTCGACTCGATGGGCGCCCTCGGGCTCTGGCCTTTAGCGCGCCTCCTCCAAGGAAATTCAAGCCAATACCGCCTTGGGCAGCATGGCGTGCACCCCCTTCACCCCGTTGACGATCTGGGTCACGTGGAGGTCCACGGCGAGGCTGCACAGCGTATAGGCGTCATCGCGGCTCATCCCCCTCGCCTCGCCCAGAAAATCAATCGTCTCTCTCAAGGCCATCTTCGCCGCGTTGTCGATCAGGGGGTCGAAGCCCATCAGGATATGATGGGTCCCGGTTTCCGCCCGGGGGTGAGTGAGTTTCATATCCTTTCGAAGGCGAAGCTCCACCGTACCCGAAAGGGCGGTCTCGAGAGCCGAGGTGCAAGACTCCCCGTCGCCCTGGCAGCCGTGCCCGTCGCCGATGGAAAACATCGCGCCCTCGTTGAACACCGGAAAATACACGGTCGCCCCGGGACCGAGCTCCTTGTTATCGAGGTTGCCCCCCCAAAAACCCGGCGGCGCAGAAGCGACTTGTCCCATCGCGGGCGGCGTGGCGACGCCGAAGTTCCCGAAAAACGGATCGAGGGGCACCTTTACACCCGCGCCCCAGTCCGCCGTGCCCGCCGCATCGTCGATCTCCACGACGACGGAGTGATGATAGGGGAAATCCTCGGGCAGACCGCCCCGGAGCGGCCGGAAGACATTCACCCCCCAGTCGTAGCGGGGCCGGACGTCGATGAAGCGCACCTCAAGAACGTCTCCGGGCCGCGCGCCTTCGACGGCGACCGGGCCGATGAGCATGTGCCCCCCCGCGCCCTTCACGCAGGTCTCGACAATCGCGAGGAGCTCCTTCGAGACGCGGGAGCGGACCTTCTCCATGGCGTCCATGAACCCCGACTCGGTGTGGACTTTTAGGCGATCGCCCGAGGCAACGGTGAGGATCGGAGCCAGCGCGGCGTCGTAGTACCCCCAGTGTACGGTGTCGGGCGAAGCGATGAGCTCATGAATGGCCAATCCGGGCGTCCTTTCCGGTCAGCTACTCGAACAGCGATTTGGGCACCATGGCGTGGACACCCTTATAGCCGTTCACGATTTGCGTGACGTGAAGGTCAACGGCGAGACTACAAAGCGAGTATGCGTCGTCGCGGCTCATCCCCCGCAACTCGCCCAGGAAATCGATGGTCTCCCTCAAGGCCATCTTCGCCGCGTTGTCGAGAATGGGGTCGAATCCCCCGAGGATATAGTGGGTCGGCGTCTCTGCGCGGGGCACCTTGAGCGACATGTCCTTGCGGACGATCAACTCGAACGTGCCGTGCAGACCCATTTCGATGCCGTTGATGTTCGCCTCGCCGTCGCCCTGGCAGCCGTGGCCGTCGCCCACCGAAAAAAGCGCGCCCTCGTTAAATACGGGGATATAGACAGTCGCCCCCGCCGTGAACTCCTTGTTGTCGAAATTGCCGCCCCATTCACCCGGAGGGGCGCTCGACACCCGGCCCATCGCAGGTGGCGGGGCGACGCCGAAATTCCCGAAAAACGGGGCAAGCGGGACTTTCACCCCGGCGCCCCAGTCGCCCGTTCCCGCCTCGGCGTCCACGTTCACGACAACCACCCGCAAATAGGGAAAATCCTCGGGCAGCCCGCCCGCCAACGGGCGAAAACCGTTATAGCCCCAGTCGTAACGGGGCTGAATGTCCTTGATGCGGATTTCGAGCACATCGCCGGGCCGGGCGCCCTCGATGGCCACCGGGCCGGTCATGATGTGGGCGCCCTCCCCTTTTTTCACGGTGGAGAGGATATCGCGGACCGCCTTCGAAGCCCGGTCTCCCAGCTCGTCGAGCAGATCGGCCCGCCCCGATTCGGTGTGGACGATGAGGGTATCGCCCGAGGCGATAGTCATCACGGGCTCGCCCGCGGGGTCGTAGTAGCCCCACTGGACTGTTTCGGGAGTGGCGGTCAGTTCGTGCGTGGCCATGGCTGGACCCCTTTTCGAGAATGCGTCGAATCTTCGTGAGTATCTTAATGAAATACCCCGCCCCTGCCCCGGAGGCCGCCGCTCGCCGGGGAGCTTTTCTTGTCTATTACTGGACAGGGAGTGCCGGCTTTCGCCGGAAACAGATTGGACTCTATCATCCACCCCCAGTCTCTACCAACCACCCCCGATGAAGTCAAAATATCGGCGGCTCGTCCCCTTTTACCCCAAAACCGCTACACCAAAACCGCGCCGGCGAGCGCCGGCAAAATCTCTCCCGTCCGCCCCCGGAGGAGGGCGTGGGCGCTGCCGTCGAGCCGGGTGGGCGAGTCGTTCACGATAATCAGGCGGGCCCCGGCCAAGAGCGCCTTCTCCGGCAGAGCGCCGGCGGGCCGGACAGCCATCGAGGAGTCCGCCACCAGAAACACCTGGGCCGACCCGGCACCCTCGGCCGCCCGGCTCAGGCGCTCCCGAACGATGGGCTCCCCAAAAAAAACGGCATCCGGCTTGAGGAAACTTCCGCAGCCGCCGCAAGCCGGGATATCCTCGCCCCTTTGAACCCGGTCCTGAACCTCGCGCCTCGGGAACCGGTCCCCGCAGCCCACACAGACGCATAAATGGCTCGTCCCGTGAATTTCGACGATTTCCTTCGGCTCATGACCGGCCTTTTGATGGAGGCCGTCCGTGTTCTGGGTAATCAGGAGGGAGAGCTTCCCGGCCCGGGAGAGCCGGGCGAGGGCATTGTGCCCCTCGGAGGGCTCGGCCGCGAGTACGCGCGGGTAGCTCTCCCGCGTGGCGGCCCAGTAGCGGCGGCGAATCTCCGCGGAGGCGGTCCAGCGCCGGATGTCGAAATCCCTGGGGTCGAACCGATCCCACATCCCGCCCCCCGAGCGAAAATCGGGGATTCCGGATTCAGTGCTAATCCCCGCGCCGGTCAGGCAAACAGTGCGCTCCGACTCGCGGAGCCATTGAACGGCCCGAGCCATATTCTCGCCAACCGTGTTCTCCCCAGCCAACTTCTCGCCTGCCGTGTTTTCCGCGGGCAATTTTCGGGCCTTTCATTTAAGCTACATGAACTGGCGGCGCGAGCCATTTTAATAAAAAAACGCGACGAGCGGTTCTCGCCCGCCCGGGACGAATAGTGGAGGATTCGCTTCGATGATGAAAGCACGAATTCAACACTTTTTACCGGTGCTCGCGGTTATCGTGCTGGCCGCCGCGGTGGGCGGGTGCGCCGAGTACGGATTCAACACCGCGGTCAGTTCCTCCGCCGCGAAGTCTCTACAGGAATCCATTCAAAAGGAATTTGACCTCATGGTCCGGGACTTCGACGCCCTGGACGCAAAGGGCGAAGCCGAGCTCTGTACCCCACTCCGTTTCGCGGTGGCCCGGTTCGCCGTTTACCAGGCTATCGAGGAGGGAAGAAAAACCGGGATGGCGCAGATGACCCGGTTCATCATGCGGGCGCGGCGCGGGCTGACATCCACAGTCGAAAAACTGAAATCCCGAAAATGCGTGGACAGCGACGGCGACGGCCTGACCGATCTGGCCGAGGTCCGCCGCTATAAGACGAATCCGAACAACGCCGATACCGACGCGGACGGTCTCGCCGATGGCCTGGAGGTTCGCCGCCACCGCACCAACCCCCTTAACTTCGACACCGACGGCGACCTGTTGAGCGACGGGGAAGAAGCGATCTACTTCAAGGTGAGCCCGAAACACCCCGACAGCGACCGGGACGGCTACTCGGACGGCTTCGAGGTCACCCGCGGCACCGACCCGGGCGATCAATGCTCGCGTCCCGTACGGGGGCCCAGGGCGCCCGGCCCCTGGGCGAAATGCAAGCGGAGCCTGACAGGAAAGAGATATCGTCGCCGCCAGCGGGCGGTGCGGCGCCCTATCCGCAGAGAGGGGGGCAGCAACCCCCTCATCAACGAAAGCATCACGCACAATCCCCTGATTCCCTGAGCCGAGTCCTGAGTTCGAATCCCTGATTCGCCTCCCCACAACATACCCCGATTGCGGACTTACTCGTCCGTCACGCACCCCTCCGAGGCCGAGGAGACGCACCTGGCGTACTTGAAGAGCGTTCCCCGCTTCGCCCGAAGCGGCGGGGGGGTCCACTTGTTTCGTCTCGCCTCGATTTCTCCCTCGCTCAGGTCGAGGTTCAGCGTCCGGCTCACGGCGTCGATGGTGATCCTGTCGCCATTTTCGATCAGGGCGAGCAGGCCTCCGGTCTGGGCCTCCGGCGTGACATGGCCGACGACGAAGCCGTGCGTCCCGCCCGAAAAGCGGCCGTCGGTGATGAGGGCGACATCGTTGCCGAGCCCAGCGCCCATGATGGCCGAGCTCACGGTGAGCATCTCCCGCATGCCGGGGCCGCCCCTGGGCCCCTCGTAGCGGATGACGATGACATCTCCCTTCAGGATCTCACTGCGTTCGAGCCCCTTGAGGGTGTCCTCCTCGGAGTCGTAGACGCGCGCGGGCCCCTCGAAGCGCTCGCCCTCCTTGCCGGTGATCTTCGCCACCGCGCCCTCGGGCGACAAATTTCCGTAGAGTATCTGAAGGTGCCCCTTCTTTTTGATCGGACTCGAAACGGGCGAGATGATCTTCTGGCCTTCCTTGAGGTCCGGCACGGCCGCGAGGTTCTCGGCAAGCGTTTTTCCGGTCACCGTAAGGCAACCTCCGTCGAGGAGGCCCTCCTTGAGCAGAAGTTTTTGAACGCCGGGAACGCCGCCGATATCGTGAAGGTCCTCCATCACGTATTGCCCGCTCGGCTTGAGGTCGGCGAGATAGGGGGTCCGGTCGCTGATTCGCTGAAAATCGTCGATATCGAGATCGACATCGACCGTTTTCGCCATCGCGACGAGGTGCATCACCGCGTTGGTCGAGCCCCCCAGCGCCATGATGATGGTTATTGCGTTCTCAAACGCCGCCTTCGTCATGATGTCGCTCGGTTTGATGTCGTTTTCGATGAGGTGGTATATCGCGCCGCCCACGTTCAGGCATTCGTTCCGCTTCTCCTCGCTCATGGCGGGGTTCGACGAACTGTAGGGAAGACTCATCCCCAGCGTCTCGATGGACGAGGACATCGTGTTCGCCGTGTACATCCCGCCGCAAGCACCCCCGCTCGGGCAGGCGTGGCGGATAATCGCCTTGAAGCGGTCCTCCTCGACCTTCCCGCTGAAAAGCTCGCCGTAGGCCTGAAAGGCGGAGACGACGTCGAGTTTTTCCTCGCCCAGAAAGCCCGGGCTGATCGTCCCGCCGTAGACCATCAGGCTGGGGCGGTCGAGCCTGCCCATCGCAATGAGCGAGCCCGGCATATTCTTGTCGCACCCAGGCAGCGTCACCACCGCGTCGTACCACTGGGCGCTCACCACCGTCTCGATCGAATCGGCGATAATCTCCCTCGATTGGAGGGAGTACTTCATCCCCTCGGTTCCCATCGAGATGCCGTCGCTGACTCCGATGGTGTTGAATATGAGGCCGACCATTTTTTTATCGGCGTTGACGCTCTCCTTGACGAGATTCGCCAGTTGGTTGAGGTGCATGTTGCACGAGTTTCCCTCCCACCACATGCTGGCGATCCCGACCTGGGGATTGTCCATGTCCTTTTCGTCCAGCCCGGCCCCGTATAGCATCGCCTGAGACGCCGCCTGCGAGGGCGGCTGGGTCACGCGCTGGCTGTATTGGTTCAATTCTGATTTTCGATCCGGCATTTGTATTGCCTCCCGACAAAATTTCCGGCCGCGCCGACCCTCTTACAGGAGAGACGCTGGCGTGCCGATCCACTTGAAACTTAATTTCCAGACGACTTAATTTCAGGACAACTTACTCCAGACAAGAGGGCGCGGCGGGCGCCGCCCCTTTCCTTTATTTTTTGTCCAAATAATCCTGAAGAAATCCGGCCAGCGGGGTGCTCCGCCAGTCGAAACCGATTTCCCGCGCGGCCCGTTCGGTCTCATCGGCCGACATGCCGCTCTCCTCCGAAAGGTGCGCTAGCGAGCAAACCCCGGCCCGCCCTCCGCCTTTTCAGTGGACAAAGACCGAACCGTCGGCCTTGCCCTCCTGAATCGCCTTGCCGACATCAGCCAGGATCTTATCGGTAAAATTCTTGAGCCCGGCCGGAATATGAACATACTTCATGCCGAGTTTTTCGGCCTCCGCCGCCGCCCGGTCGAGGGGGAGCTCGGGCTGGTCCTCATCCGGCATCCGGAGGTTGATAACCGTCTTCACACCTCGCTTGGCCATTCCTCTGAGATCTTCCGGAGTGGGTTGTCCGCCAAAAAAAATATCGTCCGTAGCTTGCTTGTAATCCATGAACTCTCCCCCCGGAATCGCCCGAAGGCTCCCGGCTAGCCCCTTTGAATGATCTCCCGGTACCGCACGAGGCGGCTGGAGCGTTCCTCGTCGCCATCCCGGTGATAGATTCCGATCAAGTTGTTGAGCATTCTCTCCACAATCCGCAGGTCCGGCGTCTCGTTTAAAAACCGCGGGTCGAAATGGTAACCCATCCCGCGCACGATATCGGTGCACTCCTCGGCGGAAACGACCTTTCCCCCGTCAAAGGGGTCGAGATAAATGGGCGCTCCGGGAGCCTCGTACTTCAGGATGAAATGACCGGGCATCCCCACCCCGCGGAAAGGAAGGTCCATCCGCCTTCCGATCAGCATATAAACCGCCGCCAGCGAGATCGGCATCCCTTCCCGGCGGTCGAGCACCCGGTTGAGATAGCAATTGTCCGGATCATAGTACTCCGTCCTCCCGCCCTTGAAGCCCAGCTCTTCGTGAAGATAATAGGCCGTGTGGCGGACAATCTCATCGGGCGCGCTCACGCCCTCCAGCCGGTAGCCAAGCTCCTTGGTCATCTGATCCAGCTCGGCGACGCAAAGGCCCAGATCCTCGAGCGGATAGCCGAACGAGGCGAGGAGAAAGACCCCTTCCTCAAGTTGGGGGCCGTCCGGTGCCGAGACCGCCCACTCCGAAAACGAGCGCTCAAGGCGTGTATGGTGAAAATCCACAAGAGCGGGCGGAGCAGATACCCTCCGGCCCTCGGTTCGCGTGAGCCGCTCCAGGATGCGCTCCAAATCCTCATCGGCCATTGAGGCAATCTGCCGATCGAGTGCCTGGAAAGTAGCCTCCCGATCATCCTCCAGCAGCGTGCAAATTGCATCGAGTTGCGTTTCGCTCAAATTCACGGCGCCTCTCCCCATTCCCGCCCGGGACAAGGAACATTCGGAAAAAATCCTATCTCCCTATGCTATTCTCCCGCCGTGAATAGCTCAATCCCCCCCATTAATCCCCTTTAGGGCCTTGAGCCGTCTCGGCCGCCCGAAATCCGCTCCGCACCGCCCCCTCGCAGGTCGCCGGGATTCCGGTCGCGGTCCAGTCCCCGGCCAGAATCAACCCATCCACAGGGGTTTCCGCCGCCGGGCGGTGCGCCTGCTCCCCGGCCCCATTCGCCCATGTGGCCGCCCGTTCCCGGACGACGAGAACCCGACACAGGCCGAAATCCGGCAGGAGCCTCCCAGCCGCCTCGCGGGCCGCCGATTCGATCTCGCTCCTCGTGGCCGAGGCGAGAGAATCCGCGCCCCCGCATAAAAAAGCGACAGGCGCATCAGGCTCTTTTTCCCCGGCCTTCAAGCTCCCGGCTCCCGGGCGGAAGAGCCACTCCCACCGCTCGGCCACCAGGGCCTCATAGGCCGGGCCCGGGCAGGGACGGTCAAGCCAAAGATAGGCGGTTGCGATGGGAGAGGGCCGGAGGCGGCCGAGATCGCGCCAGGGGCTTTTTCCCCCAAACGCCTTCGCCGGGAGGAGCTTGAGAAGAGCGGGCGGGGGGACGGCTGCGATCACCACAGACGCTTCGATCGACTCACCGCCCGAGAGAGTCACGCCGCGAACAGCGCCGCCCTCAATCCGAATCCTCCGGACGGGAGCGGCCATCCTCGCCTCGCCTCCCGCCCGCCGGATCTCATCGAGGGCGCGATCCGCCCAAAAAGGCCCCAGCGCCTCCGCCGGCGCTCCCAGCGAAGCGCCCGCTGGCCCCGGCCCTGAGGGCCCCGGCCCGAACGCTTCGCACACCACCCGCCGCAGCAGTTCACCGCTCCCCTCGCCGGCGGGCATGTTGAGTACCGCCCCCGAGAAAGGCTCCCAGAACCACTCGCGCTCTGAGGCGCCCTGCCCGAAGCGGTCGAGCATTTGCTCAACCGTCTCACCCACATTTTTTGATTCAGCGGCGGGCGGCCCCTCCCTGAGCACGCGGCGGAGACCCCGGGCGATCGATAAGCGCGCGGCAAGGCGGGGGCCGCGCCAGCGAAGAAGCGCGAGCAGCGAGGCCGGAGCGCCCCCCCGGGCGGGAAACGAAAGCCGCTCGTTTCGCACGCCGCCCCGGGCCGTTCCGTCGGCCAACCGGTAGGTGAGATCGAGCGAGGGCTCAAAACGAAGAGAGGCCGAGGCGCCGATTCGGCCGAGAAATTCCCGGAGGGCGGGATTCGCCTTCATGAAAAGGTGGGGTCCCCAGTCCAACTCGCGTCCGGACCGGGGGTCGGGAAAGCTCCTGGCCCGGCCGCCGGACATCTTGGCCGCTTCGAGCAGGAGAACCGGCCGGCCTGCGTCGGCCAGCGTGAGCGCCGCCGAAGCGCCGGCGAAACCGGCTCCGATGACGATGACGGGCGCTTCGCCCCCGTGCGAAGTGTCCTGACTCAATGAAGCTGGGCGCGAGGAATCCGGTTTCGGGGAACCCGGATTCAAGATGTCGTTCACCTACCGATCAGGCAGAGAAGAGCCTCGCGGAGCTTCGCCCCTTTCGAAAGAGAGGCTTTCCAGCCCGGCCCCGGAAAGTCGGCCGCCACGATTCTCTCCAGAACCCTGCGGTAGACGCGGCCCATGAAACGGGCCGGGAACAATCGCCTGCGGCTCCCACCGGGGATGAGCGCGTCCGCTTTTTGGAATAACGACTCGGCTCGCTCCGCCTCGAATCTCAATAGCGCGACCAGCGCCTCGCTTCGCTCTCCCCTGAGGATGGATTCCTCAGACACCCCGAACCGGTTCAAATCCTCGAGGGGCAGATAGATCCGGTTGTCCTCGGCGTCCACCCATAAATCGCGCAGAATGTTCGTCAGCTGAAGAGCGAGACCCAGCGTCCGGCCGTATTCGATGCCGGCCGGAGAATTTTCCCCGAACACTTTCAGGCAGGCCAACCCGACGGCGGAGGCGACCTTGTAGCAATACTCCCTGAGCTCATCGAACGTACGGTAGCGGTTCTGGTCCAGATCCATCGCCACCCCCCGGCAGACATCAATCAGATCGCCGGTCGAGACCCCGTAGGATTCGACGGCTGATCTCAGCTCGCGGAGGATCGGATGTTGGTGATCGCGCCCGGCGAGATTGGCCACCGCCTCCTTCCACCGGTTCAGCTGCCGCCGCTTTTCCTCCCGGTCGCCCGGGGTGTCGGCAATATCGTCAACGGCGCGGCAAAATCCATAAATCGCCGAGAGGGCGCGGCGACGGGCGGGAGGCAGCGACAAGAACGCGACATAAAAACTCGACCGGCTCGACCGGACAAACCACCGGCAAAAACTCCAATCCCCCCGAGCGGCCGCATCGCCGTCGACACGACGCCCGAGAAAACCCGCCGGAAGAAACGCGGCGAGAACGCAGGCCGCTTTGTCGCGGCGATTCAGTCTGGGCGAACCCTTTAAAATGTCGTAGCCCGCCCGCTCGACCGACTCCAAGGCGGCGGCTCCTCCCCGGAATATCGCCCGAAGCTCCCGCCCCAGGGAGCCCTTCACCGATTCGATCAAAGGAAGCCCCTCGGCGAAGAGGGAGCGCGTCCGATTGATCTGAAAAGCCATCAGCGCCCGGAGCGAGGCCCCCGCGCTCTCGCCCGCGAGTTCACTCTCGGCGACTCCGAACGCCTCGAGCTCCGCTCGGGGGAGATAGATCCTGCCGCGAAGAAAATCCTCTTTGACGTCCTGTAGGTGGTTGGCGATTTGAAGGGCGGTGCAGATTGCGTCGGAGGCGCGCATCTCATCCTCGCCCCGTACACCGTGAAGCAGAAGGATGATGCGGCCCACGGGGTTTGCCGAAAGCCGGCAATAATCGAGGAGATCGGCATATTCCGGATAGCGGCGCACAGTCACGTCCTGCCGGAAGGCGGCGATCAGATCGCGGAAAGGCTGAAGGGGCAAATCGTGGGCGCGAATCGTATCGCCCAGGGCGATAAAAACACTTCCCTCCCCGCGCCCCTCGCCCGCGGCTTCGAGCCGGCGCTCCCAATCGTCCAGACGGGCCAGGCGCTCCTCTACCGAACCCGGGCCGGGGTCCGAATCCGGGTCGGGAAGGTCGGCGAAATCATCCGCGCACCGCGCGAAGGCATAAACAGCCGCCACATGCCGCCGCACCTTCGCGGAAAGCATCCGGGAGGCGACGGGAAAATTCTCGTAGTGCGCCGCGGCCATGCGCGCGCATTCGCGGTAGGCTGCCTCGATATCCCCGGAAGAGGAGCCCGTCCGGGCTTCCCCCGGCTTCGCCGGAACGTCCTCCTTGAGCATTTCGATCAGCGGGGCGTCGGCGGGGAGAAAATCGAACCTCTCCAAATCACCGGGGAGGGCCCATTCATGGGCCGAGACACCCCGATTTTTCGGCTCTCCCTCGGACCACGAACACTCGTAGAAACGAAGGTTCACGTTCCGATCCGGATAGGAATGGCTGACCGACCATTCCAGCCGCCCCACCACGATCCCGATATCGAGCTCTTCCCTAATCTCACGGACGAGGGCGCCTTCGGGGGATTCGCCCTCCTCGACCTTGCCGCCCGGAAATTCCCACTTGCCCGGAAGGTGGGCTCCTTCCGGCCGGCGACAGATCAGGACGCGCCCCTCGTTTCGGATGATTCCGGCGACGACATTAATGCTGGATTGGGATTTGGTTACCATTTTAATCCGCGAATTTTCAGGAAAGCGGCGACAATCGGCTGATGAAAACGCCCGGTTCGGCCCGCCCCAGAGCCTCCTGAAATTCCTCTCCATTGGCAAAGCGCGTTCCGGGAATCGTGACCCCCGGAAACTGAAGCTCAAGGCTTTTCACGTCAAAAGGCCAGGGAGCTATTTCGAGGCCGTCGTCCGCCGTGGGACGAACCTTCAGGCCACACCTCGTCAACGGGTGAACCTGCCCCTCGGGGGGGCTGATCTCGGGCGCCCTGCAAGTCAGAAGCGACAGGGTGTCGCAGGTGCGGAGGAGAAGCGAAGCCCTCTCCTCCTCCGATTCCTCGGTGGAGGAAAAATTTTTCCGGAGCGACTCCCGCCGCTTCGCCTCGGCGAGGACAAACGCCTGGAGCCGCCGGAGGATTTCGGGCGGGGCGCCGCGGCCACCGGAGTCGGCCAGCTGGCCAAAATGAGCGCTCACCAGATAGCCCGAAAACGCATGAAACCCGGCGCAGGTGGCGATGCTATCCGACCAAACCGCGGTCGCCTCGTCCGAGTCGGTGTTGAAAAAACTGAAGGGCAGCTTCGTCTCCGGATCGTAGCGCGGCGTTTCATCCGACTTGCACCAGCCGACATCGTGGTTGTCCACCGCGAAAAACACGGCTTCCTTCATGTCGGACGGAAGCGGCGAAAGCGTTTCCATCCCCGCCCAATGACGGACAAGAGAACCCGCCGCACGCGCATGGTCGTGCTGCGAGATGAGACGAACGCCATCTTTCATCGGACGGACAATCATCGAGGAGCGCCCCACTTGAAAAAACGAAACGGCGAAAACACAATGATGACAAAACCGGTCCAAAACCGACGGTTCAGACGAATGTAGCAGTCCCACCCCCAAGGGCCAAGAGGGTCGCCAATTGTGCGGGGATTGGAATAATTGAGACCTAACCCCCTTGGCATGGGCTGAAGCTCTTGATGGCGAGGGCAAAAGGGTAGAAAATCCGCCCTCTTGAGTAGATTTGCTCCTTCTCTCCCGCTGGCTGGCTGTTTTCACCGGGCGAAAGCTTTTTAACGGATAAAAATCAAGGGTTACCGAGGATTATTGGCTTGAAAACAGAATCCGGCTCAGTTGGCCTGACGGAAACGAAGACGCTCACCCTCCCGGAGCCTTTCCCCACCGAATCGGGAAAGACGCTCTCGGACGTCCGCGTCGCCTATGAAACCTACGGCGAGCTGAACAACGCCGGAGACAATGCCATCCTCGTCATCCACGCCCTGACGGGCGACGCTCATGCCGCCGGGTACCACAGCGCGGACGCCCCCCGGCCCGGCTGGTGGGACCCGATCATCGGCCCCGGAAAAGCGCTGGACACGAACTGCTATTTCGTCATCTGCACGAACAACCTCGGCGGCTGCTCGGGAACGACGGGGCCCACTTCCATTAACCCTGAGACCGGACGCCCCTACGGGACCGGCTTCCCGGTCGTGACGGTCGAGGACACCGTGCGCCTCCAGCGCGAATTCCTCGACGCCATCGGCGTGAAACGCCTCCGCTCGGTCATCGGAGGGTCGATGGCCGGCATGCAAACCCTGGAGTGGGGCCTTCGCTACAACGATTTCTGCGATTCGGTCATCCCTGTCGCCGGCGCCGCCCGCCTGACCCCAATGGGGATCGCCTGGGACAAGATCGCCCGCTCGGCCATCATGGCCGATGCCGGCTGGGATGGGGGTAGCTACGAATCCGGCACCGGGCCGAGGAAGGGCCTCGGCGTGGCCCGCATGATCGCCCACATCACCTACCTCAGCGGCCCCATCATGTGGGAGAAATTCGGCCGCCGCGTGCGCGACAAGGGCCGCCTGCTCGAGGAAATTACCGCCCGCTTCGAGGTGGAGAGCTATCTCGACCATCAGGGAGGAAAGTTCGTGGACCGCTTCGACGCGAACGCCTACCTCTACCTGTCGAGGATGATGGACCTCTACGATGCCTCCTCGGGCCACCCGGACCTCAAGACCGCCCTCGAGCGCCTTCGGACCAAGTGCCTGCTCGTATGCTTCATATCGGATTGGCTCTTCCCGCCCCACGGCAGCATCGAGATCGCCGAGGCCCTTCAGTCGCTCGGCCGCGAGGTAGAGCTTCACAACGTCGAATCCACCTACGGCCACGATGCGTTCCTCGTGCAAATCGCCCAGCTCACCCGAATCGTGGGCGATTTCCTGAGCCGACTGGACGAGGGCGGCCCCATCGGGATCGACGCGATGGCCGTTCCCGCCGATACGCGGCGGTTCGTCCTCACCTTCCCGGCCGTCGAGGTGCGAAAGCCGGTCCTGTGGGAGCTCGGGAAAAAATTCGGATTCGCCGTCAACATCATCCAAGGCGACGTGAGCAGCGATTCGGGATGGCAGGTGTGCGAATTCGAGGGCGGCTCCGGGGAAATCGCCGAGGCCATCGCCTACCTCAGGGGTCGGGGCATCTGGGTAGACCCCGGCGGGGACGCACCCATCGACCACGATCGCGCCGAGGTCGTATAGACAGAAACTGGATCTCAACCCGTTTTCGGGCTGAGCGGAAAAGCTCAAGCAATTATTTATTGGAAAAATTTTGTTCACCAGTCCGATTTACCGGACCCAACGGAGGTTTCGAATGAGCAAGTTGAATGAACCCATCGTCGTCGTTAAGTACTCGGATTACACCTGACCTTACTGCTACGTAGCCACCGTGGGTGGCAGCCCCGTCATCGAGGAAGACCCGGACGTCAGGGTCGAGTGGGTCAGTTGGGAGGGAAGGCCTCCGGGTCAGGATTTCGCCGGCTACTCGCCGGAGCAGAAAATAGAGAACTACGAGACGAACCACAAGCCCCTCGCCGACAAGTACGAAGTACCCCTCCGGCCGGCCGGCGGCGACTACAGGACGACAAACGCCCATCTCGCCACTTTTTACGCACGCGACATGGGCAAGTTCAGGGAGTTTCGCGACCGAATCTACAAAGCGCGCTGGGTCGATGACCTGGATCTCGAGAGCCCCGACGTGCTCGCCCGGTGCGGCGAGGAAATTGGCCTCGACGGCGGGGAGATCAAAAAAGTCATCGCCGAGAAGCGCTATCTCCCCCTGCTCCACAGCCAGCGGGCACAGGGCAAGAGCCTGGGAATTTACGGGATACCCTCCTTTACCGTCCAGGGGAAAATTTTCTGGGGCAAGGACGTCATCGACGATGTAAAGGCCGAGGTCGCGCGCTTGAAGGAAGAAAAGCTCGCCGAGCAGGAAAAACAGGAAAACTAGGCACAATCCTCCCGCACATAAAGCGGGAGACTTTATTATTTTTGACGCCGCAGCATGGCACTAACACCGGGGGGAGCGAATATGTCCGGCTACAAAAGCGAGATTCGGGACGGGATGCGCATCGATTGGGACGTTCCGATCGAAATGGATGACGGGGTGGTTTTGCGCTGCGATGTATACCGGCCCATCGAAGAGGGAAATTACCCCGCCATATTGTCATACGGTCCTTACGCCAAGTGGCTTCACCTCGCCGACGGCTACCCGGCCCAATGGAAAGTGCTGAGCGAAAAATACCCGGAGACACTCTCCGGCTCATCGAATAAATATCAGAACTGGGAGCTGGCGGACCCGGAAAAGTGGGTTCCCGACGGCTACGCCTGTGTGCGCGTGGACTCGCGCGGGGCGGGACGCTCGCCGGGTTATATGGAAGTGTGGGCCCCGCGCGAGACGAAAGATTTCTACGACTGCATCGAGTGGGCGGCCGATCAACCCTGGTGCAACGGCAAGGTGGGCCTGAACGGAATCTCTTATTACGGAATGAACCAGTGGATCGTGGCGACCCTTCAACCGCCCCACCTCGCGGCCATGTGCGTCTGGGAGGGGGCGGCCGATCTTTACCGCGACTTCAGCCACCACGGCGGCATTTTATGTCTCTTCGGCGACCTTTGGTACAGAGATACTGTCACGTTGCGCCAGCACGGCCGGGGAGAGCGCGACTGGCGGAGCCGGATTAACGGAGAGTGGAGCTCAGGCCCCGAGACCCTCACGGACGAGGAGTTGAACGCCAACCGCACCGACTTTGGAAACGACCTCCTCGAGCACGCGCTTGTGGACGATTATTGGAAGGCGCGGATTCCGGATTTTTCCAAGATCAAGACGCCGCTTCTCTCGGCGGGAAACTGGGGGGGCGTCGGGCTCCACCCGCGCGGGAACGTCGAGGGGTATGTTCAGTCGGCATCCGAGGAAAAGTGGCTCGAAATGCACGGCCTCGACCACTTCACACACTTTTACACCGACTACGGCGTGGCCCTTCAAAAACGCTTTTTCGGCCACTTCCTCAAGGGCGAGGACACCGGCTGGGACAAACAGCCCAGGGTAGCCCTTCAGGTTCGCCACCCGGGCGAAAAATTCGTCGAACGGGCCGAAAACGAGTGGCCCCTCGCGCGGACGGAGTGGACCAAATATTACCTGCACTCGGGCACCTTCTCGCTCAAAACCAATCCCCAGACCAACGTGCGGGCCCGGCCCTACGACGCCCTCGGAAAGGGGCTGATTTATCTGACCCCGCCCCTCGACGAGGATATGGAGATCACCGGCCCCGTCGCGGCGAAGGTTTTCATCTCCTCGGAGACCGAGGACGCCGACATCTTTCTCGTCCTGCGGGTGTTCGACCCCGACATGCGGGAGGTGACCTTCCAGGGCTCGAACGATCCGCACACCCCCGTCGGCCACGGCTGGCTGCGCGCCTCGCACCGGAAGCTCGACCCCGGGAAAACGCTCCCCTACCGTCCCTATCACACCCACGACGAGGTTCAGCCGCTCACGCCAGGTGAGATTTATGAGCTCGACGTGGAGATCTGGCCCACCAGCATCGTCGTTCCGGCGGGCCACCAGATCGGGCTGAGCGTGCGCGGCAAGGATTACGTCTATCCCGGATTCGAGCAGCCTCCGATGCCGGTCTCCGGGCGGATTTACTCCGGGGTGGGACCGTTCAAGCACAACCATAACAAGGACCGCCCGCTCGATGTTTTCGGCGGGAAAGTGTCGTTCCACACCGGACCCGATCATCCGGCGCATATCCTGTTGCCGATCATTCCGGCCAAATAGCCGGGAGGCGAGAGAATCGGGATTCGCGGGAATCAAGATTCGGTGGAGAGTCTATTCCCAAGGGGGAGATGCGCCACCGCCGCGGGCTCAGCGATTGCCGAAATGATGTAGAATCGACGAAACCACATTTCATCTGATTCGAGGATTCGTCATGGCGAAAACTATCGGTTTCATCGGCCTCGGCAGAATGGGGGGCGCGATATCGGCCAATCTTCTGGCGGCGGGTTATTCCGTTGTGGGCTGCGACATTACGAGTAAGCGCGTTCGTGAACTGGAGGCCCTGGGCGGAGAGGGGGCCGCTTCACCGGAAGAAGCCGCCACGCGATCGGATCTCCTCATGCTCTCCGTTCCCTGGGACGCGGATGTGGAAAAAGTCCTGCTGGGCGAAAAAGGGGCGCTACCTGGGCTTGGCCGCGGGACGGTGGTGGTGGATTTTTCCACCGTTCTCCCCGCGACCTCGTTGCGGATGTCGGCGGCCCTCAAGGAAGCCGGCGTTTTTTATCTCGACGCGCCCATCAGCGGCAATCGGGCCATCACGAGGGAGCGTGGGGGGACCATCATGGTGGGGGGCGAGGAGCGGGCCTACAAACGGATCCGGCCCGTTCTCCGCAAGACATCCCGCCGCCAGTACTACATGGGTGCGAGCGGCCGGGGGACGCTCACCAAACTCGTCGTGAACACGGTGAGCGAGCTCAACCGGACCGCCCTCGCCGAGGGCCTCACTTTCGGAATGACGGGGGGTATCGACGGCGCGCTGCTTCTCGAGGTCCTCGCCTCCGGCTCGGCCTACTCGAAACAAATCGATCACAAGGGCGAGCGCATGGTGGAAAGTGAATTCGGGGATCCCGAGGCCATCATCGAAATGTGTGTGAAGGACGCAGAATACATGCTTCAGGCAGCGCGTGAGATCGGGGCGCCACTTCCGCTGACGGCGCTGCGTTGCCAACTTTATCAGGCCGCGTCCAATATGGGCCACGGCCAGGACGACCCGGCGAGCGTGATCGCCTTTTATCAATCGCTCTCGGGGAAGAAGAAAAAATCACCGGAAAAAACAAAAATCACGAAAAAGCGCAAAGCGAAATAAGTCTTCATTATTATTCATTACCAGTGAAAGTCCTGCCATGGTCCAGGTCAGTCAAGAGGTGAGCGAGGTCATGCGGGCGCTCAGCCGCTATATCTCCTCCGCGCTCGATATGGATATCCCGCCCGAGGTGGGCGAAAAAGGAAAGCATCACCTGCTCGACACGCTGGCCGCCATGGTCTCGGGCTCGCGCCTCCCGCCGGGCGAGGCGGCGATCCGGTTCGCCACCCGCCAGGGCGGCCGGGAGGAAGCGTGCGTGCCGGGAAGCGGCGTTTTAACTACCGCCTCGAATGCGGCGCTCGCGGGGGGAATGCTGGCCCACGCGGACGAGACGGATGACTCTCATCTAGAGTCCAGATGTCATCCGGGCTGCGGCGTCGTCCCCGCCGCCCTGGCGATGGCCGAGCGGGAGGGCCGGAGCGGAGAGGCTCTCCTCCGGGCGGTGGTCCTCGGGTACGACATCTGCTGCCGGACCACGCCCGCCATCGGGGTCGATCACCTCTACGAGGGGGGGCACAGCACACACACCTTCGCTCCCCTCTTCGGCGCGGCGGCGGCGGCGGGCGCCCTCGCAGGTTTGAGCGAGAGGCAGATTCCCTGGCTGATTTCCTATGCCGCGCAGCAGGCGTCCGGGGTCAATTGCTGGCAGCGCGACGAGGACCATATCGAAAAGGCCTTCGATTTCGGCGGGATGCCCGCCAGAAACGGGACGGCGGCGGCGGCGATGGTGTCGGCCGGCTTCACGGGGGTCTCGGATGTATTCAAAGGTCCAAGGAATTTCTTTTTCGCCTTTTCAGCCGACCCCCGCCCCGAGCTTTTGACGGAAGCGCTTGGAGAGCGATTCGAGATCATGGAGACGAACATCAAAAAATGGACGGTCGGCTCTCCGATTCAGGCGGCCCTCGATTCGGTGGAGGCGCTCGTCCTCGAAAACGACCTAAAGGCCGGGGATATAGCACGTGTAGCGGTCAAAATGTCCGACAAGGAATCGCACGTGGTGGACAACAGGAAGATGCCGTCCATCAATTTTCAGCATTTGCTCGCGGTCATGATCGTTGACGGCGGCCTGACCTTTTACTCCTCTCACGACGCCGAGAGAATGAGCGACCCCGAGGTGTCGGCGATGAAGGGGAGGATCGATCTGATCCCCGACCCAGATCTCCCGCGCCGGAAACCCATCGTCGAAATCACCATGGCGGGCGGAGAATCGCTGGTGCACGCCACCCCCGCGGTGCGCGGAACCCCCGGCAATCCGATGGAACGGGACGAGGTGGAGAAAAAGGCGCTCGACCTGCTCGAGCCCGTTCTCGGAGCCTCGAAGGCCATAGAGTTGATCGATGCGGTGCGGCATATCGAGGGGGTGGAGGACGTGCGGCCCATGCGGTCCCTGCTGGCGGTATGATTTTTTTGGAAATGCCGAATTTGTTTTTTTAACGGGAAATTCCCCGGCGCGGGGAAATTGGTTTCGAAACCCTAATTTCATGATGCAGATGGAAAGATGAGGGGAATCATGGACGAGTATCATAAAATCGAAGATCGAGACGGAATGCGGATCGAATGGAACGTGCCCATCGAGGTGGACGACGGCACCGTCCTGCGCGCGGACATCTACCGGCCAATCGAGGAGGGCAACTACCCTGCGATTCTGACCTACGGGGTCTACGCGAAGGGGGTGGCCTATCAGGATGGCTATCCGCATCAGTGGAACAAGATGGTCGAGGATTATCCCGAAATTCTCGAGATGTCGACCAACAAGTACCAGAACTGGGAGGTGACCGACCCCGAGTGCTGGATTCCGCACGGCTACGCCTGCGTGCGGGTGGACTCGCGGGGCGCGGGCTGGTCGGAGGCCTTCCTTGACGTGAACTGCCCGAGGGAGATCGACGACCTCTACGAGTGCATCGAGTGGGCGGGCACCCAGCCCTGGAGCAGCGGTAAGGTCGGGATGCTCGGCATCTCCTATTATTCCCGGAACCAGTGGCGCGTGGCGGCCAAGCACCCGCCGCATCTGACGGCCATCATTCCCTGGGAGGGCGGGAACGACCCCTACCGCGACTCGGGCTACCACGGCGGCATCCTGAGCCAGTTCTCGGAGATATGGTCCAAGGTGCAGGTGGCCCACGTCCAGTACGGATACGGGGAGAGAGGAAAAATCAACCCCAACACGGGCTTGCCGGCCGCCGGACCCGTCAACCTCTCCGACGAGGAATTGGCCAAGAACCGCGTCAACGCCTTTGCGGAACTCAAAAAACACCCCCTCGACGACGAGTGGCACCAGTCGCGGCGGGCCGACTTCTCTAAGATCGAGGTTCCGCTTCTCTCGTGCGCCAACTGGGGCGGTCAGGGAATCCACCCCCGGGGCAACTTCAACGGCTACATGGAATCGGCCTCGAAGCAGAAGTGGCTCGAGGCCCACGGCGATTCCCACTGGGCGCTCTTTTCAAGCGGCTACGGGCTCGACCTTCAGAAAAGATTTTTCGACTTTTTCCTCAAGGATATCGACAACGGCTGGGACAAGACCTCTCCCGTCACGCTCAACATCCGCCACCCCGGCCCGAAGTTCGTCCCCCGGGAGGAGAACGAGTGGCCAATCGCCCGGACCCAGTGGACCAAGTTTTTCCTCGACCTCGACAACAAGGCGCTCACCACCGAGCTGGCCGGGGAGAGTTCACTTGAGTACGACGGCCTCGGCGACGGCACGACGTTTTGGATGCCCGCGCTCGAAGAAGAGATGGAGATTACAGGGCCCATGGCCGCGAAGCTGTTCGTTTCGTCCTCGACCGAGGACGCCGACCTGTTCCTGATCGTCCGGGTATTCGATCCGAATGGCGATGAGCTGACCTTCATGGGTTCTACCGACCCGAACACGCCCATCGCCTGCGGCTGGCTCCGCGCTTCGCACCGGGCGCTCGACCCGGAGAAGAGTCTGCCATACCGCCCCTATCACCCGCATGACCGGGAAGAGAAGCTGACGCCCGGCGAGGTCTACGAGTGCGACGTGGAGATCGTCTCCTCGTGCATCGTCGTTCCGGCCGGCTGGCGGGTGGCGCTCACCGTCCGGGGAAAGGACTACGAGTACGAGGGAGAGCTGAGCGATTTCGCGAAGAGTTTCCACTACGGAACCCGGGGAACCGGGGGCATGACCCACAACGACCCCGACAATCGGCCCGAGGAGGTATTCGGCGGCAAGGTGACGCTGCACACCGGAGGCGGCCGGGACGCCTATGTGATGCTCCCGATCATACCGCCGAAATAGCACGGTTGTTTTAGTGGCTCAAGAGCCTTTTTCGAAGGGTTAGGCGCTTTCTTCCGAAATCAGGACAACCGCCTCGATCTCGACGATATCGTCCTGATTGAGGGCGCGAACTTCGATGATGGTCCGGGTGGGGAGGTGTTCGCCGAAATATTCTTCGTACATGCGGTTGACCACCGGGCGGTGCGCCTTCATGTCGGTGACGTATACCGTGGTGGACAGGAAGGCGGTCATCGAACCTCCGGCCGACTCGGCGATGGCCTTGAGGTTCTCGAAGGTACGCCGCGCCCGCGCCTCGATGGTGGGCTCGACCAGCTCTCCCGTCTCAGGATCAATGCCGCGCTGTCCGGCGATGAAGAGAAGGTTCCCGGCGCGGCGCGCCTGGGCGAACGGACCCTTCGGGGCGGGGGCCCCGCCGGTCTGAATGGTTTCGGGCTCTGTCAATTTGATTCCCTGAAAAAAACCGCCTCCTGAAATCGGAGAACGGGGATTGTGTCTTCCGGGGCAAGACCGCCTCACGGAGAACAGGCGCCCGGGCGATCGTCCATCGGGAAACGGTCATCCACCCGGGGGCGAATGTCACCTTCCGGGCGGGCCCTATTTTTTTTTCTTTCCCTGAAGCTCTGCGGGAAAGGCGATTTTGAGCCATTGCGCGGTCTTCGCCGTGGCCGCGCTCTCATCGCTACCGGGAATAAACGCGATGGGATCCTTGGGCCGGCCGCCGTCCTTTTCGAGCATGAAGACATCGACGCCGAAGCCGTAGAGATCATGCGCGCGCGTTTCGAGCTGGTATTTCACCTCGTTGTGCGAAACTTCCACCATAAGTTGATTTCCCTTTCAATAGGCCGCCGAGGCGGGAAAATTCAGGAGCCGCCATCATAGCGAAACCCGCGATTCTCAGTAAACCCCGAAGCGCTTCCCGGTTCGGGGGAAAGGCGTTTATTCTTGACCCCCGATTTCCGCTATGATAAAGCCTAAGCCCCCGGGCCGTTAGCTCAGCGGGAGAGCGCTGCCTTCACACGGCAGAAGCCACTGGTTCGATCCCAGTACGGCCCACCAACGAAATCAACGGGTTGCGGTGTATTGGCCGCTGACGTGCCCCCCTCACGTCGGTCCATGCTGAATGAGAGGATTTTCGATACTCTTTCGGTATGAACCGCCCAACTTGGGGGGATATTCCATGTCCAGGAAGCGCCACACACCAGAGCAGATCATCGGCA
>JAVEPB010000094.1 GCA_030922375.1 bacterium | reverse complement strand
CGGCGTGTTGCCGTAAGTTCCGCCGGAACGTACAAGTAGGGTCATGCCGGGTGCGAGGCTAGCCCCCGCCGGGGTTGCCCCCCCGCCTAACCGTCAAATGCCGAACCGAGCCAATGGAGAAATCATGAACGAAGCCGTCCGCGTCCGTTTCGCCCCCTCAAACACAGGCCACCTCCATATCGGAGGGGCGAGAACCGCCCTTTTCAACTGGTTTTTCGCGCGCCACGCGGGCGGGACGGCCATCCTCCGCGTCGAGGACACCGACCGGGAGCGCTCGACCGAGGCGTACTACGATGCAATCCTTGAGGCGTTCGAATGGCTCGGCCTCGACTGGGACGAGGGGCCCTACCGCCAGACCGAGCGGATGGAGATGTACGCCGAAGCGGCGCGGAGGATGCTCGAGGCGGGAACGGCCTACCGCTGCACCTGCACTCCGGATGAAGTCGAGGAAATGCGCCAAAAGGCGCGCGCCGAGGGGAAAACGCCCCAGTACGACGGCCGCTGCCGAAACCGCTACGACGCGGACCCGGCCGAGCCTTTTTGCCTCCGCCTCCGCACACCGGACGAGGGCGAGACCGTGGTGGAAGACCTCCTGGCCGGGACCGTCACCTTTCAAAACGACCAGCTCGACGACATGGTGATCGTCCGCACGAACGGCTCCCCGACCTATAATTTCTGCGTCGCCGTTGACGACATCGACATGCGGATCACCCACGTCATCCGCGGGAACGATCATCTATCGAACACGCCCAAGCAAATCCTCGTCTACAGCGCCCTAGGCGAGGCGCCTCCCCGCTTCGCCCACATCTCGATGATCCTCGGCTCGGACAAAAAACGCCTGTCAAAGCGCCACGGGGCCACCTCGGTCCTCGAGTTCCGCGAGCAGGGCTATCTTCCCGAGGCGTTCATCAACTACCTCGTCCGCCTGGGCTGGAGCCTCGGGGATCAGGAGATTTTCACGCGGGAGGAGATCATCCGGAATTTTTCGATCGACAACCTCAACCTCTCGGCCGCTGTCTTCAACCCCGAGAAACTACTCTGGACTAGTCAGGAACACATCATGAACGGGGAGGCCGGGAGGCTGCTCGCCCTGCTCGAGGAGCGCCTCCGGGCCCGCGGGCTCGAACCCGGCCTGCTCTCGCGGGAGGCTCGCCTCGGCGTCGTCGAGGAACTCAGGACACGGGCGAAAACATTGGAGGAGATGGCCGACGGGGCCGCGTTTTTCTTCCGCCCGGCAGTCGAGTTCGATGAAAAAGCGGCGGGCAAGTTCCTAAAACCCGAGACCGCCGGCCCGCTCGCGAGGGCGCGCGAGGCTATCGCCGGGGTCGAGCCCTTCTCGCCCGAGGGGGTCAAGGCCGCTTTCGAGGGCGTACTCGAAGCCGAGGGAATGAAACTCGGCAAGCTGGCCCAGCCCGTGCGCGTCGCCATCACCGGCGGCACGGTGAGCCCGGGCATCTTCGAGACCCTTTGTCTTCTCGGCAAGGAGCGCTCCCTCGAGCGAATCGACACAGCCCTGAGCCGGATCAACAGCCCCGGACCGGATTAACAGTCCTGAGCCAGTGAAATTGCCCCCCGCCCATTCAATGGCCTCGGGGCGAAACGGAAGGAGCCAAAAACCTCCCCCGGATTGCCCGGGGCCGCGATTTCGCATAAACTCGCCGAGGATTTTATGCGGGCCGGGCGTCCAGAGCGCCCGATTCAACCCGCTCCGAACATCGTTGGGGGATCGTCTAGCGGCAGGACACCAGACTCTGGATCTGGGAACTTAGGTTCGAATCCTAGTCCCCCAACCACACAGTCTCTCCTAACTTTCTCTTCTGCCACAAAACACCCGAATTTCCCCGCAAACTGGGGATACTTCCCGGCACTGCTATGTTCTCTAGAGAGAGATTCAGGCGCGTTTTCCGCCCGGAATAGCCCATTTTCTCCGGGCGAATTTTGGCGTGCCACTTTGGGGGTAGATCAGGAGGATTGTTTTTCGTACACACCCAGTTTCAGGGGCTGTTCTGCCCAGGAGAGGGGTATATCTGAGCGAATCAGATGGGCCAATGTGAGGAGTTGAGGCTGCTCTCCCCGGAGAATGGCATCTGTGATACCGGGAGCCAGGAAGGCGAGATTCCTCACATTTCGGACATATCGCTCACTATTGCCCGTGAGCTTCGCCAAATCATTCGTCGATTTAGCCTTTCCCGACTCCATGGCCTCCCGGCAGGTGTGGGCAAATACGAGCGCCTTGATTAGCGCTCTGTCGAGACGAGGGTCTGGCGACTCATTATCTGGCCGGACAATCACCCGATCTTTACCTCGGCGTTTCAACTCGATTGGAATTCGGTGGGTATTCCCATTTACACCTAATAGAGATGCTTCCCGCCTCCACTCAATAACAGCTTCCTGGGAATGGATTTCCACACGGGTGATGGTCGACCAAACTATTTCAGCCTGCTCTTTTGGAGTTAACTCATCCCACGAATTATTTTTTTCTAACCCTCTCACCTGATCGATGACCAATCCTTCGATCGCCTGGGCTGGAACACGGGCAACCGATCCCGCCTCATTTGCCTGCCCCCTGATGAGCGCCTGGCTAATATAATAGCGGTAGCGCTTCCCGTTTTTCTTTTTGGCATGCGTTGGGCTCATCGAGTTGCCTTCATCATCAAACAAAAGACCTGCCAGGAGACTTCCGCTGCCCTTAAATGGATTCCCCACTTCCCTGCGGCGGTTAGTTTCCAGAATCTTCTGAACCCGCTCCCAGAGTTCCTGGTTCAAGATGGCCCTGTGCTCTCCCTCATAGATTTTGCCCTTGTGGCTGACTTGTCCCCGATAGATCGGGTTCTTAAGAAGGGCATAGAGAGCGCCCCGGCCGAACCAGCCGCCTACCCTTTGCTCTCCTTTCTGCGTCACCCAGGATTTGCTGCGTATACCTCTGTCCTTTAATTCTTTAGAGAGGAGCGTTACAGAGCCGAGTTCAAGATAGCGCTCGTAGATTTGCCGGACGGCTCTGGCTTCTTTTTTGTTGGCAATGAGTTTCCGGTCATGAATATCGTAGCCAAGGGGCGGCCTTCCGCCCATCCACATTCCTTTCTTTTTAGAAGCCGCGAATTTATCCCTGATCCGCTCGCCGGTGACTTCGCGTTCGAACTGAGCGAAGGAAAGAAGCACATTGAGGGTGAGCCTTCCCATCGAAGTTGTGGTGTTAAACGCCTGAGTGACGGAGACGAAAGAGGTGCCGCTAGATTCAAAAATATCCACGATCTTTGCAAAGTCCGTGAGCGATCTTGTGAGTCGATCGACCTTATAGACCACGACGATATCGATCTGTCCTACTTCGATATCCAAAAGAAGTGTCTTAAGCCCTGGGCGGTCCATGCTCCCGCCCGAGAAGCCGCCATCGTCGTAGGCGGTTTTGAGGAGCGTCCACCCTTCCCCCGCCTGGCTCTGGATATAGGCCTCACAGGCCTCTCTTTGCGCGTGAAGAGAATTGAACCCTTGCTCAAGTCCTTCCTCCGAGGATTTGCGGGTGTATATGGCACACCGGAGTTTGGGTGGCGAGGTCATTTTTTGAGCCCAAAGAACAGGGGACCAGACCAGCGGCTCCCGGTGATTTTGCGGGCGATTTCAGATAGCGAGGCGAATCGCTCATCCGAATACTCGAATCCATCGTCGAGCACTCGGACGCGATGGCGGACGCCTCCCCACTCGCGCTCAAGCAATGTTCCGGGTTTCAAATCAAGATTTGGGGTGAGTTGATGATTCGGGCTTCGTTTAAATGCCCTGGCAAACTGCCGGAGCTTTTGCTTCGTATCAGGCGAGAGGCCTCCGAAAGCTTGCTCTTGGAGACGGTAGGCGATGGTCAAGCGAAGATACTCGGCACTTCGCCAAGCGGGTGCAGATTCCTGAAATCGGGTCTGCCACTCAACAAGGAGTTCGGTTAGGCTCAATCCCTCGAGGCAGCTAATATAGGACTCGAGTTTTTCGTGCATTCATGTGCCCTCCTTTCAGGCACATGGACGCTTCCTTGCCGCAATGAGTCAAGTCGCCAAAAGGGGCCCAAATTGGGGGATTTCAAGGAGGAATGAGGGTATTTCAGGAAAGAAAGATCCGGCTACATCCGCACAGAATCGGCCGAATTAGTAATTCGCCACCCACAGCTCAGGCCTGGCTGCGCAAAAGCCTTGATAGCAATAAAGGCAAGAGTGGGCTACAGCGCTCCTCGAAAACCTGTCTATCAAGTCTTTTGGTTTTCCTCCTCGAAACACTTTCGTACGGATTGCATCTTCTCGGGAGAAGTCATCAAATCGATAGCCGTCATCGCCATGGCTTGAGCACCGATACGGATAAGCTTCCGGCCCGGCTCCCCCCCCGCGGCGGCCGCGAATTCTGGCGTGTGCGTGCTGATCTCCAGCGGAACCATACTGAGGCGCCCGCTCACCACCGGCACCTTCCAGCTCAGGTTCGCCATGTCCGAGCTTCCCGCGCCCACCTTCTCGACATCCACATCGGAGGGAGGAGCTCCGACAGCGCGAAGATTGTCCTCGAAAAGGGCGCACATTTCCGGATTTTCAAGAAGCGGTTCGTAAATGAGGGGATCTTCGATAATTTCCACTTTGGCGCCGTGCGCCATGGCGGCTCCCTCCATGCACGCTTTTGCGCGCCGGGTAAGTTCCGGAAGAAAATCCTTAACCCGGGTCCGCACGTAGAAAATCCCGGAGGCGCGGCTTGGGATGATGTTCGGCGCCTCGCCGCCCTCCGTAATAATGCCGTGGATACGCACGTCCGATGGCAGCTGTTGGCGGAGGAGGCCAATATTTTGATAGGCCGTGACCAATGCGTCGAGCGCGTTGATTCCCATTTCCGGCCCCGAGGAGGCGTGCGAGGGTTTTCCGATGAAATTCACGAGCAGTCTCACGCGTCCGAGCGAAGGCCGGTAAGACAGGTTGTATGGGCCCGGATGAATCATCATGGCGGCGTCCACATTGTCGAAGGCGCCGGCGTTGATCAGCTTGATTTTTCCGCCGCCACCCTCCTCGGCGGGGGTGCCCATGCTCACGATGACGCCGGGAATTTCTCCGGACAACTCGGCTACGGCCGCCGCGGCGCCGATTCCCATGGTCGCGATAATGTTGTGCCCACAAGCATGGCCGAGGTCCTTAAGGGCGTCATATTCGCTAACGATAGCAATCGCGGGCCCCTCGGCATTTCCTTTCTTCGTCCCCTTAAAAGCCGTGGGCAGGCCGCCGGCCCCGCGTTCGACGCTGAATCCCCGCTCTTCGAGAAATTCCGTCAGCCATCCGGCCGCCTTCACCTCTTCGTAGCCAAGTTCGGGATTCGCGAAAATCTGATCGGCAATCTCGTTCAACCGGGGTAATAGGCCCTCGACGATTTCGGGAATGCGGTTTTTCAGGTCCTGTGCATTCATATTTCAGCTCCTTCCAATGAAGTTTCGCCCTGAATCGCCGGGCGCGGCTTACTTCCGTGAAACCCCCGATTCCGGTTGATAGCCGAGCACCAAGGACAAGAGTCTCATATCCCTCCCAAGTCCCGAATCACCCGCGCACTGGTTTTGATTCCCATTCGGAAAAAGTCCAGCGAAAGATTTTCGTTCGGCGCATGGTTTGCTTCGTCGAAATTCGCATAGGGGACTTTCACCATCGGGATACCGCAAAGTTCGTGAAATATATAGCTCGGATTCGACCCTCCGGTGACGGGATAGATAAGAGGGTCTTGGCCAAACACGTCTCTTACGGCAGCGATGACAGTTTGGCTCATGGGGTGGTCCAGAGGGGTCTTCGAAGGGTAGTACCGCATGTGCGGGATGATCTCGATATCGCCAAAGCCGTTATTCTCCGCGTGCGCGGCGAATTTTTCGAGAATTTCGGGAGGGGTTTGATTTTTCACGAGCCGCATGTCGATTCGGGCCGAGGCCTCGCATGGGATGACGGTTTTCGAGCCGGGCCCGTTATATCCGGAAGATAGCCCGCTGATGTTCAGGGTGGGCTGAAACATGATCTTTTCGAAATGACTCCATTCTTCGGGGCCATCCTCGCGGGTTATTCCCAACTCCCGGAACCACTCCGCCTGATCATAAGGAATGGCCGCCATGGCGGCGAGGTCCGCCTCGTTGGGCGGCTGGACATTTTCGTAGAAACCCTCGATTTTCGACCGGCCGGTCTCATCCCTGAGCGTCTTCAGAAAATCAAAGAGCCGCCAACCGGCATTGGGCATCGGGCCTCCGAACTGGCCCGAGTGAGTGTCCCGGCTACCCGCCCTGAGCCTCACCTCCAGATGACAAATTCCCCGGTTCCCGAAGGAGAGCATGGGGATATTTCCCTCGGCGGCGGAGCCGTCGGCGTTGTAGCCGAAATCCGCCCGGAACAGATCCACATGCTGCGTGACGAACTCCTCCAGCATCGGACTTCCGATCTCCTCTTGGGGATCGAGAAGTATGCGCAGGTTCACGGGAACCCCTTCTCCGGCCTTCGAAAGCGCCTCGACGGCTTTCAGATGAGCGAAAAACTGCCCCTTGTTGTCTCCTGGTCCGCGCCCGTAAATTCTTCCGTTTCGAATCTCGGGCTCGAAAGGAGGCGTCTCCCAAGCCTCAAGGGGCTCGGGGGGCTGGACATCGAAATGCCCATAAATAAACAGGGTCCGCTTCGCATCGGGGACATCCAGGCGGCCGTAAACGAGCGGGGGGTTCTCCGGCCCTCCCATGGGCATGATCTCCCCGTGGAGACCGATGGTGCGCAGATGGTCCGCCAGCGTGGAGGCGCAATCCTCAAGCCCGCTCTTTTGGGCACTGACGCTGGGAATGCGGCAGAGGTCGATGAGTTCGTCTACGAAATGATCAAACTTCTCGTCGATGTATCCGAATACTTTATCCATGTATCCTCCCCCCATCCCCCGGGAACACCCGGAGAAAACCGGCTCCCAGCCAGCCCAAACTGTCTGTTTCCATATCCAATCGGACAATTTTTTCGGGCATAACCCCGAGTCGCCGAAAATTCCTAGGAAAGCGCCTTGTCGATTTCATCGAGCGAGTCTCGCAGGGCATCCGACAAGCGGTTCCGCTCGCGGATGAGCCGCGTCGCCAGGAATCCCTTTTTGTCATCGTCTTCCTCGCCCAAACGGAGCGTATCCCGCAGACCTGGAAGCTGAGATCCGGACCTCGCGGCATCTTGCCCGTAAGGGCCGGAAATGGTGTACAGGACAGGATTCAGAAAGCTGGCGAGCCGTAGCAGGGTCTTGTTTATTTGCCGCGCCTCATCCTCGTCGGCGACCGATTTCGATTTTTCGAGCAGGGCCCCGATCCGCTCAATCAACCGGTCGAGATTTTCCTGTATGGAACTTACTTCGAACGCATCGCCGGCGGCTTCCGAAACATCTTTCCATTTCGATTGAATCACCTTAACGGTCGCCGAAGGATCGAGGGGCAGCACCGGCAGAATCAGCAACTCGGTCAAGGCAGAGGCATGAACCTGCGAATGGTCCAACAGGAGGTCGGGCAAGATTTTATCGATTGTGTCGGCCTTATTATGCCAATACCAAGGCAAACCGTTTCCGCGGTAATCCGGCGGATAGTCGTCGGACTCCGGAGTCAACGCGCCCCGGAAGGCAAAAGAGGGGATGCCCAGCCCCCAAAACGACTGATCCGAGTTGCGCCCCGGCGCTACCGTAGCGTTGTCCTGGCCGCTCTCGCGATGGATGACATCGTTCACCCAGCCAGAAATGTCTTCCGTCGAAAGGAGGCGGAAAACGCTTCCGTCCCGGAACCCCACCTGATCGATGTTAAAGTAGCCGACGCAATTATTGCGCAGGTTGTCCCAAAAACGATCGACATACCAGGTGGAACCGGCGTAGCGGCCATGGGAGTGTCCGATCCAAAACGCCAGGCGGACGTTCCGCTTCAGGTCATCGCGAACCTTGTGAAAGACGCGGGCCAGTTCCATCAAGAGAATGTCGCCCGTGGCGTTGTCCATGGCCCCCTGATACCAGCCGTCGAGGTGAGCCGACGCCAGGAAGAAATCATCCCCTCCGCCAGGAGCGTTCACAATCGCCTCGGGCATCTCGACGCTCCGCCATTTCGTATCCACTTCCGCCTTGAGACGAAGTCGAACCGTTTTCCCCTCTTCGAGCGCACTGAATAGTGGGGCGCCGGCGCTTCGCGGAATTGAAGCAACCGGGGTATGCGGAAAGCGATGCATATCCTCTGGCGTGGGCGTCCCCCAGATGCTCGCGATGGTGAGATCGTGGATAATCTCTCCCTTGTTGACGAAAATCTGTGCGATCGCCCCTTGGCGTTCGACATCGAAAAACCTTCCCGGCGAGACGAGACCTTCAATTAGGGCAATCTTTCCCGATACGGATTCGGCGGCATTTCCTTTTTCATCCACACGAACGGCCTGGCCCTCGACCCAGTCGCCGCCGGTCGTGGCGCCGTAGCTATGGGTCGTGCAAGAAATTTGCGCTGCGGCTGGCTCGATAATTTCCAATTCCGCGCTGCCCGGCAAGCTGATATAGGCGTCGAATTTATGGATAATTACCTCGATTCCCTCGGCTTCAAGCCGATCGCGAATATAGCGGGCCGCCTGCGCCTCGCCCTCGGTCCCCGTAAGACGTTCCCACTGAATTAGCGCCTCGAGGTCTTCCCACATGCGGTCCTTGGAGACGAAGTTTTTCGCTTGTGTCATCGCAGCCTGGTTCATAGGTTTATCCTCCACTCGACCATGGTATATTGATAATGATATTTATCCGCTGGGACCTTTGTCCGATTTATCTGATACATACATCGATGCTTTAAAAAATCCGCCATGGATTTTCGAGCCATCCAAAACAGGAGAGAACAGTGAAAGATTGGAGCTTGCTAGAAGCACTCTATAGTCAACGTTCCATCCGTGACTATACCGATGAGCCAGTCACCGACGAGGAGCTTCATTTTTTACTGGACACCGCGGTCAAAGCCCCCAGCGGTGGAAACCGCCAGCCGTGGGCCTTCGTCGTAATCCGCAATCAGGAGACCAAGCACTCCCTCGGACAACTTTTTCTCCGCTCGTTCGAAGCCTATACGGAACGTGTCCGCGGCATGGCCGAAAAGGGTATCCCCGAAGCACAAAGACAGGTGGAACGCTGGAGCAAAAATACCAATTTCGGTGCGTTTCAGAAAAATTTCGAAAAAGCCCCTGTGATGATACTTGTTTGCGCGGACGAACGGGTTTCATCGGGGGTTCATCCAGGGCCCCAGGCCGCCGTGATGTCCATGAACTCGCTATACGGCTCCATCTTTCCCGCGGTGCAGAATATCCTCCTCGGGTGCATGAGCCTGGGCCTGGGTGCGGTTCCCACTACCCTCCACAGCTATTACGAGAACGAAGTGAAGAATTTGATCGGCATTCCCGAGCACTTCCGCACGGTGTGCCTCCTCCCCATCGGCCACACCGAAAAGAAATATGGCCCCACCCGCCGGATACCAGCGCACGAAAAAACACACTGGGAACGTTGGGGCGATCAAAACCAATGGGAGCCCCGCACTCGGGCCTAAAGACTGCGTGAAATTGAATGGGTAAGATCAGGCTCCCGCCGAAACCGACAACGGAGATACCGCCTCGGCGATAATTTTCGATATAACCGACCGCGCCAACAGAGCCGGCCGGCCCACTTCCTCGAGAACAACGGCCCGCATCTCCTCATCCATGCCCACGCAGGACATCCAGACAAGGTCCACCTCCGCCTCGCGCAACCTACGGGCAGCCGTTTTCACGGCGTCGAGGCGCGCATCCCCAATATAAGGCGACGCCGAGGTGGCGATGCAGTCATCCACCCCCCAATCGTTCATTTGCCCCTCAGCCTTTTTAATTTGGCTGGGCGAGGGCTTGATGACCCCAAGCCTGCGCCCCTTGGCCAGCGCGGAGACAACGCTCGGAAATACCACCCCCGGGTTGATAATGAGGGCGCGGGTTTTCACCTTTGACCAGTCGTGTCCGCAGAGCACCACGATCACATCGGCTCCCTCTTCGTCCAGACTTTCGACTACCTTCTGCATCTCCTCGACAATCCCCTCCCGGCTCAACGGCGCTTCGCTTCCGTCGCGCAGTCTCGTAACCAAGTGGGTTTCGCCCGGCTCGGGACCCAGGGCGGCTATCTGCCCGGAGCTTTTATCGTCTAGGAAACCGCGTTCCACGATATCCACCGCTTCACCCACATGTTCCCGAATGGTGGGAACGAGATCGGAGCGAGGCGTTTGTCCGATGGTGGCTAGCCCGAGTTTCATTCGAGTCTCCTGTAATTAGCGCAGGGTGGGATCCAGGGCGTCTCTCAGCCCTTCCCCGAGAAAGTTGAACCCAAGGGACACCAGGAAAATCATCACACCGGGTATAATCGCGAGGCGTGGAAAAGACCAAAGCTGAGCCTGGGCGCTATAAAGCATATTCCCCCAACTGGGCGTAGGCGGCTGTACCCCCAGCCCCAGGTAACTCAGGGCTGACTCAAGCAAAATGGCATGGGCCAAACCCAGCGTCGCCCCGACGATGACCGAGGGCATGGTCTGGGGAATGATATGACGAAAAAGGACACCCATTTCACTTGAGCCCACAGCCCGTGCCGACTCGACATAGAGTAGCTCCCGAACCTTAAACACCTCTCCCCGGACGACCCGCGCGATAACCATCCAACTCGTTGCGCCTATGGTCATCGTGATATTGAAAACCGTTGTACCGAAAACGGACAAAATGATCAGCAAAATGAAAAATAGCGGCAAGGACATGAGCGCATCGGTGAATCGCATGATGACGTGATCCACCGTTCCGCCGATGTAGCCTGAAACACCACCGAGCATGACCCCCAACACCACGGCCACCAGGACGGAGATGAAGCCAACCATGAGCGTAATCCGGCCGCCATGAACAAGCCGGGCGAACACATCCCGGCCACCCTCGTCCGTTCCGAAAGGATGCCCTGGAGATGGCGCAGATAGAATGGTGGTGAAGTCCATTTCCTCCGGGTCGAGATGAATGATCTTGGGAAGGAAAACGGACGTCAAAATTATCAACAAAAGGACCACCATGGAGATCGACGCGACCTTGTTTCCCAAAAGTTTTCGGGATATGCGGCTCAATCCCGTCGGCGCGGGAGGCATATCATCATCGAACGGATCAATCGAAGTCCGGACCGCCACATTTTCCATCATCGATGGTTCCCCACAACAACACGCGGATCGATAAGCGCATAACAAATATCAACCAGTATATTCGCGACGATCACCACCGTACAGATAAATAGCGTTACACCCATGATGATCGGATAATCCCTCTCAAATGCCGCCTCGACGGCCAGCCGCCCGACTCCCGGCCAGGTGAATATCGCCTCCGTGATGGCGGCGCCACCGACGAGCCGTGGAACGAGGGTTCCAAGAACCGTAATGATGGGAATAAGCGAGTTTCTGAATACATGCCATATGATAACGCGGCTTTCCAAAACACCCTTCGCTCGCGCCGTGCGAACATAATCCTCGGAAAGGGTGTTGATAACGCTCGAGCGCGTGTAGCGCGCCAACTGCGCCGTAGTGGGTGTGGAGAGGACAAAAGCGGGCAGAGCCAAGTGATGAAGCAAATCGAAAACCGAAAACTCAGCGCCTAATGTTCCTATCCCGCCGGTTGGAAACCATCTCAGCGTCACCGCGAAAACGATGATCAGCATGATCCCCAGCCAAAAAACGGGCACTGCCACGCCGCCGATGCTCAGACTCACCGCCAGATGATCGATAGTCGAACCCCGGCGCAAAGCGGCCCATATCCCCAGAGGGATAGCCAGCAAAGACGACAACAGAAGAGCGGAACCGGATAAAAGGAGTGTGTTGGGCAACCGCTCCAACAACAGGGTGATGACCGGTACGCCATAGCTGTAAGAACGCCCAAGCTTCCCCGTGAGGACGTTGCTTGCCCACTTATAGTATTGAACATGAATGGGCGCATCCAGCCCCAACATCTCTTTCAGGGATGCAACTTCTTCTCTAGAAAGATCCGGATCGGCGAGCATCGCGGGCCCGCCCGGGGCGGCATGGATCACCAGGAACGTGAGAGTGCTTACGATAACCAGCAGCAACACGCCCTGGATGATCCTGCCGCCCAGGTATTTGGACACTTAGAACAACCTCCAAAGAGCCCTGAGATCCCCCTGGAATCAGTTGAATTTTTTGTCGATATCCATCTCATTCACGTAGAGCAGCCAGTCGCGGATCCCAATCTTCGGAAATCCCGTGATTCGCTTGTGAACCGCGATGTACTCGGGCTTATAGTACATATAGATGCCCGGAACATCCTCGGCCAATAGCTTCTGGACAACCTTGTAAACGGCCGCGCGTTTTTTCCTGTCCGTGGTGGAAACGCCCTTCTTCAGGAGCTTGTCCACTTCGGGATTTGAGTATTTGATGAAGTTCCGGCCACCGCCCGTCCCGAAATAATCGGTGACATCGGGGTCCGGCGGTGTGATCCAGTACGCGAAGCGAGCAGCAAATTTCCCGCCCCGGTAAATTTTCATCAACGCGTTGAATTCATACAGCTTCACAGTAGCGTCGATTCCGATTTTTCCGAGCATCTGGCGGGACACCTGGAACATGAGTTCCCGGGTGGGATTTCCCTTGTCGCCCGAGATTTCAAAGGTGAATTTTTCGCCCTTGGAATTCTGAAGAATACCGCCGGGGCCGGGCTTCCATCCAGCTTCGGCAAGGAGCTTCTTCGCACGAGCCGGATCATAGGGCAGTCCCTTTACGTCCTTGGGATAAGCCCATTTTATCGCCGGCTGAACGGGCCCGGACGCGGGTTGCACCATTCCCTTGAGAATCTTATTGGCGATGGTCTTTTTGTCGAAAGCCATGGCCATCGCCTGGCGAACCCGCCTGTCCTTGAAGAGGGGATGCTTCTGATTCAAGAGGAACCAGTTGTAATACGGGGCATCTTTTTTGTGAATTACCGCGCTCGGAATGCCTCTCACCGCTTCGATCAGGCTGGGCTCGACTTCCCAGATCACGTCAAGCTCGTTGGCTTTCATCTGGGCCACCTGGGCGGTCACATCGGGCATTATTTTAAAATACACCTCGTCAATCTTCGGCTTGCCGCCCCAGTAATCATCATTTCGCTCAACGAGGAAGTAGCTGCCTCGCTTGAATTCCTTGAACTTGTAAGGACCCGTGCCGATAGGATGCTCAAGGAACTTCTGTGTCGCGGGGCCGGGATACTTGAGATCTTTCCCTTCGAGCAGATGCTTCGGGAAAACGGGAATGTTGTATCCCATCTGAACCGTAAGAGCCGCCATCGGCTGACTGAACGTCAAGCGGACCGTGTGAGAGTCCAAGACCTCAAACTTCTCCAGGGTTTTCATCTGCCGATGAAAACGGGAACGGTACTTTTTAACTTTGTGGACTTTGTAGTTGAACTCGACATCCGCGGCGGTGAAGGGTTTTCCGTCGTGCCAACGGACGCCCTTGCGAAGCTTGAACGTCCAAACCTTCACGTCCGGGCTGTGTGTCCAGCTTACCGCGAGGTCGGGGACAACCGTGACACCGTCTTTTTTGCTGTATTTCACGAGCCCGTTGAACATCACTTTCTGGATCATGAGGGTGTTAATCAGGCTCGGCTGGGAAACGGGCCAGACTGCCGGGTTCCCGCGAAGGGGAAAACGCAGGATCTTCTTCGCAAGGGCCGGAGCAGGCGTAAACGCCATGAGTAAAGCAATCACCACCATCCATCTAAAAATTTTCTTCATGCGACAATCCTCCCTTTGTTGTTGGATGAATCAACAAGTAATTCAGCAGAAGATATGCAAACCGTCATGCTGCTTCCTTGGCTATCGAAGAAAGATTCGGCACGATACCCCAACCTCCGTGACCTGCTCCAGAATCCAGAATGAGGGTTCCTCCTTCTTTACGATAACGCCAATCCGAAAAACCCAATTCAAAGGGCATGTTTCCCAACTCTTGGGCGTACTCACAGCGCTCCATCGAAAGCGCCAGGGCGAGCCCGGCCGCTTTTCCGATATGACATTCGTAGGGAGAAACAACGACAATGAATTTTCCGGCCTTTTCGAATTCCCGAATCGTCTCGCGCGACGCCAGGAGCCCACCGAACTTGATGATTTTGATCACCCCGCCGTCCACCGCGTCCATTTCGATCAGCTTTCGGGCATCCTCGACTGAGAAAATCGATTCGTCCACGACAACCCGAACGCCCATCTCGCGGATAGCCCGAAAGGTTTCGATTGCGCCTTCGGCGTCGGGCGCGGTGGGTTGCTCGAAATATTCGAGAGAGAGGCCCTGAATCCTGCCCGCGAAATCGATTGCCTGGCTCCGCGTGAAACCGCCATTGGCATCAACCCGGATACGGACCTCTTCGGGAAAAGCCTCCCGGATGGCGCGAATACGTCCGGCGTCACTTTCCGGATCGACTCCCACCTTCATCTTAAAGGTACGGATCCCTTCCTCGAAAAGTCTGCGCCCCAAATCCATCGCCTCCGGAATCGGAACAATCCCGAAGGGCCGGGTTGTCGCGATTTCGGCGCGGCGCTCACCGCCCAATCGGTCGGCAAGAGAGCGGCCAGCCGCCTTGCACTCCAGATCGAGCAGCGCCATCTCCAGCCCGGCCCGGGCGGCGGGACAGGAAGAAAAATCCGTCAACTCGCCGATCGCCGCCTCCGGGTTTTCGAGGGTCTGCCCCCTAAGGCGATCCATCGCCGGACGAAGCACCGCGGCGGTGCTGGCGGCGGTCTCCCCCGTGAATTTCGGCAGGGGGGACGATTCGCCCCACCCTTCATGGCCGTTGTCGTCCTGGATGCGAATGATGACGCGGCCCAGGTACTTTTCGGCCGCCCCGTAACGCGTCACCGGCCTTCCGGAAGAGGCTGTTTCGATTTCCCAGAGATCACACTTTTCAATTCTCACGGAGATATCTCCAAGGAATCAGCTACCCCAGGATATCGGCAGCGTCGCCGATGAGCCTTCCGGCTCGATCCAGCGCATCAACCACGCGGTTTCTTTCTCTGACCAGATAGGTGCGCAAAAAGTGATAATCCGAAGACGTGGAATCCATGCTTTGCAGCGATGAAAGCTGGCTCAGACCGGGCAACACGGGCTTTTGAAGGGCTGGGTCCTGTTCGTAGTTCCCCTCCATGGAATAAAGAACCGTGTTGAGAAAGCGGCATGCCCCCAGATAGGTCTGATTCAGAATCCGCTGACCCTTTTCATCCGTCACGCCGGGCACAACCTCGGCCAGTCTGGAGGCAGCCTTGGCGTATCGGGCGACGGCGCTTCCAATCGGGGCCAAGTCGAAGCCCGTTTTGTCGTCTTGGGAAATTTTATCGACACGCTGGCCGATATGTTCGCCGATTCTCCCCATATGAAAAGGCAACACGTCGCTCGCGGACAATGACGAGATGATTTCCAGGAAAATCTCGCAATCCGTCGCCAGTATGTCCGCCGACCATTTGTCGATGGTGTCCTCCTCGGAGTGCCACCACCAGGCGCCGGCACAACCGCCCACAAGCGCCCAATCAGGGTCATCGGGGGCAAGCATGCTATAGGCGCCCATGGAGGTGATCCCCGCGTTGAGGAAGGATTGATCGCCGGCGCGATAAGGCGGCTTCACCGGAGCGTCCTGGCCGGATACCTTCTTGATTGCCTCGAGGGTGAAATGCTCGGCCTCGGCCATGATATAGCGTCCCTCGTATTCCGTCGCTCCCCTCACCCCCGGTGAATCGATGTTCAAATAACCGATGCAGTTTTTGCTCAAATCCTCGAAATAATTGTCGATATACCAGGTCGAACCCGCATACCGCCCTTGCGAGTGCCCCGCCCACCAGCAAAAACGCACATTGTGCTTCAGGGATTCGCGTTGGCCCTGCAAAACGGTCGCCAGCTCCATCAGGCAGCCGCATCCGGTTGAATTGTCCGTGCACCCATAGTGCCAAGAGCAATGATGCCCTCCCACCATCGTGAAGAGGGAACTGTCCGTCGGAGACTCGACCTGAGCTGTCAATACATGAATGGTATCCCAGCGCGTGTGGGTCTTGGCTCGGACCCGGACCTGAACCTGGCCTTTTTCGCAAAGCGCGACGAGCCTTTCTCCGTCGGGGTTTTTAATCGAGATGCTGATCATCTTGGGAAGGCGGCTGGCGGATTCAGGCGTGGCGGTGCCCCAAACACCGTTCACCGTCAACTCGTGAATGACATCTTCCTCGCTAGGCCAAAGAGCTATCTGGCAGACCGCCCCGGCTTCCTGGGCAGCGTTGTATCCATCCGGCCCACCGCTGCGGGAAAGGACAATTTTTCCTTTCACATCCGTATCGGAAAAACCTCCTCCCGATTCCACCTGTTTGCGGTACTCGAAAATACTGCTTCCCTTCCCGCTCATGGCGGCCTTTTCTACATAAACCAATTCGCCGACAATCCCCTCCTCCGGGGTCGAAGGGCTGAACGCTCTTGTTTTACATGGGATCGAAAACTGTTCGGGAGAAAGGACCTCGAGGCTGGCCTCCTCGGGCATGCTGATCCAGGCTTCGAAAGAGTGCAGCTTGGGCTTAAGGCCTACCTTCTCCAGTTCACCGCGGATGAAATTGAGGTTTTCCATCTCGCCCGGAAAAGTCGCGGGCCTCTCGAATTTTGTAATGTTTTCTACAAAATGGGTGAGACGTTCCTTGGAAACATCCGAACGTAACGAAGCAGCTAAAGACATGCCTTACCCCTCTATCATCGACATAAGAACGTTTGAGCAAAATAGAAATCGGAATTTCATCATTGCCCTATCAATGAGAAATTCAGTTTGAAGAAGAGAAAAAACTTTGTCCTATGGGAGCAAAAAACGCTAAATCGGAGATGTTTGTCTGTATTATCATAAGGATAAAAACATGTAAACAAAGGCAAGAAGAGTAAACGCGGTTTTAGGAAATCTGCGACGGGGAATTTTACTTCATTAAGTAGATCAAAGAACGTTCTTAAAGCAATTGTTCGCACGCCCCTCGTGCGATAGTGTTTCCATTCTCAACAAGGCACCTGCCTTTTGCATATACGTATACAATATTCAACTTTTCATCGAGAACCACCAAGTCTGCATCATGGCCAGTTGATATTCCGCCTTTTGAAATCCCGAGAACCTTTGCCGGATTACCGGTGACGGGGGCAAGCGCATCCTCGAGCGGCCAATCAAACTCCCTCGCCAGTTTTCTCGCCTCTTCCCACAAAGAGGAAATGGGCCACCGGGCCATCCCTACGGTTTTTCCATCTTCATCGAAAAAGGGGAATACCCCGTTGCCGTCCGTGCTGAACAAAATCCGCTCAAGCGGAACACCCGCCTTCCGGGCGTCATCCGCCGCCTGGCTTGCAGGAATGGATGAAGAAAGCCCCCCGGGCATCGAAAACGAGGCTGTAAAATCCAATAAACCTCCCTGAAGTCCATATTCGAAGGCATCCTGAAGGAGCTCCGGATTGCGGTTGAGGTGGGTCGGCAAAAATCGATCCATCTTGATTTCAGCTCCCTCCAAAACGGAGCGAAGAGGAGCGAGTTTTTCCCGGCCTTCTCCCACGTGAATGCAAACCGGACCGCGCTTACCGGCGAGCCGGGCGCCAAGCGCGGTTTCGGAAGCAAGACGCGTCAACTCGTCCACCGTCGGCTGAGTTCCCCGCTCGTCCGCGATGGCAATCTCCCCGGTCCCAACCACCTCCGGAATCAGGAGCAAATCCCACTGCGCCCCTCCGCAAAGATTGGGCGGCGGATATTGATAAGCGCCGGACCAGATGTAGGCTGTAATGCCCTCCTCGGTCAGCGCTCTCGCCTTGGAGAGCAAGGAAGACAAGTGCCTGGTCAATCCGTCGGTCCCGAGAATTCCAACAACGGTTGTCGTGCCGCAGCTTGTGAACTCGGATAAATGAATTTCGGGACCCTGGGTTGCGGGTCCTCCTCCCCCGCCGCCGCCCAGCAAGTGGACATGATTATCAATGAACCCCGGGACAAGATGTTTTCCCGAAATATCGATAACTTCAACATCATCGAGCGCGGCGAAGCGGCCGAGATCCGCCTCGACGGACACAACCTTGCCGCCGCAGATGAGGACGTCCCGTTTCCCGAGGAACTCTGGCGCGTAGACCTCGCCCCCGCTCAGAAGGATAAGAGTTCCAGAACTCACCGTATTGTTCATAGTCTTCCCAATTCCGGAATAATCTCCTCCCGGCAGAAGGCGATTTCATCAAACGGCGGATTATAGGAATCGGGGCCGCGCAGGAGAATGTGTTGAACCCCCATGCCCTGGATCATCCTGAGCTTCTCGAGCCAGCGCTCCTTGCTCCCCAACAGAGCAAGCGTCTCTACCGCCTCGTCCGGAACGAAAGAAGCCACTCGCGAAGCCTCGTCCATATCGTAGGCATGGCTCAGATCGGGATAAATTTTCAAATCCTCCGGCGGTGGCACTCGTTCGAGGCCCGCGACATCCAGGATATAAGTGGAAGTCAGATAAAAGGTCGCCATCAGATGGCGCATACGCGAAATTTGTTTGCCGGGGTCGGAATGCGCGCAGCAATGAACAGACATCATGATGAAAATATCGGAAAGTTTGCGCCCGGCTTTTTTCGCGCCCCGCTCCAGGTGCTCCAGCGCCCAGGCGATGGTCTTTTCGTTCGCCCCCACCTGCAAAATAACGCCGTCCGCGATCTCGCCCGCCGCCTCGATCGTCTTCGGCCCTTGGGCCGCTATGTATATGGGGATATCGCGCGGGGGTTTGAGTTCGAACGGTCTTTCCTTCCACTCCGTTTTTCCTTCCCGAAACAGGGGTTTGATCGATTGAACGAAATCGCGCATCAGCCCGAGTTGTCCCTTCCGCATCCCCAGGGCCCAAGCGGATGAGCCGCCGGCGCCCACCCCTAAAATGAAGCGCCCGCCGGAAATATCGTGTACGGTCCGCGCCGCCGCTCCCGCCGCCGGGAGAAGGCGCATGAAAGGGTTCGTCACCGCCACACCGATTTTCATCTTTTCGGTTCGCTGGGCCATCAATGCCAGATAAACGTAAGGATCTCCCCACAAACCACCTATAAGAGGAGTATCCGTCACCCAGGCGGACTCAAAACCCGCCCGTTCCGCTTCCGCCGTGTGTTCGGCGATTTCCAATGGAGGTTGGACCGGTGGAAATCGGATTCCCAAGGAGAGCGCCATGATTTATCACCTCTTATTTTATTAATAACGAATCCCGGACATCTGAAATCACGAAAAAATCAAAGCGCGGATTCGCGCACCTTACGCATCCGAAGGCTGGATCAATTCGACCAAAACATCGTCGGGAGCCAGAACAAAACCGATCAAGTTGCCGGAGGCGCTCGTGAAAACCGGCTCGGCGAGTTTTCCGCCAGCGTCTTCCACCCTGCGAATTACCCCCTTGAGATCGCCGACAGTGAGCGCGAAATGATGGATGCCCGGGGAACGCCCCTCATTCGAGGCGCTGATGTCATCCGTCTCCCGCGTCTTGCGCACTCTCAGATCGGCTTCACCCAGCCGCATCGTAACGTTCCAGGAGCCACGCCTCTCCTCGGAACCAGCGATCTCGGCGCCTAAGGCCTTGACGTACCAGTCCGCGGTAGCCTTCGGGTCCTCGCTAATGAGATGTACATGGCGAAAACCCCCGCGTATGAACATGGCTGATTCCTTTCGTCATTTTTCAGGATGAAACGACCAAAACAAAATATCTCAATCAGACTCAATCATTCTCACTAAGAGAAATTTTGGGATTTCGAGCATCCCATCTTGGAATAATCTCATCGCGGCAAAAAGCAATCTCGTCCATTGGCGGATTGTAGGAGTCGGGGCCTCTGAGCAGGACGTGACGCACACCGAACTCCTCGAGCATTTGCAACTTCTCCACCCAGCGTTCCGGCGGCCCAATGAGACAGAGAGACTCCACCACCTCGTCCGGGACGAAGGATGAGATGCGCGCAGCCTTATCGAGATCGAAAGCGTGGCTCAAATCCGGGTAGATATCCAAGTCCTTGGGCGGAGTATTCCGCGGAAGGCCCGCGATATCGAGAATGTGCCGTGACAAAAGATGAAAAGCGGCCATGAGGTGGCGGGCCCGGGAGATAGCTTTATCGTGGTCCTCAAGCGCGCAGCAATGCACCGACATCATGACGAAGATTTCGCCGAAGTCGCGCCCCGCCTTCTCGGCCCCCTTTCGCAAGCGCTCGATCGCCCAAGCAATCGTCTTTCGGTTGGTTCCCACCTGCAATATGACGCCGTCCGCGATCTCACCCGCGAGTTCGATGGACTTGGGACCCTGGGCAGCCATGTAGATGGGAATGGGCCGAGTGGGATGGAACTCAATCCTTTTTCCCTGGTACTCCACCTCACCCTCGCGGAAGAGAGCGCGGAGCGCCGTTGCGTACTCCCGAAGGGTTTCAAGAGGTTTGTACTTCAATCCCAGCTTCCCGGCGGCCGATCTCCCGGCACCGATACCGAGAATGAATCTCCCGCCGGCAATGTCGTAGAGGCTCCCGCAGGCGGCGCCCGAGGCCCGGAGGTGCCGCATGATGGGAGTAGTCACGGCGACTCCCAACTTGAGCTTTTCGGTGCGCATCGCCATAGCGGTCAAGTAGACGAACGGATCGCCCCAGCGCCCCCCGATGAGCGGAGTGTCCGTCACCCAGGCTGTCTCGAAGCCGGCGCATTCGACCTCACGGGCCAGGTCCGCCATCTCGAGAGGATTCTTTTGCGCAGGAGGAATGCGGATACCCAACGTGAGGGTCATGAGGGATTCCTCGATGAAACTAGAAGAAAATTTTCGGGAGGTACAAGTAGATTTTAGGGAAAAAGACAAAATCTGACAAACGGTTGCAAAGGACAAAACGAAACGGCGCCGGCGCAGTCGGCGAGATTGAATCCCAGCACATCTATCATGATCGCAAGGCTCGGTATCGCGGAAACCCAAGGCGCGATTTCAAGGACTTCTTGACACTCGGAGCTCATCAACCCCCAAGCGGGTGTCGGAGGGGCGGCCCCAGTCCGAGAAAACTCAGGCTCGATTTCACGATGATGGCCGTTGCGATGCGAAAGGTGGCCAGAACCACCAGAGGCCCAAGAATTTACGGTAAAACATGAAACACGCCAATTCGCAATTATCCCGCTCCGATTCCCCTGGCCGATTCGATAAATTCCCGCTCCTTAATCGCAAGCGTGTGCATAGCGAATTAGTAACTCTGGCCATGGGGAAGGATAAAATCTTTTGTCTGCAAAAATATCTGTCTAGTGATTAGGCAAAAAATTCAGATCGATTTCCCTGATAATTCCCTGTTATTCCCTGTTCCGTTTTTAGGGCTATTTTTCTAAAACCCAATAACCACAGGCAAATCCGGGAATTTCTGGTGAATTTCAGCCTCAAAAACGAAAAATTTCCCTGTATTTTCCCTGATAAACAGGGAATTTGGGGAGAATGGTTCGGTGCAGACTGACACCCCAACCAATAAAATCAAGAGGTTACGGCAACGGTCGTAGCCTTTTATTTTTTTATGTCAGTATAATGTCAGCAAGGGGCTTGTTCAAAAAATTTCATAATTTTGGATGAAATATGGGTGGAGCAATTGATTTTGTAATAGGAAATACTAAGATCGCCACGTGGATAAAATTTAAACAAGAGATTTCAGATTTGGACTGTGATATTCGGACGCGGGAAGATGCTAGAGGTCTCTTTTTAGAATACCCACGAAACAAGAAAGAAGCTTTCCAGATGATGAAAAAAAACGAAAATGATGATTGGGTATTGTTGACCTGCCCCCGTTAGTGATACCACCTTCTCTTAGAGTTCTGGAACCATGTGGACATGCCCCCGTTTCGGGTCCGGGTCCTATGCGACTTTTCCGGTCTGCCGGGCCCCAGGGGCCCGGCACGATGATGCGAACTCGTTG
>JAVEPB010000093.1 GCA_030922375.1 bacterium | reverse complement strand
AAATTGGAAGGGAAAGTCCTTCCCCGAGGGTTTCGACCCCGTTTCGTTCACCATCCCGCCCGGCCGGTTCGGCCGGGAGGTCAAGGAGGGCGACGCGATCGACCTCGGCGGCCGCACCCTCCGCGTTTGGGACACACCGGGCCACTCCCCGTGCAGCATCTCCCTGTACGACGACCGTGAAGGCGTTCTCATCACGGGCGATCTGGTCAAACCGGGCCAGCCCCTCTTCATCCAGGTGCCGACGGCGGCTTTCTCCGACTACGGCCCCTCGCTCCGCACCCTTGAGCGAATCGCCGCCGAAAATGAGGTGAAATGGGTTTGTTCGGGCCACACCGAACCGCACCCGGACTCCACCGTCATCGGCCGGATGGCCGCCTTCGTCGAGGAGGCCTGGGCCGGGAAACACGAGCCCCCGAAAAAGTTCGAGGCTGGTAAATGGGGTATCGTGGACGAGTACGAGGGATCGGGCGTCAAGGTGTGGACGAACGACAACGCGAGACGGTAATTCACCCAGGAAACGGAGCCGAATGGCCACCCTCGATATCATCTGGCGGCCGGGCGAGGATTTTCTCGAAAACAGCCACGTCGCCCGGTTGATGAAGAAAGTAGGCGCGGCGGATTACAGGGAATTCCTCGCCTGGTCGGTCGAGGACATCCGCCGCTTTTGGGAGGTTGTCCTCGATGACATGAATTTCGAGTGGCAAAAGCCCTACGAAGAAATCCTGGACCTGAGCGGGGGCTTCCCTTGGCCGAAATGGTTCGTCGGCGGGGAGACGAACATCGCCCTCAACTGCATCGACCGTCATCTGGACAAAAATAATAATCAAACCGCCATTATCTGGGAGGGGGACGGCGGCGAGGTCCGCGAGTTCACCTACGCCGAGCTCTCCGCCGAGGTGAGCCGCCTGGCGAACGCCATGCGCGCGATGGGCCTCAAACCCGGCGACTCCGCCGGGGTGTTCCTGCCGCTGGTGCCCGAGGCGGTGATCGTCATGTACGCCTGCTTCAAGACGGGCGTCGCCGTGCTTCCCGTATTCTCGGGGTTCGGGCCCGAGGGATTGGCCGAGCGGCTGGCGCACGCGGAGGCCAAAATCCTCTTCACGGTGGACGGCGCGGTGCGGCGCGGCAAGAAGATACCGCTCAAGACCACCGCCGACGAAGCCTTGAAGAGAGAAACCTCGGTCGAAAAAGTCGTCGTCGTCCAGCGCTCGGGGCTCGACGTTCCGATGAAAAGCGGGCGCGACGAAACATGGGAGGAGTTCACCTCAGGCCACCCCGATGAGGCGGAGACCGCCCGCCTTCCCGCCGGCGCCGTATCGATGATCATGTACACCTCGGGGACGACCGGAAAACCCAAGGGAACGATCTACACCCACGCCGGGCTGATGACCGGCCCCGGGCGCGAGGTCCGCTACTGCTTCGACATGAGAGAGGGCGACGTCATGTACTGGGTGACGGACTTCGGCTGGGTGATGGCGCCCTACGAACTCGTCGGCTCTCATTTCGGGGGGCACACCTGCCTTCTCTACGAGAGCGTCCCGAACCACCCCGAACCCGACCGCCTCTGGCGGATCGTCTCCGGCCACAAGGTCACCCACCTCGGCCTCTCTCCGACGGCGATCCTCGTCCTCAAGAGCGCCGTCGACGAGTGGGTCGAGAAACACGATCTCTCCACCCTCCGGGTGCTGGGCTCGACGGGAGAGCCCTGGGACCCGGAGTCCTACATGTGGTATTTCGATAAGGTCGGCGGCGGGCGCTGCCCGGTCATGAACATCTCGGGCGGCACCGAGATCGGCGGCTGCCTCCTCCAGCCCCTCCCCGTCATGGACCTGACAATCGGCACCCTGGGCGCCCCCGCGATGGGGGTGGACACCGACGTTTTCGATGAGGAAGGCGAGCCCATCCGGAACGAGGTGGGCCACCTCGTCCTCAAGCAGCCGATACCGTCCCTGACCGCCGGATTTTTAAAGGAGCCCGAGCGCTACCTCGAGACCTATTTCTCGAAATGGGAGGGCGTCTGGTACCACGGCGACTGGGCCAAGTGCGACGAGCGCGGGCTGTGGTACCTCTACGGCCGCTCGGACGACACCATCAAGGTCGCCGGAAAGCGCGTCGGGCCCAGCGAGATCGAGGCCGAACTCATCAAGCACCCTGGCGTCGTCGAGGCCGCCGTCGTCGGCACCCCCCACCCCGTCAAGGGGGAGGGGATCACCTGCTTCGTCGTCATGACCGATGGCCACGAATACACCAACGCCCTCCGCGAGGAACTAAAAGATCAGACCGTCCAGTATCTGGGGAAAAGCCTCCGCCCAGACGAGGTAAAATTCGTCCAGGCGCTGCCCAAGACCCGCTCGGCGAAGATAGTCCGCGGCGCGATCAAGAATGTGTACCTGGGTCAGGACGTGGGGCACATGGATTTGAGTTCGCTCGAAAATCCCGATGTTTTGGACGCGATCCGGGAGGCGGTGTAGGGCAAGGAATATTATTCTCTAGAGTTATTGAAAGAGAAAGATTCACAAATGAAATGTATTAATGTATCCAATTACAAGGATTTTACTTCCACGCTCGAAGACCACTACTTTCGCGATGAACGAAAAGCATGGGTATTTAGGGGGCATAGTCAGTCAAGCTATGAATTAGTGCCGAAAGTAGCGCGAGTTAACCACACATCGAATTCCTTGAAAAGATTTGAAGAGAGTATATTCAGTTTTTTCAAAAGAATGGCTCATCCTTTTTTGACTCAACCACCTGCAAATGATTGGGAGTGGCTAACACTGGCACAACATCATGGCTTGCCTACTCGCCTTCTCGACTGGACATACAATCCATTCATTGCCCTTTATTTTGCCATCGAGACAAATCCTGACACCGACGGCAATGTATTCGCATTAAAAGCCACCAAGAGACTTCCAGATAAAAAAATTAAAACTGATTCTCCATTCAGCATTAAATCTGTTTATAAATTCGTCCCAAATCAAATAGAAAAGCGACTGGTAATACAAGAGGGTTTATTTACAATAAGTCCAAATTTAGACACACCATTAGAAAAATCTCTAAAACCAGGTTGGGAACTAGAAAAATTAATTATCCCGGCAGAATCAAAAAACCGCCTGAAATATATTTTATATCGACAGGGGATACATCGCGCATCACTATTTCCTGGTTTGGACGGACTAGCCAGACATCTTGAGTGGCAACATTCTGTATCACCAGACGAACCCGAGTAGCCGGCTCCGTTCCCCTCACCCCTACCCTCTCCCGGAGGGAGAGGGTGTAATTAAGTTCTTTGGAGGCATGGAAACTTTCTTACAAGAAAGGTCCCATGAATTGAGCGCCTTACTTAAAAGGAAATATCCAACATGACCACCCCATCCGTGATCTGGCGGCCCAGCGAGGATTTTCTCGAAAATTCGAACATCGCGCGGCTGATGAAAAAAAACGGCGTTGCGGGCTACCGGGAGCTGCTCGAGTGGTCGGTGGCGGACACGCGCCGGTTCTGGCGGGCGGTCACGGAAGACATGGGGGTGGTGTGGCAGCGGCCCTTCGACGAGGTATTGGACTTGAGCGGGGGCTTCCCCTGGGCGAAATGGTTCGTGGGCGGGGAGACGAACATTGTAGTCAACTGCATCGACCGTCATCTGGACAAAAGAAAAGATCAGACCGCCATCATCTGGGAGGGAGACGGCGGCGAGGTCCGTAAATTCAGCTACGGCGAGATGGCGGCGGAGGTGGCGAGGCTCGCGAACGCGATGCGCGGGATGGGCATCCGGCCCGGCGACGCGGCGGGAATTTTCATGCCGATGATCCCCGAGACGGTGTTCGCCATGTTCGCCTGCTTCAAGGTCGGCGCGGTGGCGATCCCGATTTTTTCAGGCTTCGGGCACGAGGCGGTGGCCGAGCGGCTGAACCACGGCGGGGCGCGGGTGGTTTTCACCTCGAACGGGGGGATGCGCCGGGGCAAGGAGGTCCCGGTCAAGGCGACGCTCGACCGGGCGCTCGAGCTCGAGACGAAGGTGGAGCGGGTGGTCGTCTTCCCGCGCACGGAAATGGACGCACCCATGCAGGCGGGCCGCGACCTGACGTGGGAGGCGTTCACCGCCGGACAGTTCGCCGAAGCCGAAACCGAGCGGCTCCCCGCCGAGGCGCGGGCGCTCATTCTTTACACCTCGGGGACGACGGGCCGCCCGAAGGGCACGATACACACCCACGCGGGCCTGCTCGCAACGATGGCCAAGGAGGTGGGCTACTGCATGGACTACCGCGAGGGCGAGGTTTTCTTCTGGGTGACCGACATCGGCTGGATGATGGGCCCCTGGGAGTTCGTCGGGGTGCAGTTCTACGGCGGAACCTATTTCATCTTCGACGGAGCGCCGAACTGGCCCGAGCCCGATCGGCTCTGGCGGATGATCGCCGATCACCGAATCAACATCTTCGGCGTCGCGCCCACCGCGATTCGCGTCCTCGCCTCCGCCGGGGAAGAGTGGGTCGGGAAACACGACCTTTCGTCGCTGCGGATGCTGGGCTCGACGGGAGAGCCCTGGGACCCGGAGTCCTACATGTGGTATTTCGATAAGGTCGGCGGCGGGCGCTGCCCGATCATGAACATCTCGGGCGGAACGGAAGTCGCGGGCTGCCTGCTTCAGCCCTATCCCGTCGCCGAGCTCACGCCCTGCTCCCTCGGGGGACCGGCGCTCGGTGTGGACACGGACGTTTTCAGCGAGGACGGAAAACCCATCCGGAACGAGATCGGCCACCTCGTCTGCAAGCAGCCGATGCCCTCGATGACGAAAAGTTTCCTGAACGACGACGAACGCTACATCGAGACGTATTTCTCGCGCTGGAAGGATGTCTGGTATCACGGCGACTGGGCGAAGGTGGACGAAAACGGGCAGTGGTATCTCTTCGGCCGCTCGGACGACACCATCAACGTCGCCGGAAAGCGTGTGGGGCCCGCCGAGGTCGAGGCCGCCCTTATCGGGCACCCCGCCGTCGTCGAGGCGGCCACCATCGGCACCCCTCACCCCATCAAGGGAGAGGGGCTCACCTGCTTCGCCGTGCTCTCGCCGGGATTCGAGGCGACCGACGCCCTGCGCGAGGAACTCAAGGACGAGGCCGTCAAGTATCTGGGCAAGAGCCTCCGCCCAGAGGAGGTGAAGTTCGTCGAGGCCCTGCCCAAGACACGCTCGGCCAAGATCGTCCGCGGCGCTATCAAAAAAATCTACATGGGCGAGGACCCAAGCGTTATCGACACCAGTTCCATCGAAGTGCCCGAATTCCTGCTTGCCATCACCAAGGCTATCTGACGCTTCGGCCCGGCAATAGCCCTCACCCGAGGTCCGGTAACGAGGAATCCGGGTGGCTCCACTCCCCCCGAAAAATACGATTTCGCTAAAATCGAGTTTAATTATTTATATCTTGCCGCTAAAATCCACCCAAAAAATGGATTTTTTTCTTTTCCAAAATAATTTTTCCCATTCGCTGGTATCCTATGAATGTTCTCCACGCTCTATGTGTGTTCTCCACGCTTGGTTGACGGGAGAGATGAATGAAACCCACCGAACTGAACATGACTCAAGAAATCCTCGGACACACTCGTTTTCATTTCACCACCTACCCGGCGAACGAAAGCGACCCGTCTCTTATCGACGGTCTGGAATCCATCGAGAGGCGAATGGAGAACATGCACGTCATGGACGGCAACCCTACGACGGAAGCCTATCGAAGAGGCCGGTATCAGTATCTTCGGGCGGAGCTCGGCGAGGGGGGAGATCGGGACATTTCTCACCCTGAAATATCAGGAGCCAATATTCTCATCCACACCGAATCCTCATCTTCCGACACCCTCGTTTCCTACGAAGAGGGCCTCCGCGCGCTCGTTGAGAACCGCGGCGGCTCCGTGGAGACCCTGGCCGGCATTCGAAAACCCCGGAGCTATACGAGCTATGCCATGACCCAGTACTCCTACTCCCGCGCCCTTCCGCCTGGTTCGGGCCTACGCTTACCCATCGGAGTTGTCACCCCTCAGAACAAAACCAGGGATTGGTGGAAGATGGACTGGATGCGGCGCGAGAGTTTCTTCCTCCCCCGCTACGACGCAGAGGGAAACATCACCGCGAAAGGCCACGCCCTGGCTTCCGAGGCCGGAATACCCTGCCTCAACCGCCGGCTCGTTCATCACCCCGACGGGTATGGGCTAAAGACCGGGTACGACTTTGTGGGCTATTTCGAATTCGCCGAAGAAGACGCGGATACGTTTCGTTCCGTCATGGCCGAACTGCGAAACAAATCGGTCAACCCCGAGTGGAATTATGTCCAGGAGGGCCCCGAATGGTGGGGGCGCCGCGTTGCGCGTCCTCAGGATCTGTGGAGGAAATAATCTGGATTTTGTGCTATTTATTGGAAGTATCGCGGAGATGAAAATAACAATTACTCAACCTCTTGAAAAATTGAACCATGGGATTCGCAAATGGCTTTTAGAAGCAAAACTTATGTGACCTACAACAACGATTATACCCAGGAACCGAAATCCGACGATATACAGTGCGTCAGACAATTGATGGATTGGAAGGTTCGAGACGAAGCGCATATCAGCTTTATCAACGCCATGGAGAAGGCGGCCGCCACCGCCGACGAGAGCCAGCAGCTTAAACTGGTCCATGCGATCAAGAGCCGGCTGGCGAATTCGACCAACTTCCTTTTGATCATGAGTTCCACGATCAAAGAGGAAACGCCCTGGGTGAGATTTGAAATCGAATGGGCGGTCGATCAGTGCAAGATTCCGATTATCGCGGCCTACAAGGGCTACGAGTCTATCCTTTCGGCGGAACAGCTAGAGCACCACTGGCCCCCTGCTTTCGACATGAGAATCAGAAACGGGACCATGCAGGCGATCCATATCCCCTTCAAGGCCGAGCCTCTCCAAAGGGCGATCGGCCAGTTCGACAAGGACAACCAACCCAAGGGAGGCCTCAGCGCCTACACCAAGGGGGCGTATGACCGCTGGGGGCTGGGATAGTCCGAGGGACCGCGCTAATTTCGTTTCGCCGTCTTCAGTTCAGATTAGAACCGATCTTGATCGTGCCAATACACCACTAAAACCTGCTCAACACTGAAACCCGGGCCCATCGCCAGCTAAATACCCGTGTCTCCGTCCCTCGCCCGGCCCGGGAGGAGAATTTCATCCAGGATTATCAACACCCTCGATGAAGATACGTTTCCTCATTCCCCGAGAAATTTGTAAAAAAATAGGGGGCGCCGCCCCTCACGTTGAGTTTGTCCCGGTAAGCCTCGAGGATTCGCTTCCCTCCCAGGCCGCCAGGAAATTTATCTCAACCTCCATGGATCTTTGAAACGAGAATCGTGGAACCAGTCTGCGTAGCAAATACCGGCAAGGAAACGGAAATAGGATGAGAGGATGTCAAAGCTCTCCCGAGGACAGCTGCAGGGCTTGTATCGCTCGCCGGGGGGCCTTATTCTTGCATCTTCGTTGAGGCAACTGCTCCGGCAAGCCAACGCTCTGTTGACCAGTTTTTCGGATCCGCGGTGGGCGGATATCGAATCCGCCAGCCTCGCCTGGAATCCACCAACAAATCATCATAATATTATCGGGATATTTTGTGGATATTTCTCTTTTCGACCTCGCCGCCATCGCCATCGGGGCCTTCGGTGTCGGTTTCTTCAAATCCACCTTCAGCATGGCCATAGGGCTGGTGCTCGTTCCCGGGATGGTAATTTTCTGGCCGACACGATTTATTATCGGAATTATCGCCATTCATATGTTCATTTCGGACTACGCCGTAATCCGCCTGTTCTGGAAGCAGTGGGAATGGCGACTCGCGAAACTCGTGATTCCCGGTTTTTACATCGGAATCGCCGCCGGGACGGCCATGTTGGTGAACCTTCCCGATTACTGGATTCGAAAATTCATCGGGATCGGTTGCATCGTTTTCATTTCCATTCAGGGTTGGTCCGAGATCAAGGGCGGGCTTCCGACTCCGCGAATCGGGCGAAGGGCCGGGTTTGCCATCGGTGTCTTCGGGGGGATCATAAGCGCCATCACCCACACGGGCGGAACCGTATTGACGCTTTACCTGCTCAGTCAGGGAGTAAAGAAGGTCAACCTGGTCGCAACGATTATCATCATCTGGATTTTCGTCAATCCGCTCAAGGTTAGCTCCTACTACGTCGGCGGGCTGGTGGACAACAAATTACTCATCGCCGGGATGGCTTCTATCCCCCTCGCCTTCCTGGGTGGTTGGATCGGACGCGGGCTGCTCGACCGGATGTCCCAACGATTTTTCAACACAGCGATACTTTTACTTGCGCTGGCGGCAGCCGCTCGCCTCCTCTGGGAGTGAGAAGATGCCCGACTTCTCCCCCGCCCAATGGGCGTTGATATGCATCGGCGCTTTCGGAAACGGTTTTCTCAAGCGAGTCTTCGGCGCAGGCGTCGGCATCACGTTGATGCCCATCCTCGCCATCTCCTTTCCCGCCAAATTCTCGCTTGTTTTTCTTGCGCTATGCACTACCTGGGTGGACATAGGGATTTCCCGCTCGATGTGGGACCACTGGGACCGCCGGACAACTTTTCTTTTTCTTCCCGGAATGACCGCCGGGATCGTTTTCGGAGGCTGGGTGCTGACCTGGGTACCCGAATATGAACTTCGAATGTTCATCGGCGGTCTTTGCGGTTTAATCGCCGGATATCAGATCATTGTCGAACTCAAGGGAAGGCCGCCGAAAATTCCGGCGATTCCGGTTTGGGCGGGAGTTGGCATCGGTTCAATCAGTGGAATAAATTCCACCATCGCCAACGCCGGCGCCACCCTCCTTGTCCCTATCATGATCAGCCAGAATATCGCACCTCGAATGATCGTCGGAACCATCTGGGCGATATTCCTGCTCTTGAATCCCCTGAGAGCCATGGCTTACTGGAACGCGGGCATCCTCACCAGCTCGGTAGTAGCCGCCACGGTATTAGCGATTCCGCTGCTCTGGGCAGGGGTCCGGACAGGCGCCTGGCTCCAGCCCAGGCTCCCTCGCAGGGCATTTAATCTGATTGTGCTCTCAATCGCACTGGCAGGTTCGATTTACATCGTTGTCAACAGCTAACGTGGGTATCCGAAAATCCCGAGACATGCCCCCCCTTCACCGAAAAAAACGCCAGGCGGCAGGATCCGCTTTTCCGTCCATGGCTCGGCGGAAATAACCTAGGCGGTCAATTCCGCGTGAAGCGCCTCGGGTTCGATGGGAAGGGCGACGGGTTTTTTCCGCTTGGCGGAAAGGTCGCAGGCCATCGTGAGGAGGAGGTTGCGCTGACCTTCGGCCCCGGTCGCGTGCGGGGTCTTGATGCCGGTATATATGTGCGCCAGCCAGGCGTTCGACTCCTCCCGCATGGGCCCCCAAAACTGCCCGTCGGAAATATCCCCCGCCGGGTAACTCCCGAGCAGATGAACATTGCGCTTGTCCCCCTCCCCTCGGTGGGAGGGCAACGGTTTCTCGGTCGCCATGATCGTATCGGCGTGCGTATCGTCGATGGTCAGCGCTCCCTCGGTGCCGATGATGCCCACCGTCAGGGAGTAGGTCGAGGCGGGCCAATTGATCGGCATCCCCCAGCTACAGTCCATGCTCCAGATGCTTCCGTCGTCGAAGGTGAAGATGTTGAAGGTGGCATCCTGGGTCCCAAGGCCCGCCATCGTCCTTGTCACCGATCGTGAGGTGACCTCGACCGGTTGTTTCGAGTTCCCAAGGATGAACAACGATGCGTCGAGGGCGTGCGTTCCCGATATCACCATCGGGCTCAGCAGGGAGCGGTCTTCGTTTCCCCCGAGGCGGACGACGCCGACCATCTGGTTAACAAACGCGCGGGTCGCGGCCGAGGTGATATCTCCGAGGCGGCCTTGAGCGACGTGCTCTCTTGCGGTCAACCATCGCCGCCTGAAACGCTGGGTGTAGCCCACCAAAAGTTCGGCCCCGGCCTCCTTGGCGGCCGCCACCACCTTGGCGGACTCGACGACATTGGTCGCCAGGGGTTTTTCGACGAGTATCTTGTGTCCGCCCTCGATTGAGGCAAAGAGGTTCCTGGCATGCCATTCCTCGTCGGTGGCGATAATCGAGGCGTTCACCTCGGAACGTTTCAATAGCTCCTTGTAGTCCGTCGTAAAAAAATCCGCGTCAATATCCTCGGCGAGTTTCTTTCCTTTTTTTTCGTCGATGTCGCAGAGACCGATCCATTCCGTGCCCGGATATTCGCGCGCGCACCTGCCCCGAATGGTCCCAATCTTTCCGCAACCCACGATCGCCAGACCAATCGGATTTTTTTCAAGTTTACTCATCGCCGGCTCCCATAAAAATAAGGCCAGATGAAAAATTCTCAAATGAATGAAAATTGATTTGAATTTATGAAATCGCTACCACCCCGCCGCGCAGGAAGCCCTGCGCGCATCCGCCCCGCCGAGGAGAACGCCCTCCTTCGGGTCCCGAACGATGCAGCAAACACTCCCGAGCTGACGGCTGTAGTCGGGAAGCTCCTCCGGCTTGTATCCCCTCTCTTTGAGAATATCGCCCGATTCCCGGCCGATGCGCTCCTCGATTATCAAGCGGCCCGGGTTGTAGGTGTGCGGCCAGAACGAGTTCGGAAAGTTATAGGTCGCTATTCGCTGGGCCTCGACCGCCACCTGGGGGAGCATCCCGAACTCAACCACATTTAAAAACACCTGAATCATCGCCTGGGGCTGGACGTCCCCGCCCGGAGTCCCGAAAGTCATGAAAATCTCGCCATCCTTGAGCGCAAGGGCCGGGCTGGGTGTGAGGCGAGGCCGTTTCCACGGGGCGACTACGCTGGGATGGCCCTCCTCGAGCCAACTTTGGGAACCCCTCGAGGAAACCGTGCAACCCACTCCCGGAATGATGGGCGTATCGGCGGAGGGGTCCGAAGGTGTGGCGGAAAAAGCGTTCCCCTCGGAGTCGATAACCGTGCAATAGGAGGTGTCCTGGGCCGGCTCGGCGGCTTCCGCCGCGGCCATGGGCTGCCCGGGAGCCCCGTTATGAGGCTCCATTTTTCCACTCTGAAACACCCAAGGGTCTCCGGCCGGCGCCAATTCCTCAAAGGCCACCCGCCGTTCGAGAAGTTTCTCCCGCGCCGCCGCATAGTCTTTCGAGATAATCCCCTCGATGGGCACCCGAACGAACTCCGGGTCGCCGTAATAGCGGTCCCGGTCGGCGAAAGAGAGCTCGAGAGCGGTGATCAGGCGGTGCAGATAATCGGGAGAATTATGCCCCAGCGAGACCATATCGACGGATTCGAGCAGATTGAGCGTCGCCGGGAGGATAGGCCCCTGACACCAGGGGCCGCATCCGTACACCTCATAACCCCTATAGTTCGTGCTGACTGGCTCTTCCTCTTTCACCGCACAGTCGGCCATGTCCTCCATCGTCAGCCGCCCGCCGCCCGCCTGAACGAAATCGACGACACGCCTCGCCGTCTCCCCCTTGAAAATTTCCTCGCGGGCCGCGCGGAGGCCGCTGCTTCTTCCGCCCGGGGCCTTTTCCTCGGCGCGGACCATCCGCTTCATCGTTTCGGCGAGGTCGGGCATGACGACCTTGCCACCCGGCGGGATGACCTCCCCTTCCCGGAAAAAGATTTTCCGGGTCTCCTCGAACTGGCCATATGCCTCGCGCAGCGCGAGCAAGTGCTCGTAGAGGACCGGGTACATCGAAAAACCGCTCTGGGCCAAAGCGATGGCGTCCCCGGCGGCCTCGGCGAATGTCTTCGTGCCGTAGCGATCGAGAGCCGTAATCCACGCGTCAACCGCCGCCGGGGTGACCGTCCTCCGGACCCCGATTGGAATCTCGCCCCCGCAGTTTTTTTCGAACCACTCCCGGGTCACCGCCTTGGGCCAGCGGCCCAGGCCGTCGATTGAAACAACGCGGTTTTCTTTCTTGAGGTAGATGATTATCGGCGCCACCCCGAGGAACGATGTAAAATCGGCCAGGACCACATTGAGGCAGATACCGGCGGAGACGCCGGCGTCGATGGCATTGCCTCCTTTTTCGAGAATCCGGAGCGCCGCCTGGGTGGCCAACGGGTGGCCCGAGGAGGCCATGACCCGGCGGCCCAAGGCCTGGGGGCGATGGGCGACGTATTCTTTTCCGTCCGAAGTGATGTGGCGAAAGGACATGTCGGCACCTCAGATGAGATTATGGATGGATGAATAATATTCTATCAGGATCCCCGCCTCTTGTCCGTATTGACCAGGAAAATACCCGAGGCGACCAGGGCCGCGCCCCCCAACATAAAAGCGGTCAACGGCTCCGCGAGAATCAACCCGCTCAAAAAAACGCCGAAAACCGGAGTCAAGAACATGAACGCGCTTACCCGTGTGGGCGGATAATCGGCGAGCAGCTTGACCCACAGGACCATGACGAAACCGGTTCCCACCAAGCCGTTATAGGAGACGTTCATGCTTACAAGCGGATTGCCGAAGTCAGGAATTTGAATTCCCCGAAATGACGCAAGAACGAGGAACATCGGAACGGCGATGAGCTGGGTCCAGGCCGTAATTCGAAAGGGATCGATTCCCTGAAGGTTGACCCTGAGGTAGAGGGACTGCACCCCCCAGAAAAAAGCGCCGATCAAAACGAGCCCGTCCCCGAGAACGCTGTAGTCTCCGCCACCAGTCATTTTTTCGCTGAATAGAACGATAATTCCGCCGAAGGCGGCGGCGAAGCCCAACATCGTGCGCAAACCGAACCGCTCGCCGGGGATGAAATAGGCGGCCAGGGCGGTATAGATAAGCGGCTGGGTGTAAACGAAAACCGATGTTCGCCCCGAGGTCGTCATTGCGGCGCCTGGATAGACAAAAACAAACAGAAGGTTGTGCAGGATCGTGTTCCACCAGAAAGCGGGACGGCCGCGGGGAGGCCGCCACGGAGTTCCCTTGTAGGCGATTAGGGCAAAGATCAACGAGGCGGAAATGATGCTTCTGATCCACAAGAAGTTAAATGGATCGATGAGCCCGAGACCCACCTTGATTGAGGGGAAGCTCAGACCCCAGAGAAAAGTAACCGCCCCGATAAGCACATAAAACATCAAAGCGAAAAACACCCTTCCCGGAAACGCGGGAAATGCACCCCCGGGTTTCTCAACGATTATCGGTAAAAAAATTCCGGCAAAACCGCGGGATCGATTCCGACCAGCCTTAATTTTTTCTTATCCGGGAGATTTCCCCCGACGCGCACTTTTTGCTCCAACTTGTTATGGCAATGATCGCATCGCGGCTGGGCCGTCCGAGGAACAATAAACCGCTTCGCGGAACTCCCCCCCGCAAGGTGGCCGTTATGGCACTGCACACACGAAAAAGGAAGCTCGGCATGATCGAGAACGGCGTGAAAATCCTCTTCCTCGAGTTTCAAGATCCTCTCGTCCGCATGGCATTTCAGGCAATCCTTATCCGCTATTGGGTGGAACACACGAGATGGTTGCTCGTAGTCACCCAGGACAAATTTAACCACATCCTTCGCCGCCAGAAAGGTGGTCCGCGCCATTCCGACGATTCCCTCTTCGCCGTGACAGGATATGCACTTCGCTTTTTCGCCCGTGAGGTGCCAACCGGCAAGGGAGCGGATTGATTTGGTGGGGCGGGCGCCGTCATCTAAATATTCCTGATGATCCTGCAAATGGCATGAGGTACAGAATGGATCGTAGGATTCGACGGCCCGGATACCATATAAGCCGCCAACCCCCAAAACGATCAACAGGAGAGCGGCCAAAGGGAGCGCAACCCCCAGACGAAGCGGGAAATACCGCATAAATTCTCCATCGGACGAACCGGGTAATGCTATCACCCGCCCGCCGAAGCGGGCAACGAACCGCTCCCGGACAGCCCACCCTTGCCTTCTTCCCCGTCCGCAGGCCATTTGGTAGGATATTTAGCGAAAAGGAGAAGCCCATATGGCCCGCACCCGGTTCGGCCCGCGCCGGAGACCTGGAATCAGGCCCCGGCCCAAAAAAACCAGCGAAAGCTCGACCGAGAGCGCCAAGGAGGTCGCCGACCGTCTGAAAAACGCGGCCCCCGTCGGCAAAAGCGCGGCCGATTACCGCCGAAAATCACTCGATATCCACGGCTGGCTCTGTGCCAAGTGCGGAGTGGATTTCAACGAAAACAACCTTCACCTTCTCACCGTTCATCATCGGGACGGGAACCACAAAAACAACCCACCCGACGGGAGCAACTGGGAGAATCTCTGCACTCATTGCCACGACGACGAACACTCGCGGGGCATGCTTGGCAATTATTTGAGCGGCGAGAGATAAATTTCCATAACCTATTGTTGGCATTCCTATGATACTCCGAATATTGCCATCCCCGGCCCAGGGCAAAACCAGCGTTCCGGCGTCGAAGTCTCACACCATCCGTGCGATTGCCTTTGGCTCCCTGGCATCGGGCGAGAGCATCATTCGAAACCCTCTCGATTCGGAAGACGCACATTCCGCCGCGGCCGTCTACGAGGCGTTGGGCGCCAAAATATCGAAACTAGAGGGGGAATGGAGAGTGGAGGGCTTCGGCGGTCTCCCTTCGCCGCCGAGCCAAAAAATCGATGTCGGGAATTCCGGCACGACCTGCCGGATGGGGCTGGGAACAGCCGCCCTTTTGTCCGAGGGAGAGGCGCGATTCGATGGCGACCCACAAACCCGCCGCCGCCCGATGGGCCCTTTACTCGACGCTCTTTCCGGCCTGGGGGCGAGGGCCGTTTCGGAAAATGGCGACGGGAGACTTCCCGCCAAGGTCTCCGGGCCCTGGCTGGGCGGAGAGACGCAGGTAGACGGCACTACGAGTCAATATACCTCCAGCCTCATCCTGAACGCCCCGTTCGGCGAAGGAGACTCAGTCATCGAGCCTGTCGATCTCAACGAGCGCCCCTATGTGGACATGACCCTCTGGTGGCTCGGGAAGTTGGGGCTCTCCTTTGAGCGGGAAGGCTACGAGCGTTTTTGCGTGCCGGGTCATCAGGCGCTTTCCTCTTTCGATATGGAAGTTCCCGCCGACTTCAGTTCGGCCGCATTCATGGTTGCCGCCGGCGCCCTGCCGGGCGGAGATGTTATTCTCGAGGGCCTCGATATGGACGACCCGCAGGGAGACAAAGCCATCCTCGACATGGCGGCCGCGATGGGCGCCGAAGTGCGTGAGGAGAACGGCTCGGTTCGCATTCGGGGGGTTTCGCTCGAAGGCGGTGAATTTGATCTGAATTCCACACCCGACCTGTTGCCGGTCATGGCCGTCCTGGGCGCCTTTGCCGATGGAGAAACCCGGCTCGTCAATGTTCCTCAGGCGCGAATAAAAGAAACCGACCGAATTACCGCCATGCGAGAAGTCATAGAATCACTGGGCGGTTCGGCCACCGAACTGCCGGACGCTCTCATAGTCCGGGGAGGAGGCCTCAAGGGCGGCAAGGCCCATGGTTTTGGCGACCACCGGGTGGTCATGGCCGCCGCAGTCGCCGGGCTCGCCGCTCCCCTGGGGGTGGAGGTCGACACGGCCGAGGCAATGGCGATAACATTTCCTGACTTTTGCGAGCGCATGCGCCGGCTCGGCGCGCGGATGGAGAAAGAATAAATGCCGATTTACGAATACAAGTGCAAGGATTGCGGTTTTATCTCGGGCCATTTGGTGATGAAACCCTCGGACCGCCGGAAACTCGCATGCCGGGACTGCGGCGGAAAAAAAATTCGCAAGATCATGTCGCGGTTCGCCGCGCACAAAACCGAGGGCCAGCGTCTTGACGAATTCAGCCCATCCGATGCCCGTGGCGACACCTTCTACAAGGACGACCGCAATATCGGGCTTTGGGCCCAAAAGCGCGCTCAGCAAATGGGCCTCGACCTGGGGGACTCCTTCAAGGAAACCCTCGAGAAGGGACGGTCCAGAAAAATCCTGGACAATCTTTAGGCCGGAATGGACCCGAAGATCAACATACCGCCGCCGTATTATTCTTTCCCGGCCACCAATTTCTCTGGCTGGACCGCGCAATGACAGCTAAAACATATCCCGGTCGAGGGGATATTCCGCGCTGCGCCTGGACCGGAACGGACCCGTTGCTGGTGAAATACCATGATGAGGAATGGGGAGTCCCCGTAAACACCGATGCCGCCCATTTCGAGCGGCTTTCGCTCGAAGCGTTTCAGGCCGGCCTCTCCTGGCGGACCATCCTGTATAAGCGGCCAGCCTTCCGGAGGGCATTCGTCCGGTTCTCACCCCGCAAAGTGGCCGCCTTCACCGAAAAGGATATCCGCCGCCTGCTGGGGGATGCGGGAATCGTTCGCCACCGGGGAAAGATAGAGGCGACCATTGAAAACGCCCGGCGCTTTCTTGTTATCTCGAAAGAGCACGGCGGTTTTTCCCGTTATATCGATTCACTCCCCGCCAATCTTGAGGAACTACGCCGTTTATTCCGGGCCGAATTCAGGTTCATGGGGCCGAAAATCGCGGAAAGCTACTTTGAGAGCGTGGGCAAGATTCCCCCGAAACACGACCGGCGGTGTTGGATGGCCGGAAGCGCCCCCCGGGGAAAAAGGACTTGAGCGTATGGCCCCCAGGCGATATCTTGTGGGCGTTGAAGCGTGTAAATTCTCCTGTTCGGGCCAGGAAGGTCCAGGCTCCCGGGGAGGTTCAGACTCTATGAGCGTGAGAACAAACCGTGTTCATATTTAGGGAATTTCAATCATTTATGGGAGCCACGCTCCCTCTCATGGTCAAGGTGGGCATCATCTACCTGATCTTGAGGTTTACTTTCGCCGTTTCGAACGTTGTCGTTCGCCTTTCCACGCTCCACTCTCCGAAAAGGGCGCCTGCCGAGGCCCAGCCGGAGAGTTCCACTATCCCGGCGGCCCAAATCCCCGAAACGATTGAAGGTGAAGACGGAGCGGAAGAAGGCGAACCGGCCGCGCTCCCCGAGTCAACAACTGAAGACTAGCCACCCCGCCCGCTTATTTCGATTTTTCTGGTCATTATCAAGACACGGCTATCGAGCCATGAGCGCATCGATAGCGCCTTTTAGTCCTTGACGCTTTTGGGGGCCGGGGAACCGCTCGATGAGATGATCACTCCCTTGATCATATCGACCTGCGCGCTCAGATCCAGAACCGAAATCCGCTGGACGAGCCGTCCGGCCTGACGAACGAATGGCATCACTCGCTCGGACTCTCGCTTCTGTGGAATAAACGAGGGTGCGAGACCCAGGAGTACGGCGTAAACCGTCGCGATGACGAAAAATCCCTTCCCCAACCCGATAATGCCGCCGCCGACGCGATTGGCGTACCCTTTCGGTTTTTTTTCCATGAACCGCAGGAGAATTTTCCCCAACAGACTCACTCCCAGCCATACGATCACGAAAACTCCCGTGAATGCCGCGCTTCTGGCGATCGAGGAGCCTCCCAACCAAGGGCGCAGGGCGACCCCCAATGCGGGACCGAATTGAAAAGAGGCCACATACCCCGCCAAAATCGAAGAAAGGGAGACAACTTCCCTCAAGGCGCCCTGAAAAAGCTCCTGAGAAAAAATGCCACCAGGACAACAAAAACCACGCTATCGGCAAAGGAGAGATTATTCATGGGTTCCATGGAGGAGTAGAGGCGTCATTTCGAAAAAGGCCACCGCCCGGGGGTGAACCCCGGGAATCAGGGGCCCTCTCCGTCAGGGGAGAATTCCATCAACATCACCAGGGCGTCCTCCCCGTTGTCGGGGTAGTAGCCCTTCCGCATCGCCACCGGGGCGAAGCCGAACCCCTCGTAGAGGGAAACCGCCGCCTCATTGCTGATCCGGGCCTCAAGCGTCGCCCGCACGGCGCCGCGGCGGCGGGCCTCCTTGAGAATCTCCCTCATCAGGAACTTTCCGACCCCTCGCCGGCGCACCTCGGGCGATACCGTGACGTTCGTGATATGACACTCGTCCTTCACCTCCCACCAACAGGCGTAGCCGGCGATGGCGGGGCCACCCGTGGCGGAGCCACCAACGGCGGTACCGGCCCGGCCGTTCCGCCCCTCCAGCTCCTCGGCGACCACAGGCCGGGAAAAGGGAATCTTCTCTATCTCGCGGACGAAGGCATCCTCCGTCCAGGGAAGGGAAAAAGAGCGCACCTCGATCTTCATCACCTCGGAAATGTCGCTCACCCGCATCGGGCGGAGGCGCAGGCGCATCGGGCCGTTCCCCTGGGCGAATATTTCGAGCTTTCTCCGATCAGGCCCGCCGGCGTCTTCGCTCACAGTCCCTCTCCCGCGACAGGAATTTCGCGCAACCCGCCCCAAATATCACCCGCCCGGCCGGGAATTACGCGCCAGCCCCCTAACACCTCATAAACCGCTTCCTCAAGGGCTTTCAGCCCGAGACTTCCGGGGCCGAAACCCCTGCCCCGTCATTCGCCCGCACTGTCTTTCGCTCGACCCCCAGGGTGACTATAATCCCAATCATTCGGATTCACCATTCGGGCTTCAAGCGCACATCAGGGCTGGACACCCTTGGGGTGAAAGCCCCCGGCTGAAAAGCCTCGGTCAGAAATCCTTGAACTGATAAGCCTCGGGTCTGATAACCCCCGTGCTGGAAGCACCGGGCTGGAAGCCTCTTTCCTTAATACTTCGGAGGACAAAAAATGGGAGCCACCCTCACCCTGCTGGGCCACTCGAGCTTTCTCGTTAAAACCGGCGGCGGGAAGACCATCTACATCGACCCCTGGCTCGATTGCCCGACCTGCCCCGAAAACCTCCAAACCCCCGAAAAGGCCAATCTCATCTGCGTCACCCACGGCCACTTCGACCACACCGCCAGCATCGTCGATATTTATAAACTCAATCCCTGCCCGGTCGCGGGCCCCTACGAGCTCGTCCACCTCCTCGCCGCCGACGGCGATATGGCCGAAGAACACAAGGGCCTCATGGGCAAGGGCGGCACCGTCGCCTTCGGAGACATCTCCGTCACCCTCACCCACGCCATGCACAGCTCGAGCTACGGCGAGCCCGGCACTTACGCCGGCGAGCCCGCCGGAATGATCCTCACCCTCGAGGACGGAAAGCGCGTCTACCACGCCGGCGACACCGCCGTATTCGGCG
>JAVEPB010000092.1 GCA_030922375.1 bacterium | reverse complement strand
GTGTCCGCCGCCTCATACGAAGCCCGCGCGTTCGGCGTCCACTCGGCGATGCCGATGGTCCAGGCCCGCCGCCTCTGCCCCGGGGCGGTTTATATCCCCGCCAGCCACTCGAAATACTCCGCCGCATCGAAGCAGGTGATGGCGCTGCTCCGGACCTTTTCGCCCGCGCTCGAGGCGGTATCGGTGGACGAGGCCTATCTCGACCTCACCGGAACCGAGCGTCTTCACGGCCCTCCCTACGCAGCGGCCGCCAAGATTCGAAAAACCGTCGAGACGGAACTCGGCTTCTCGGCCTCGGTCGGAGTCGCCTCGAACCGCCTCATGGCCAAGGTCGCCTCTGAGCTCTCGAAACCCGCCGGAATCCTCCACATCCTTCCGGGCCGGGAGGCGACCATCCTCGCGCCGCTCAGGATCGAGGCCCTGCCCGGCGTCGGAAAAGTGACCGCCGCCCGCCTCCGGGGGATGGGTATCCACACCGTGGGCGACATCGCCCGCCTGCCGCTCCCGGTGCTCGAGGCGAATTTCAAAAGCGGGGGCGCCGAGCTCTACCGGAAAGCGCGGGGCGAGCACAGCGCCGAGCTCGTCCTCGACAGCCAGCCCAAGAGCGTCGGGAAGGAAACCACCTTCGGCGAAGACCAGGGGGACCCCGGCTATCTGGAGGCTGTCCTCGCCCGCCTCTCTGGGGAGGCGGCGGCGCGGCTGCGCCGAAAGGAAATGGAGGCGAGGGGGGTGACCCTGAAAATCCGTTTCGAGGATTTCGAGACGAACACCCTCGCCGCCCAGCTCGACCCGCCGGCGGCGATCGACCGGCCGATCTTCGAGGCGGCACGGGGGCTCCTCGGCCGCGCACTCGATCAAAAATCCAGGGGCCGCAAGGTGCGCCTCCTGGGCGTCTATCTCGGCGGGCTGGTCCCGCCCGACCGTCAGCCCCGGCTCATCGAGGAGGATTCCCGCCGGAGGGAAATCCGGCTGGCCGAGACGGTGGACTCCCTGCGGGATCGCTACGGCGCAGACGCCCTCGTCTCGGGCCGGGCGATGGAACGGGCGGACAGCCAGAAAAATCGCGAGCCGAAAAAAAGGGAAGCGCCTTTTTAAGTCCGGCGGGCGGCGGAGATGGGTTTCAGCCGTTTCAGGTAACCAGAATCACCACCAGCGTTCCGCATACCGTCATCAGGGCGCCGGCGACGAGGCGCCAGGTGATGTTCTCCGCCTCGCGGACGAACAGGTGCGCCACGATGAGGGCGATAAGCGGCTGAAGCGCGGTGATCGCGGAGGCGTTGACGGCATAGGTGTAATGAACGGCGCTGACAAAGGAGGGTATCGCCACCGTCTGGCAACAGGCGGATGCGGCGATCCACCGCCAGCTGGCGCGCGGAATCCATCTTCCGGCCTCGGCCTTGGAGCCCGCCAGGGCGATCAACCAGCTGAATGGCACTCCACACCATACGATCATCGCCGCCGCCGCGATGGGGGGCACGTCCGAGGAGACGACCTTCATCGCCACTCCCGAAACGCTCCAGAGACACACCGTAACACCCGCCATCATCCAACCGAGCAAGCGGGCCCGGGACGAGTCCGGCAAATTGGCGTCCTGGGCGGGATCCGCGCGCACGGCGAGAGTCACCCCTCCGGCGAGAAGGATCAGGCCGATCATCATCTTCAGGGTCAGGGGCTCTCCCACCCAGGCCGCCGCGATGAACGCGGTGATGATCGGAGTGCTCGTCGCGACCGGGAGGGTGCGGCTGGGCCCGATTCGCCGAATGGCGAAATAGTAGGTGAGCCGCGACCCGGCGACCATGAACAACCCGAGCGCCACGATGAGATAAATCGTTTGGCTCTGGACGGGCTGGAACGCCGAGATCGGCATCAAGGATAAAGAGACGGGAATCAAAATTAGCGCGTTGGCCGTGGAAATGGTGGCGGTGGTCCTGAGAAGGGGCGCGTCCCGCATGGCGCTTCTGACGCAAAACGAGAGCCCGGCCCACGCAAAGAGCGCGAGCACGGCGAAAAACATTCCTAAGGCGTGGGTGTTTTCCATGAAGACTTCTCGTGCCTTTCCGGTAAGACTGGAGATAGAACGGCGGGGTTAGCCCGGACGCACCAGCGTCCAGCGGTCCTCGACGGAAGTGGCGCTACCCGTAAAAAGGTAGAGAATGCAATTTTCCCGGAAGAGTGTTTTCACGCGATCGAGTTCTTCCTCGGTTCCGGTGGAGACGACCTCGACATCCAGCTCGATTCCCAGAATTCCGCCGTTGCGCCCCCGATCGTCGCCAATCTCGAAACGCCCCATGGTGAGCCGGCCGTCCACCCGGCAACCCTCGAGGGGCATTCCCACTTCCCTGGCGAACATCTCGACATGAGCGACGGTGCAGCCCGAAAGACCCGAGACGATGTATTCGGCCGGCGTCGGATGCTCGAACAACCCGCCACGCGCCTCCGGCTCGTCCGTAAAAAACGGCGGACAATCCCTGACGCGCGCCTCAGAGCGCAGAGAGCCCCGCCATTCCGCATGTACACTTCGCGTAATCGTCTCGACTCCGGTCCGCTCCGTCATCCGGCGTAGCCTCCCTCCATCGCGGTGATCATTCTCGAAACAAATCCCGCCAGGCGAAGGGCCTCTAGAAAACGGCTCCATCCGCCACCCTCACTTCCGGCGCCGGGGTCGACATGCCCGAGGAACCGGGCGATGAAAAGCCGGGTGGACCCGGCCCCCCTCCTCCGGGAGGCGGCGGCCAGCCGCTCGCTCTCGCGGAAGGGCACGAAGGGATCGGACCGGCCGTGCAGAAGAAACACCGGCATCCGGGTCTTCGCTATCACCCGCCCCATCGACCAGTCGGCGATTAAATTCCGCAGGCCGGAGGACTGGAAGCCGAAAATTTCGTCGAAACGGGCCGGGTCCCGGTTTTCGATGAGCGCGAGAATATTCTTCAGCGCTCGGGGAAGGCGGTTTTTATACCGCGAAATATCGGCCCGCTCATCGGCGAGCTTAAGCCGGACGATCGATTCAATCACAGCCGCGTGCGGCCCAAATCCAAGGTTAATCATGTTGTACCGGAGAAACAGCCATTTGCCCACCCTGACGGGCGGGCCGCCCGGAAACGCCGGCTCCCCTCCCCGGCCCCCGGTCGTCATGTGCTTCAAAACGGCTTTCAGATCGAAGTAGGCGCCCAGCCCGATGAAATAACCCGCACGGTCTTTGAGCCGCGGCCGGGCGGCGGCCTTCAGCGCGGGTCCGGCGGCGAATGAGAACGCGAACAGCCCGCAGGGCAGACCCGGCCGCGAGAATTTTCCCGCAATCCACAAAAAACGTTCCGATATTCTGTCTACATCCCCAAGAGAAGGCCGGAACCGGCGCATCCCGGGAAGCTCGGGGACCGCGGCGGCGAATCCCAGCCGCGCCAAATTCCGGGCGAACGCCGCCAGCCGGGGATCGCGCCTTCCCATGTCGGTCATGCCGTGGGCCAGGAGAACGCAGCCGCGCACTTCATTCGAATCGCCGGCGGGCAAGTAGAGATCGGCCGGGGCGCCTCCCCCGGCCATATCTAACCGGCGCGGCGGCGGCGCCCACCGCCCAAGCCAGCCGCCCTTTTCCCCCGCGAAGACCGCCTGCAAGAGCATGGCCGAGTCCACGGAGTGCCGGGTGGGCGGATAAAACCGCGCCGCGATGAAAAGGATCGCCCCCGCGAGAAGGACCCGGATCAGGCGGCGCGGCCGTTTTCCGGTCCAGGGGGGCATTTACACGGCCTGTTGCTGTTCCAGGTAGGCCTTGAGATAGGCGCCGGTGTGGGATTTTTTCGATCGCGCCACCTCCCTGGGCGTCCCCTCGGCGACGATGCGGCCGCCGCCCTCTCCCCCCTCGGGTCCCAGGTCGATAACCCAGTCCGCCGCGAGAATCATATCCAGATGGTGCTCGACCACGACCACCGTGTTCCCGAGGGCCACGAGACGCAGAAGAACCTCCAGCAGGCGCTCGACGTCCTGAAAGTGGAGGCCCGTCGTCGGCTCGTCCATGAGGTAGAGAACGTCGCGCGGCGGCTTGGAGACCAGCTGGCCCGCGATTTTGAGCCGCTGGGCCTCGCCGCCCGAGAGGGTATTGACCGGCTGGCCGAGGCGCATATAGGACAGGCCCACCTCGCGGAGGGTGAGGAGCTTGTTCACGATTGAGGGAATATGGTCGAAAAAAAGGATTCCCTCGTCCACGGTCAGGCTCAACACCTCGTGGATGTTCATGCCCTTGTAGCGAACCTCGAGGGTCTGTGGCTTGAAGCGCTGTCCCTCGCACTCGGGGCAGCGAATAAAAATATCGGCCATGAAATGCATTTCGATTTTCTGGTGTCCGCTTCCGCTGCAGGCCTCGCACCGCCCGCCGGCCGAGTTGAAGGAGAAATGTCCGGGGCCGTAGCCGTAGGTCCGGGCGGTTTGGGTTTCGGCGAATTGGCGGCGGACGGGATCGTAGGCTTTGATGTAGGTGAGCGGGTTGCTCCGGGGGCTCTTCCCGATTGGACTTTGATCGAGGAGGACGACCGACGAAATATTTTCTATGCCGTGGATATGCCGGAAGCGGCCGATCGGATCTTTCGTCTCGTGAAGGAGGCGGGCGAGCGCGGGATAGAGGGTGTCGTGAATCAGGGTGCTCTTCCCGGAGCCAGACACCCCCGTCACGGCGACGAGCTTACCGAGCGGAACATGGAGGTCCACTTTTTTCAGATTGTTCTCGCTGGCGCCGATGAGGGAAACCCGCCGGCCGTCCTGATCCACCCGGTCCCTCGGGCGGCGGGGCAGTATCCGCCGGGCGTTCGCCAGATATTTCGCCGTCACCGAATCCTCACAGCCGGCAAGGTCCTCGTACGACCCCGAAAAAACGACCTCGCCGCCCCGCTCGCCGGCGCCGGGCCCGAGATCGACCACGTAATCCGACTCGGTGATCATGTCCCGATCGTGTTCGACGAGCAGAAGGGTGTTTCCGCGATCGACCAGCCCCTTGAGGATTTCGATGAGCTTGGTGTTGTCCCTCGGGTGAAGCCCGATGGTGGGCTCGTCGAGAATATAGAGGGTCCCCGTCAGGTGGGCACCGAGTTGATTGGCCAGATTGATCCTTTGGTGCTCCCCGCCGCTGAGGGTGCGCGTTTCGCGGTCCAGGGTGAGATAGTCCAGCCCGACGTGGTGAAGAAAATCCAGCCGCTCCCTGACCTGGGCCAGAATATCCTCTCCCCGGGCTTTTTGCTCCGGGCTCAGTTTCACATCGCGGACAAACTTCCGCAGCTCACCGACCGGCATCGCGCAAAATTCGCCGATGTTCTTTTTCGCCACCCGGACCCACAGGGCTTCCGGCCGGAGTCGGGTACCGCCACAAACGGGGCAGTTGCGGAGGCTCTGGTATCTGCGGATAAACACACGCACCCACACCTTGTATTTTTTCCGGCGAAGGCGCTCGAAAAACGGATAAACGCCGAGCAAGGTTTTTGAGCCCTCGAGCACCATCTTTTTTTGTTTCTTGGGGAGGTCGCTCCAGGGCCTGTGGATTTCGAGACCCTCCTCCTCGGCGGCGGCGCTAAGCTGCTGGCCGAAATTGCGGCGGTAGCGCGGCCGCGTCCAGGGCTCGATCGCCCCCTGGGCGAGGGTGCGTTTCGGATCACGAATGATGAGGGATTCGTCGAAATTGAGGGTGTTCCCGAACCCCCCGCACTCGACGCAGGCGCCATGGGGGTTGTTGAAACTAAAACTCGGGGGGATGGGCGTCTCAAAGGTCCTTCCGCAGCACTCGAGGCGCTGACTGAAGAAAAGCATCGGGCCGTCAACCACCTGGACATAGGCGTGGCCCTCGCCCTCCCTGAAGGCGGTCTCGAGCGATTCGCCAAGCCGGGCGAGCGACTTCTCGGCGAACGAGAGCCTGTCCACAACGATATATACCGGAATAGACAAAGCGCCGTTTCCGTTTTCCTCGTTTTCCGCCGGTTTCTTCTTTTTTTTCCTTGGGGACTTCGGCGCGATTTTTTTCTTGGCGCGAGTCTTTTTCTTGGCCGCCGGGGCCGGTTTCGAAGCCGAACTTGAAACCGGACCGGCCAATTCCCTTATTCGGGCGGCGAGATCGGGACCAATTTTCTCAACTTCCCCGGCCACCATGGCACGGATAAAACCCTGGGCGACCAGGGCGGAGAATCGATCCTCCAGATCCTCCAGAAACACCCCGGGAAGCCTGTAGAGCACGAAACCCCTCTCGCCCGTGTGCTCTTCGAGGACACACGCGGCGGCGCTGTCCACCGTGGATGGGCGGACCGGTTTTCCGCAGTCCGGACAGTGGATATCCCCCGCCTTCGCGAACAGGAGGCGGATATAGTCGTAAATCTCCGAAGCCGTCCCCACGGTGGAGCGCGAATGCTTGACGGGGTTGTATTGCTCGATGGCGATGGCGGGGCTGATTCCCTCGATCGAATCGACATCGGGCTTGTCCACCCGCTCGAGGAATTGCCGGGCGTAGGTCGAAAGAGACTCGACGTAGCGGCGGTGGCCCTCCGCATAAATGGTGTCGAAGGCGAGGGAGGATTTTCCCGACCCGCTCGGGCCGGTCACCACGATAAACTGCTCGCGCGGGAGCCGGAGGGTAATGTTCTTGAGGTTATGCTCCCGGGCGCCCTCGATTACAATATCTTCCATCCTTGAATATCCCGTATTGATCGGTAAAGTATTAAACGGCAGGCGGGCCAACCTTACGAGTATGGCGGGCGAGGTTCTCCAGTGTCAACGCCGGAGGTATGGTATATTCATGGGGCCCGGAGCAAAGGAATCTTCCCGATGGAAAAACGGCACTGGACCTTCACCGCCCTGTTACTCACCGCCGCCCTGGCATCGGGATGCGCCTCCCGGTTCGAGCGAGTCGAGTCGGCCCGGCCCGGCGGCGGCACCGTCAGAATCATCAGCAAGTCGAAAAGCATCGTTTTTCCCGCGGCGGTACGGGTGATGCACGAAAGCGGCGAGGAGGTATGGGAGGCAAATAAAACCACGGGGAAAATCGTCTCCCTCACCACCTTCGGCAAGCGGGCGATTTTTATCATGCCCCTTTCGGAGGGAAGGACCCGGATCGAAATTTCCTCGGGCCTTTCCGGCATCCCGATTCCGGGAATTTCAGATCCCGATGGAAATTTCTTCGCGTTGCTGAGAGAGCAGATTGTCATCTACGAGAAAAAGGCGGTGCTTACAAAAGCCCTGAAGAAAAAAAGAGAAGTGGACGCCGACCTGAGGACGCAATACAAAACCGACACGGAGATCGAGAAAAAAGAGCCCGCGGCGCCCGAACCCGCCGCCCCGCCGCCTACCCCGAGCCGGTTCAACAGGCTGAGAAGAAGATAAAATCAGACCATTGGGAAAGAATCAGATTCCCTTAAGCCGGCCGCCGTCCACCAAAAAATATCCCCCGGTGATGTAGCTGGCCTCCGGCGAAGCCAGAAAACCCACCATGGCGCCGAATTCATCGGGCTCCCCCAACCTGCCCAGGGGTACTTGTTTCGTCACCCTGTCGAGGGCTTCGTCGAAGGAGATGTTTCTTCTCTCCGCATCGGCCGTCCGGTTTTGCCTCACGCGATCGGTGAGAACCGCTCCCGGAGCCACAACATTGACCAGGATGCCTTCGCCGGCCAGTTCCCTGGAAAGGGATTTCGATAGTCCGGCCACCGCCGGGCGCATGACGTTCGACAAAAGGAGATTATCAATGGGCTCCTTCACGGAGGAGGAGAGTATAAAAAGAATCCGTCCGTAATCCCGGCCTTTCATGTGGGGCAACACCGCGCCGACGAGGCGGATCGCGCTCATCACACTTAACTCGAAAGCGCTTTGCCAGTCGGCTTCGGAAAAATCCTTAAACTCGCCCTGCGGCGGGCCGCCCGCATTCGAGACCAGCACATCGACCCCGCCGAACCGGGCGGCGGCGCCTTCCACGAAATCCTTGACGCCCTTCGCCTGGCTGACATCGGCCGCGCAATGCCAGGTTTCGACTCCCGCTTCCTCGGCGATTTCCTTCGCGGCGGCGGCGGCTTCCTCTCCGTTGCGGGAGCATAACGCTACCTTCGCCCCGCGGCGTGCGATCGCCAACGCCGAAGCGCGGCCGAGACCCTTGCTGGCGGCCGAGACCAGGGCCACCTTTCCTTCCATATTTCTCATTAAAACTCTCCCGGTCTAGGAGTCGTCCTCGTCGGCAATCTCAACGAAGTAACGCATCACGTCGGTTTCGGTAATGAGCCCCAGGAGCTCTTTCTCCTCGCCAACCACGGGAAGGCAACCAATCTTCAATTCGAGCATTCGCTTGGCGGCATGAGCAATGGGCTCGTTCGGATCGGCGAACTTCACGTAGTGCGTCATGACTTTTTCGACGTCGGTCGCCTCGAGTAATTCCTTTCGATCCTCCTCGGAGAAATCGATCACCGTCGACAGCTTCGCCCGAAGGAGGTCGCGTTGACTAAGCAGGCCGATGACAAAACCGCCTTTCGTGACAGGCATATGCCGGATATCACCGTTCGACATGATTTCATCGACGAGATCGAGTTTTTCATCGAGGCTGATGGTTACAACATTGGTGGTCATGATTTCCTTGACCCGGCGCTCCATAACATCTCCTCCCGGCGACGGCTGATTCCCGGCCTTCCCTAACGGGGAATGGCGAGAATCAACGCCGGCACCAATCTCCCGGCCAGATTAAACGACCGGTCGCTTCCATTCACGAATAAATGAGAAATCGACCCACCCTCGAGATTCATAGCTTCGACGGTTTAAAGACCGCCACCGGACTCGGGTCGCGCCCAAAAATTCTGGAGCTCGCACCAAGAAATTCCCCGTCCGATTTCATCACTCACCATGAATATAAGACGCCCCTTTTTTCCGAGGGCGAGAACGGTCCGCCGGTCCGCGCGGCGATACTCCCGGTAGGCGTCCAGACCCGGATCGGGCCGTCCGTTTCGAACGAGATAGGGCCCCGCCTGAAAAGCCTCGCGCACCCCTCTCGAATCAAATTCCTCGCGGGTGGCGATCCCCGCCTTTCCGGAATTATTCAGAACATAAAAAATAGCGCCAAGGTGAAGCGCGCGGCTACGCCCCCGGAAAAGAAGGCGGCTATTGAACACCGTACCGCCCGAGCGAAAATACCCCATGGGCCTGCCGTTCTCGTCGAAATACCCGGCGTTGACCGCGGTCACGGCCTTGGCGGCCCGCGCAATGTCGGCCGCCGCCTTCAGCGCCCCTTTTCCGAACTGCCACTTGAGCCGGATTTCAAAACGATCCGGGTCGATACGAGCGCCGGTCAAGCCGGCAGAGGTCCCGTCCCAGAAGCGAATACGCATCTTCCTGACATCGAGTCCCCGCGAGATCTTCCGCCAGGGGCCGGTGTTTCCGGCGAGCCGGGATTCGCATCCTACTCCCGCGGAGGAGGCGCCGGAAAGACCGGCGAATGACAATACCCCGGCAACCAATAACCCGGCAAAGGTAACTCTCCTCACAACGCCCCCTTCCACGCTGCTTCGGACTATCTAATATCCGGTGGCGCAGCCGTCCCTCCGGTGGTCCGAGCCGGCCATGAACACTCCCTCCGGGAGGCGGACGACCCCTTGTGCGCCCCCGAAACCTTCATAACCGCCGCTCCGGGCGACATCATGGCCCCGCCGTGTCAGGTCATCGAGCACCTCGTCGGGCACCCCGTGTTCGACGGCAACCTCCAGGCCGCCCAGAACGCGGAATCTCGGCGCTTCGATGGCCTCCTGGATGTTCATGCCGAAATCCACCATGTTCGAAAGCATCTGAACAAGGCCTTGGGGCTGCATATCACCGCCCATGACGCCGTAACTCATCCAGGGTTCGCCGTCCCTCATCACAAAACCGGGAATGATCGTATGGAGGGGGCGCTTTCCGGGCGCGATGCAGTTGAGGTGCCCTTCCTCGAGAGAGAAACCGAAACCGCGGCTTTGCAACATGACTCCCGTATCGCCGGCCGTGACGCCCGAGCCGAAATGGTGGAACAGGCTGTTGATGAACGAGCACATATTTCCATCGCGGTCGGACACGGTGAGATATATCGTATCGCTCGAACCATGGGGGGCGCCGGGGGCGGGGTCCGCCGCCGAATCCCCGGAGATCAGCCGCCGCCGCTCCTCGCCGTATGTTTTCGACAGGAGACCCTCCAGGGGCACCTCGGCATGCTCCATGTCGGCGAAGTATTTGTTCTTGTCCGCGAAGGAGAGTTTCATCGCTTCGATGAGATAGTGAAAATGATCCGCCGAACCGAAGCTGAACTCCGAAAGCGGATAGCCTTCGAGGATATTCAGACAAATGAGCGCCGCGAGACCCTGGCCGTTGGGAGGTATCTGGCAAAGCTCGTAGCCCCTGTAGCCCGTACTGATCGGCTCGACCCAGGTGCACCGGGCGCCGTCGAAATCCTCCATCTCGAAGAGACCGCCCAGTTCACCCGAGGCCCGGACAATCGCCTCCGCCACCGGGCCGTGATAGAAGGCCTCCCGCCCGCCGTCCCCCAGCAACCTGAAAGTGGCCGCCAGATTCGGATTGCGGAAAATCTCACCCACACGAGGCGCCCGCCCGCCCGGCAGGTAGGTTCGCTTCGACCCCTCGAAAGAGGAGAGCTTTTTTTCCTGAAGCCGCCAAGCGTTCGCGATGATAGGTGTCAACGGAAAGCCGCTCTCGGCGTAGTGAATCGCAGGAGCGAGGAGATCGGCGAGCGACTTTTTTCCGCTCCCCAAGCGATCAAGGGCCGAGCACCAGCCATCGAACGCGCCGGGGACCGTGACCGCGAAGATTCCCTCCCCGGGAACGGCGGTGAACCCCTCGCTCCGGTAGCGCTCGAGAGTGGCGCCTTGCGGAGCGCGGCCGCTGCCGTTGAGGCCGACGAGCCTTTTTTCGTTGTTATCCCAGTAAATCAGGAACATGTCGCCGCCGATGCCGGTGGATTGCGGCTCGACGACATTGAGCGCCGCCGCCGCCGCGATGGCGGCGTCCAGCGCGTTTCCCCCCTCGCGGAGGACTTGCAACCCCGCCGTGGCGGCCAGCGGCTGGCTCGTCGCCACGATTCCCTCACGCGCCAGAACCGGCGAGCGTCCCGCGGGGAGAGTGGTTTTCGTTGTCGGCTCCGGTCTGTCTTTCGTATCCGGCAAAGTGACCTGGCTCATTAAATCTTCCGCTCCATTATTTTAAAAAGAAATCGGCTCCGCGCTCCCACCGGCGAAAACGGACTCGAAACACCGCTTGTCGCCCACAGGAGCGGCAATGGCGGCGGGTCCCACGATGCACCGATCCAAAGACACTGCATCGCTCACCCCGCCGCCGGGAAAGATGACTGAATTCTCAGCGGAAGCCCCTTCGCCCAGAATAGCACCGCTCCCCAAAACCGCGAAAGGCCCGGCGGTGGCGCCACGCCTCAGACGCACTCCCTCGCCGATGAGAACGGGCGGGCGGAGCAACCCCTCACCCCACGGCAGGGGCGGGCCCTCGACAAGCGTATCCTCCCCGGCCGGCCAATCGATCGCCGGGACATGCCGCCCGGCGATGAGGTCCTCCGTGGCATCCAAATACCTGGCCGGAGCACCCACATCGGCCCAGTAGGCTTCCGTCAAAAAACCGCCAATCGGAGCGCCGCTCTCAATCAGGGGCGGGTAGACTTCCTCCGAGATTCCGCAGGGCCGCCCCGCCGGAATATGATCGAGGAACTCGGGCGACATCACGCTTTGTCCGGTGAACATCGCCTCTCTCGCCGCGCCGCCGCCTTCACCAGGAGCGCTTGCGCGAAGAAACCTCCGGAGCCGTCCCGCCTCATCCACCGCCAGGAGGCCGTATTTTTCAGCGTCCGCCGAAGCGCGGAGAATCAGCGTCGCCAAAAAACCGCCTTCCTCATGGCGGGCCAGCGCGGCCCCGAGGTCCGCGCCGCTCAAAATGTCAGCGTTTAAAACGAAAAACGGACCGCCGCCCTCCCGAAGAAAATCCTCGGCTTTTTTCAGGCCGCCGGCCGTTCCCAGTATTTCGGGCTCATGGGAAAAAAGGATTTTAACGCCGCAGACGGATTCCCCGAGCGCGGCCCTGACCATATCCGCGCGGTGGTGAAGATTGACAACCGCCTCGCTCACCCCCGCGCGGCCGAGCCTGTCCAGGGCAAAACGAATCATCGGCATACCGCCCAGGGGCAGGAGCGCCTTGGGAACAATCTCTCCGAGCGGACCCAGGCGGACGCCAAGGCCCGCCGCCAGGACAAAAGCGCGCATCACCAATCCAGCGGGGCCCCAACACTCGAAAAAAGGAGAATAAAAGCTGTCCCCCGTTCGGGGAGGCGGGAATCCCCCCTTTCGGCGAACAAATATTGAGCGATTGCGATTATCAGGCAGGCAGGCCCGGGCCGCCGGAGCCGGAAGCGTTTAATCGGAAGCTTCGCCGTTGCTCCGGCGCCGGAGAAAGGATTCGATTTCGTCCGCGAGCTCATCGCCCGAGGGCAGTTTTTCGGGTGATTCCTCTTCCGCGGATTCATCCTCGCCCGAAGCCGTATCCATGTCGTCCCCGTCGTCCTGTGCCGTGAAAGGTTGGGAGAGGAACCGCTCGATGCTCGGTTGCTGTTCGATAACCTCTTTAACTTTCTCGTCGAATTGATTGGCGGATCGCCCGAGCTCGTCCAGGTCGATTTTGATTTCGCTGACGGCCTCGAGACGCTCGAGAAGCGCATAGGCCCCCTTGGGATTCGGAAGCGATGAAATTTTTTGGGGAATGTTGACCCAAAGGCTCACGGCCGGTATGCGGGCATCCTGGAGTTCGGTGTGAATAACGCCAACGATTCCGGTCGGCCCTTCGTATTTCGTCACCTGGACGCCCGTGAGCCCGGCCAGTCGCGGCTCCGTCGCGAGGCATACAAGCTCCAGAGGTTCGTCATGAGGGTTTTCCGCCAGCAGCCCGCCCATGGTCACCGTCAGCCCGGAGCCGCACCTGCGGATGAGTTCCATGACGCTCCGGCTGAACGACTTCCACATCAGTTGAGGCTCAACGCCAACGCACACCACCAGGTCACGCGTCAATTCCGGATGTTTGCAATAATAAAACGAATTTTCGGGCCAGGTGATCACGCGGTTACCGTCGGTGCCGAGGCGGACGTGCGGCCGTTGATCCGAGAACTGGAAAAAATCTTCCGACTGGAACCTCGCAAACCGCTTGCCGTCGAAACGGTTCACCAGGTACCTCGCCGCGATGGTCGCCGACTGGGCCGCGTCGTTCCAACCTTCAAAAGCCAGGACAAAAAACGGGTCGTTCAACTCCGGGATTTCATCGACATGAATATATTCCATGGAAAACCACTCCGGTTAAGGCGACCTAAATTAAAACTGCGACTCGACCCATTTTACCCTCCGCGCTCCGGCGACTACAAGGCGGGCCGATGGGCAATATCGGAAAAGCGGCGATTCACGCGGCCGAAACGGGCCGGACCCAATGAATCAGGGCAATCTAACGGCAGTGTCACGGCCCCGAGGGATGATCGCCCAGCGCGTCGTAAATATTCCCCACGCCCCCTTTTTGCAGTTCGTAGGCGCGAGGCCCCAGCAAACGGGGGTGATCGAGGCCCGGGCGATCGATGTAGTTCACCCGCTCCTGGACCTCCTCCCGGCCGAGGCCCCGGTTTTTAAGTTCTTTTATTTCGTTGATGATGTCGAACATTATCTCCCGCTGCCGGGGGAATTCGTCCTTTCCGCAGGGTTCGCCGTGCCCCGGCACATACCAGTCCACATCGAGCGACTCGAGAAGAGCAAGCGACTCGAACCATTCCCAAACGGCGGCGGAGTGAAAAAAGGGATAATTTCCCGGAGTGATGTTGTCGGCCGTGAAAGCGACGCGCGCCTCGACGGCGTGTACCACGGTTTGCCCCCGCGTGTGGCCGGGCGAATGGATGAGGTGAAAAGTCTCACCCCCGAGCCGAAGCGTCATCCGGCTCTTGAACGTGATGTCGGGCCACCGGATTTCGTATCCCTCCAACAGGTCGCCGCAACCCGGATCGTAGTTCAACATACGCTCCCGGGTCACCTCCAACGATGTCAGGGAGGTGAGAAAATCCGCGTAGGTCACCTCGCTCGAAATTATCTTATCGGCCTTCAGATACCAGTTCGATGTGATGTGGTCCTGATGGTGTTCGGTGTTGATGTTATATCGAAGGGGGCCCTTTGAAGCGATGAAGTCGCGCCACTCGATCGCGTCGCCGGGCTTCATCGGCCCGTCGATGGCGATGACGCCGCCGGAGGTAACGACTATCCCCACCGTGGGGTACCTGTTCATGTAAAAAACGCGGTCGGTCAACTGTTTCATTAAAGCCTCTCCGCCGGGCGGGGAAATGGAAGCGTCCGGGAGCGCCCACCCTCCCGCGCCCGGTATCTATAATTTCGTGATGCATTCCATGCGAAAGGGAGCGCCGTTCGGCCCGGCTTCGCTTTTGAGCGGAACGGCAAGCTGGATCGTGCGCCCAGCATAGCATCCCCGCCCTGTGTTCCGAACGTGCAGGGCAATTTTGTCGGCCGGCACATGATAACAGGCTATCGAGAGGGAACCCGCTCTCCCCGGAAAATATGGCCAAATCATGATTTTTCCCTTGAACCATCTCCCCTTTTCAGCCATTATCCGTCCGCCCCGGCCCTCCGCGGGCGGGCGGCGCCTTATATAAGCGAAAGATTGAAGAGAACCCAGGAGCCGTCCATGGCCATCAGCACCCGAAGCGACGTTCGAAACTTCGCCATCATCGCCCATGTTGATCACGGCAAGACCACCCTCGTCGATTCCATGCTCTGGCAGAGCGGAATCTTCCGCGAGGGACAGGCTGTAGCCAGCCGCGTTCTCGACTCGATGGACCTCGAACGCGAAAAAGGCATCACGATCATGGCGAAAAACTGCGCGATCAAATACGGCGATGCGACCTTCAACATCGTCGATACGCCGGGCCACGCCGATTTCGGCGGCGAGGTCGAACGGGTGCTCTCGATGGTGGACGGCGCCCTCCTCCTCGTTGACGCCTCCGAGGGCCCGCTTCCGCAGACGCGGTTCGTCGTCGGAAAGGCCCTCGAGCGCGAGATTCCCTTCGTCGTTGTTATCAACAAGGTGGACCGCTCGGACGCGCGGGCGGAAGAAGTGCTGAACGAGGTCTACGATCTGTTTATCGACCTCGACGCGAATGAAGATCAGCTTGAATTCCCCGTCCTCTATGCCATCGCCAAGGAGGGTCGGGCGGGCGCCTCCCCGGATGCGCTGGCGGAAAACATCGAGCCTCTCTTCGAGACCCTGCTCGAGACCATTCCCCCGCCGGAGTTCGATGAGGGCGCGCCGCTTCAACTCCTCGTCGCACAACTCGAATACGACAACTACGTCGGCCGCCTCGCCATCGGTCGCGTGTGGAACGGCTCGATCCGCGCCCGCGGGAAATGCGCCCTGATCGGCGCCGGCGGCAAGAGCCAAACCGCCGAGGTGACCGTCCTCTACGGCTACGAAGGTCTCCAGCGAAAGGAAATCCAGGAGGCCCGGGCGGGGGATATCGTCGCCGTCGCGGGCTTCGATCCGATCAGCATCGGGGACACCATCGCCGACCCGGAGGACCCGCGCCCGCTTCCCCCAATCGTTCTCGATGAGCCGACGATTACGATGATTTTCCGGGTGAACGATTCTCCATTCTCGGGCCGGAGCGGAAAGCTGCTCACCTCGCGACAGATCCGGGAGCGCCTTTTCAGGGAAGCGCTGAACAACCCGGCCATCGTGGCCGAGGAGACCGCCTCTTCCGACGCTTTCCGCCTGTCGGGGCGCGGCTCGCTTCAGCTCGCCATTCTTATCGAGCAGCTTCGCCGCGAGGGATTCGAGATCACCGTCGGCCGGCCGGAGGTCATCACGCGCGCCGAGGGGGGCAAGACCCTCGAGCCGGTCGAGAACGCCGTCATCGACATTCCCGAGGATTATATCGGCATCGTCACCCAAAAACTCGGCGAGCGCCGGGGCAAGATGACCCAGATGGCCAACCCGGGCCGGGGCCGCGCCCGCCTCGGGTTCAAAATCCCGAGCCGGGGGCTGTTCGGCTACCGAAACGAATTCCTCACCGACACGCGGGGCACCGGCATTTTCACCACCCTCTTCGGAGGCTGGGAGCCCTGGGCGGGAGATATTCCCGGCCGGATCACGGGCGCCCTCGTCGCCGACCGGGGCGGAAAAGTCACCGCCTACGCCATCGAGCATCTACAGGATCGGGGGGTTCTCTTCGTCTCGCCGACCGACGAGGTTTACGAGGGGATGATCATCGGCGAAAACAGCCGGGAGCAGAACATGGACATCAACATCACGAAAGAGAAAAAACTCACCAACATGCGCGCCTCGGGCGCCGACATCGGCGCCCAGATCGTCCCGCCGCGCCAGTTCAGCCTCGAGCAGGCCATCGAGTTCCTCAAAGAAGGCGAATGCCTCGAAGTCGCGCCCGCCGCCTTCCGCTTCCGCAAGACCGAGCTCAAGGCGAGAAAACACGCCTAGGAAAGCTTCTAGTTACCTTCGCGCCGCTACCCCCGCGCCTCTATCCCGAAGGCCTCGGCCAGGAGCTCGTAGGTTTTCAGCCTGAAGCCGAAGTCATGGCACTGGTTCACAACGACAAACTCATCGACCCCGGCCTCCTCGCCCAGCGCGAGCATCCGCTCCTTCACCTCCTCGGGGGTGCCGGCGATGGTCCGGCTCAGGGTGTCGTTCACGAAGGCGCGCTCCATCTCGGTGTAGGGATAAGAGAGCGCCTCCTCGGGGGAGGGTACGCCCCCCGTCTCCCCCATGCGGGTCCTGAGGAAGAACAGCCCCCGGCTCGCCGCGTGGCGCCGGGCTTCCTCTCCGTCCTCGGAGCAAAAAACGAACACGCCCAGGCTGGCCTCCGGCGCAGTGAGGCGGGGCGAGGGCCTGAAATTCCCGCGGTAGATATCCAGAACCTGCGCCGCGCCGCGATTGTTGATGAAGTGGGCGAAGGAAAACGGGCAGCCAAAATGCGCGGCGAGGATGGCGCTCTGATCGCTCGAGCCGAGCAGCCAGGTCACCGGCTGGGTCTCGCCGTCCGGCATCGCCCGGAGGCTTTCGAAGGGGTGGCCCGGTTCGAGGCCGTCGCCGAGGTAGCCGAGCAGGTCGGAGACTTTTCTCGGAAAGTCCTCCACGGACAGCGGGTTTCCGCCGTTCGCCAGCGCGCGGGAGGCGAGGCGGTCCGCGCCCGGCGCCCGGCCGATTCCCAGGTCGATTCGCCCCGGATAGAGCGTCTCCAACACCCGGAAATTCTCCGCCACCTTGAGCGGGCTATAGTGACTGAGCATGACACCGCCCGCGCCCACTCGTATCTTATTCGTGCGCGCGGCGATCTGGCCAACCATGAGCTCGGGCGAGGGCCCCGCCAGGCCGGGGTGGCTGTGGTGCTCGGCCACCCAGTAGCGGTGATAGCCCAGGCGCTCGGCCGCCTCGGCCAGCCGCACCGTCTCGCGGATGGCGTCCGCCGCCGTGCCCCCACTTCGAATCGGAGATTGGTCCAGTATTCCGAGGCGAGTCATTAAAATTCCAATAATGAATGGTTGGTTCAGTTCCGCGTCAGACCGGCGGTGGACTTCGCCCGGGCCGGCGGCGCGGTTTCGATAAATTCCTTCACGCTCTTGACGCCCTGCGTCTCCCATATGTGCCGGATCACGAGGCGGCGCTCCCCGGCGCTTCCGGAGCGCCCGATGACGTAGACCCGGTTCAGCACCGAGCGCAGATGATAATTGACCGACTTCACGTTTTCGTCCGAAAAAAGTTTTGTTTTGACATCCAGTTCGATAAACATATCTTTGAGCTTCTGGAGAGGCGAGAGGGTGTTCTCTAAAACCCCCTTTTCCCTCCGCGGCACAACCTGGATCTCGTTATAAACGGCCCTTGCATGAACGTCTTCGCCCGCCAGCCGGGAAAGGGCCGGGATCAGCCCGGGGTCGTCCACCACCCCCGTCAGCATGACCCGCCCCTTCCAAACATCGATGAAAACGTCGTAGATCAGGTCCGCGTTCATCTTGTTGATTTTTTCGGTGAAAACCACATCTATCCGGGCGTCTTCCAGCTGCTCGTCACCGGTTCTGTCCTGAAGCCCGCGGGTGAAAGTCTCCTTGAGGACATAGGTGCATCCCCCGAGGAGAAAAACCAAAATTCCCGCCAACGCCAGCGGACCGGCGCGCCGGATCAACCCAGCATGGAGCATTTCAAATTCCCGGGGCGGACCGAATCGATGAGGTGATTTTCCACCTTTCATGGCCGGGATTCAAGGCTAGAGCTCAAGGCTGGAACCCATGGCCGGGCTTAAAGCCGGGCCTTTGAGAAAGTCGCCCGAGATTTGCGTCCGGCGGAAAGGACAAGCTAGTATATTTTTTCAAATTCCGGTTTAAACCCTCAATTCACGGAGAATGTCTCGTGTCCGTTTCCGACGAAGAAATTTCGCGCCGCCACCAAGAAATATTCGGAAAACCGCTGAACGCCGATCGGCGAGCCGGCCTCGCCGCGCTTCTGGAGACTCTCGACCGGGCCAACGATCAGGCCGTGGCCGGCCTGGCGCCCGGCTCGGAGCCGATGGGCCACCGCGCCATCCTGAGGAGCCCGGGCCATGGCGAATGACATCACGCGCCTGCCGGCGGCCGCACTCGCCCGGCAAATCCGGGCGAAGAAAATCTCCGCGCTCGAGGCGGTTGAAGCATTTCTCGAGCGCGCCGAAAAAATCGGGCCGGACATTAACACCTGGATCACCCTGGACCGTGAAGGCGCGCTGAGCGAGGCCCGCCGGGTTGATCGAAGCGTTGCGGCGGGTTCCGCGCAGGGGCCGCTCCTGGGCGTTCCGGTCGGTCTGAAGGACCTCATCGACGTGGCCGGACTCCGCACCACCGCCGGAAGCCTGATCTACCGCGACAACGTGGCCACCGGGGACGCTCCGCTCACCCGGATGATCAGGGAAGCGGGGGCGGTTATCCTGGGAAAACTCAATCTTCACGAATTCGCCTTCGGCCCCTCCGGCCACAACCCCCACTACGGCGACCAGAAGAACCCCTGGGATCCGGAGCGGGTCTCGGGCGGCTCCAGCGGAGGCTCGGCCAACGCCGTCTTAACCGGGCAGGCCTCCATCACCATCGGCTCGGATACGGGCGGCTCGATCCGGATTCCCGCATCCCTCTGTGGAGCCGTCGGCCACAAACCCACCTTCGGGCTGGTGACCAAGGCGGCCTGTTTTCCGCTTTCATGGTCGCTGGACAGCTTCGGCCCCCTGGCGGCCACCGCTGAGGATTGCGCCCTGATGATGTCCGCCATCGCGGGCCCGGACCCCGAGGACCCCAGTTCGCTCCAGGTCGAGGCTCCCGACTTCATCGGGGCCCTGGACGCGCCGCTCAAGGGAGTCCGGGTCGGCCACGCGCGAAGCTACTACTCCGATCAGTCGGACCCCGCCGTGGTCGAGGCCGTCGAGGAAACCGCCCGGGCCCTGGCCGACGCGGGAGCCCGGGTTATCGAGGTGGACATTCCCGATCTCGAAACCGCCTACGATACGGCCACGAATTTCATGATGTCCGAGGCTTCGGCCTTTCACGAAAAGGATGTCCGTGCGCGACCGGACGATTACGACCCGATGGTGCTCGAGCGGCTGCTGATCGGATTTTTCGTCCCCGCGCCCACCTATATCCAGGCCCAGCGGTTCCGCTCGCAGTGGACGGCCCGGGTGCTCAAGGAGGTTTTCGGAAAGGTGGATATTGTCCTGGCCGCTGCGACGCCGATGCCGGCGCCGCTCCGGTCGGCGAAAACGGTCACCATCGCCGGAAAGGAATACCCCGCGCGGGGCCACTTGATCGCCCTGACCCGGCATATCAACTTCCTGGGGTTTCCTTCCACTTCATTTCCGGTCGGCTTCAGCGATAGTCATCTACCGCTCGGAGCCCAACTCATCGGCCCGCCGCTTCACGATCACAAAACCATCGCGGCGGTTCACCAGTTGGAGAAGGCGGGCGCGGTTCGCTTCCAAATGGCGCCATACGGAGACTAGACGGAATACGAGGGACGGCAGGAATACGCCGAAGCCCGGAAGGTGCGGATTAATCTGCGAAAAATGCGCCCGGAAAAGTTCCGGATCACTCCGGTCTTGCGCCGCCCGGCCCCATGGGGAATTTCGCGCAGAGTTCCCGGACATCCGCGCGGACGGAAGCGGTGAGGTCTTCGTTCCCGACATCGCTCAAGATATCGGCGATCCAGCCGCCGATCACCTGCATATCGGGCTCCTTCATCTTCCGCGAGGTCAGGGCGGGCGTTCCTATCCGGATTCCGCTGGTGAGCGTCGGCTTTCGGGTATCGAAGGGAATCGCGTTTTTGTTGACCGTGATCCCGGCGCGGCCGAGAGCGCCCTCCGCTTTTCGTCCGCTGAAGCCGGCTTCGCGCAGGTCGAGCAGAAGCAGGTGATTGTCCGTTCCGCCCGACACCATCTGAACCCCTCTTCCTTTTAGCGTCTCCGCCAGCGCCTTGGCGTTTTTAACAATCTGGGCGGCATAGCCGCGAAACCCGTCGGACGCGGCTTCCTTGAGCGCCACCGCCTTCGCCGCGATGATGTGCATCAGCGGACCGCCCTGCATTCCCGGAAAAACCGCCTTGCTCATGGCGGCGGCGTGTTCCTCGTCGGCGAGGATGATGCCCCCCCGGGGGCCGCGAAGTGTCTTGTGGGTGGTGGTGGTGACAATGTGGGCGTGCCCGGCGGGCGAGGGGTGCGCGTCCGCGACGATAAGCCCGGCGATATGGGCGATATCGGCCATGACCACCGCATCCACCTCGTCGGCAATCTGGCGAAACCTTTGGTAGTCGATGGATCGCGGGTAGGCGCTCGCGCCCACGATAATCATCTTCGGCCTGTGCTCCTTGGCCTGTTTCTCGACTTCCTCGAAGTCAATGACGTGGTTCTCGGGATCAACGCCGTAGGCAACGACATTAAACCATCTCCCCGAAAACGTGACCGGGTGGCCGTGAGTCAGGTGGCCGCCATGAGAGAGGTTCATGCCCAGAATCGTGTCTCCCGGCTCGAGGAGACCAAAATAGACCGCGGCGTTGGCCTGCGCTCCGCTATGGGGCTGAACCGAGGCGTGATCCATGCCGAATAGGGCCTTGGCGCGCTCAATGGCCAGGGACTCGGCGATGTCCACGAATTCGCAGCCGCCGTAGTAGCGCTTTCCGGGCAGGCCCTCGGCGTATTTGTTCGTCATGGTGCCGCCGGCCGCTTCCATGACCGCGGCGCTAACGTAATTCTCGGAAGCGATGAGTTCGAGTTCGTCCCCCTGCCGGGTGGTTTCTTTTTCCATCGCGCCAAAAATTTCGGGGTCCATCATTTCTAGAGCGGAAACCATGAAAAAACCTCCGGATTTCTGTGGGGCGGCCATTCGGGACGAAAAACATTGACGAGAGGAATTACCCCTGGAAAGGCGGACGCTAACAAAGTGCCCATCCGGCGTCAATTCTCTCCGGAGGGATCTGGCCGCGCAAACCGAATCGGTCCTTACCTCAATCCGCTCCCTTGGCGGGGCCCTTCGTTCATGTCAGAATAAGAGACTGATTGAGGATATTGTCTCAATCGGTTGATTGCCGCACCCCGGCGGCGGCCTTTTGGGGCTGAGCCACCGTGGAGTCCTCCAGGCAGCACGCACCTGCGAGGAACACCGCCCATGAGCAAACTTGTCGTCGTCTCCAATCGTCTGCCACCCCTCCCTGAGAAGGACTCCCCGCGCTCCCGAAAAGAAAGCGTCGGCGGGCTGGTTTCCGCCCTGATCTCGGCGCTCGAGCTCAGCGGGGGAGGGGTCTGGTTCGGGTGGAGCGGAAAATCCAGACAGGGAGAGAAGAAAAAAAACGCATCGTGGAGTTTCGAAGAAACTCAAATCGTCGGGTTCGACCTCACCAGGCGCGAGATCAATTCCTACTACAACGGATTCTGCAACCGGGTGCTATGGCCCCTGCTTCACAGTTTTCATAGCGAGGTGCAGCTGCACCGGGAGGAAAATCTCGCCTACAATCTGGTCAACGCACGTTTCGCCCAGGAGCTAATGCCTTACCTAAAGAAAAACGATTCAGTCTGGGTGAACGACTATCATCTTTTCCTCCTCGGCCGGGAGCTCAGACGGCTGGGACACGAAGGGCCTATCGGCTTTTTCCTCCATATTCCGTTTCCCTCGTACGTAACCTGGCAAATTCTTCCGGAGCCCGAAGAGGTCCTGGAGGGCATGATGGATTACGATCTCGTCGGCCTCCACACCCGGACCTACCGTGACAACTACGTCTATACGAGCCAACGCCTCATCGACTCTTCATGGGACGGAAAATACCTCCGGGCCGGCGGGCGCAAGCAGCGTGTGCACATGATCCCGATCGGCGTGGACCCAGAGCGCTTCGAACCTGGGGCCGCGAAAACCCAGTCAGGCCGCCGCAGGCGCGGGCTTCAGGAAGAGGCGGGCGACGCGCAGATCATCCTCGGGGTGGACCGTCTCGACTACACCAAGGGGATACCGCAGCGGATTCTCTCGTTCGAGGCGCTGCTCCAACACCACCCTGAATACCGGAGCAAGGTATGCATGTTTCAGATATGCGCCCCCTCGCGCAGCGAAGTTCCCGAATATATCGATCAAAAAAAATCCGTGGAAAGCATCGTGGGCCGCATCAACGGTGAATTCGCCGAGCACGACTGGGTTCCGATCCGGTATTTCTACCGCTCCTACCCCCACGATCGGCTCAGCGTCTTTTACCGCGAGGCCCACGCTTGCCTCGTCACCCCCCTCCGCGACGGCATGAACCTCGTTGCGAAAGAATATATCGCGGCACAAGACCCGGAAGACCCCGGCGTCCTCGTCCTGAGCAAATTCACGGGCGCGGCCGAGGACCTGACCGAGGCGGTGATTGTCAATCCCTACCTGCCGGAAGATGTCGCCGACGGGATCGCTCGGGCCCTCTCGATGCCGCTCCAGGAGCGGGTCGAGCGGCACGAAATTCTACTGGAAAAAGTTGTCCGCCACAGCGCCGAATGGTGGTTCAAGACCTTCCTGAAAGAGCTGGGCGAAACCTCGCTCGACTGAGAGCGATTCAAAAAAAAGGCGCGTCCCTCGGGGACGCGCGCTTATCAGCCGTTCGCTCGGGGGCCGCTTGGTTGGCCCCCACTCGCTTGCCTGAAACCTCATCCTCCCATGTATTGTCCCATGAGAATGATCCGGTCCCCGTCCTTCACCCCGCTCTCGAGCGTGTGATTGATCCCCAGCAGGGCGTCGTTCACGGCGATCTCGATGTGCTCGCTGAGGGCGTCCGAGCCCCGATCCCAGAGCGCTTTGTCGAGATCGCGGTAGCGGCGGCTGAGGCGCTTAAGGACGGCCCGTAACGTATCGCCGGGCCGAATATCTTCGACGAACTCCCGGCTCTCGCTCCCGTCACCGCCGACGAACACCGTCGCCCAGGCGAGGAATTCGATATTGACGCTCGGCTTGTCCGCGCTCACGGTTGTCTCCCGGCAGGCGCATGAATTTCGGACGCCCCCATTATGTCCTGGCCGCCGCTCCCTCGCCCCAGAGAGGCTCGATCAACTCTTCGAGACCCAGCTCCGTCAGCGTCTCGGCGGTAGGCCGGCCCGTCGCCCGGTCGTAGCCGACGGTCTCATACCAAATATCAAGCATTTTTTCCCATTGGTCCATGATGGATACTCCTTTCACCGGGCCATCCACGGGCGTCGAGCCGTAGCGCTTCGAGGGCCGCTCGAGCTCGGGCCCGATGCCGCAACGCAGGTTGAAGGCGCGCATCAAGGCCGCCGAGCGGCGGCCCAGATTCATCGCCTCCTCGCGCCGGATGTCCCAGCCCGTCGCGGCCTCGACCGAGCGGCAGAGAATATCCAGCCGGGTACGGGAGGTGAAAGCGCAAATGCCCAACGAATCCTCGAAATGCCGCCTCCCCCGCATGGTGCCCACCATCTTGGGAACGGCTTCCGGGTCCTGGGGCTCCACCCGGGCCGGCATGCCCATCTCGGTCGGGAAAACGGGGGGAGCGGTGTCCAGCGTCCCACCGCCGCCGGTGCAGGTGTCCAGCATCTCCTCCCACCGGGCGCGGTGGTCGTGCCCGCGCGGCGAATCGCCCTTCATCGTGTAAATGGCGCAGTCAGCCGCCTCGCCGCCGAGTTTTTCCGAGGCCCGCTTCACCCCCTCGGCCAGCAGATCGCCCATCCCCTCGCGGCGGCTGATCATCTGAAGCAGGCGGTTCGACCCTTCGATATCCCCCCACTCAAGCCGGAAGCCGAGGTCACTATCGCTGATGTAGCCTTTCTGCTGGCATTCCATCACCCATCCGCAGAGCCAGCCCCACTCGTTCACGTCCACGCAGGCCCGGTCGATCTGGGTGTTCATCCAGGAAACCTCCTGGGGATCGGTGGCGCCGGTGACCCAGCCCGCGCCGGCCCAGCCCTCGTACTCGGGCTCATCCACGATCTCCCCCTTGTGGGCCCCCGAGGCGATCACCTGCATGTGGCAGTGGTACATCCCGCAGGAGTTGCACTGATGGCCGCGGTGATCGAACCCTTCGCGGAGGCTTCGTCCCTCCCATTTCTTGGTATCCACTCCCTCGGGCCATACGTTCGTCGTGTAATTGCGAATCGGAAGCGATCCCCCCGCTATCTGGTTCCGGACCCCGCCCAGCGTTCCGAACATATAAAGACCCTTTGTGCTCGGGTCGGTCCGGAGGCTGTGGGTGATCTCGTCCGCCGCGGCGTAGAGCGCCTTCAGGTGGGCGACCGTGAGCGCCTTGTCGCCCCGCTCGATGGCCACGGCCTTGACCTTCTTGGACCCCATGACCGCCCCGCAGCCATTCTTGCTCGCCACATGGCCGTAGTCGCCCTGGATGGCGGCGAAGCGCACCAGGTTCTCGCCCGCCGGACCGATTGAATAGACGCTGAGCTGGTGTCCGCTGAGACCGATTTCTTTTTCGAGGGCCTGCTGGGTCTCCCAGGTGTCCTTCCCCAGGAGGTGGGTGGCGTCCTTGAGCTCCACCCGGCCATCTTGGATATGAACGTACACCCAGCCCTCCGAGCGCCCCTGGAGGACAATGGCGTCATAGCCGCAGTGCTTGAGGTTGGCGCCAAAAAAACCGTTGGCGTTCGTATTTGTGGCCCCGCCCGTCAACGCACCCCGCGTGACAACGGTGAGCCCGCCCGTGCCCCAGACGGGAAGGCCCGCAAGCGGCCCGGTGGCCAGGACGAGGCGGTTGTCCGGGTGATCCCATTCCACCTCGGGGGGCACTTCCTCCCAGAGGATTTTCGCCCCCAGGCACGCGCCGCCGATATATTTCCGCTGGTCCTCAGGCGTGAACGGATCGGCCCATGTTTTACCGGCCGAAAGATCCGCCCTCAGGATTTGCCCTGCATATGCGTGTGAGTCGCTCAATGTCGGTATCTCCCGATGTTATGGCCGATTCTATTGTTGGACAGCGATATCCCGCTCGGGGACCGAGGGCCGGCCCAGAAGCGTTTCCGGCAGCAGAGCCCCGGCGGCGCCCACGGCGAGATCTGCGCGCTTGATATCGAAAGGATTGCCACGCAGGTGCTCCTTCCACTCGGAAAGATCGCAGCCGCTCTGAATGAGTCCCTTGAGCATTCCCGCGTCGTTCGTCGCCCAGATGTCCCGGGTCCGCCCGAGGAGAATGGCCCCGACGAGCCTCCTCTCTTTAAAAAGAAGTTTGCGGTAGGCGGGGCGGTCCTTTTTAACGTCCTGAATGACTTCGGCCTCCTCGTCGTTCCAGTTGCCGAAACTGGCAATCTCAAGATCGAGTACATCGACGATGTTCACCAGCAGGCTGCCCTCATAGGCGGTGTCCACCCCGGCCATGTTCGCGCCGGCCACCCTGCCGTGTTGCATGGCGGTGGGCTCGATGGCGTGGACCGCCTTCCCGTCCCCCACCCGTTCGGGCCCCTCCGCAACGTCGCCGGCGGCGTATATATTGGATTCGCTCGAACGAAGGTGATCGTTGATGACAACGCCGCCGTTCATTTCGACCCCCGAGCCCTCAAGCCATTCAAGGTTCGTTTTGATTCCCGTCGCCATGATCACGAGATCGGCCTCGATGTCCGCGCCGGCCTTGAGCTTGAGGATTTTTCCTCCTCCGGAGGCGTCCTCGATGGAGGTGATCTCAGCCCCAGCCAGAATCTTCACGCCCCGCTCCTCGAGCCAGCCCTGAACGATTTCGGCCCCGGTATCGTCCACCATCCGGGGAAGTATCCTCGGCGCAATCTCGATGACGGTGAGTTCGGCGCCCCGCTTGATCAGGGCATTCAAGATCGTAAAGGAGATGAAGCCCGCGCCGACCATCGCCACGCGCACGCCGGGCTTGAGGCTGGCGGTCACCTCCCGCGCCTGATCGAGTGTCCAGAAGCTGTGAACATTCGCGCCGTCGGCCCCGGGCACCTGCGGCCGGACCGCCGAAGAGCCGGTGGCGATCAGAAGATCGTCGTAGGCGATCTCTTCATCGTCATCGAGGATGAGCTTGTTGTCGTTGGGATTCAGACTGGCCGCCCGGCGGCCAAACCGCGTCTCCACCCCGAGCGCTTCAAGGCGGGTTTCGCTCGCCGTGAAGACGTGGGCCTCGCCGATCTCCTTCGAGAGGTAGTAGGGAAGAACCATCCGCGAATAGGGATTTTCGGCGGATACCAGAACGATCTCCGAGTCTCCCCTGTCGATTTCCCGAATCGTGGTAATCGCATTCCAGCCGGCGGTCCCCCCGCCGACGATCACGTGACGTTTGGCCATTATTTCACCCCCGCCGCAAGAGCCCCGCCGGGGCCGTGAGCCCGCTCCGCCGCGAACGGCCCAACCCAATCCGCCGTTTCGGCTTCCTCATACAAGATGGCATCCCTCGGACACACGTCCACGCAGGCGGGCGCCCCGCCGCAAAGATCGCACTTGAACGCCGTGTGCTGGTCCGGATCGTAGAAAATCGTCCCGTACGGACACGCGATGGTGCACAGCTTACAACCCACGCACGCGGTGTCCATCACATCCTTCGCGCCCGCGGAATTAATCGTAATGGCCTCGACGGGACAGGCCGTCAAACACCACCCCTCGTCGCACTGGGGGCAGGTGTAGGGTGAATAGCTCGTATGACCCTCGAACGCCGAAACCCGGATTACGGACTTAGAGGGCTGAAAGGCGCCGATTTGCATATAAGAGCAGGCCAGCTCGCACCTCATGCAGCCCGTACACCGCTCGGGAACGATCTTGAGTGCTTTCATCCTCTCTCCTCGAAATGCGGAATGCGCCGGGGATGTCCGATAAATCCCCCGCAGCTTCGGATCAAACGGTTCGGATGGAGGAAGTGTCGCAAACGAAGGGGGATACGGTCAATCCGCGCGAGCGGGAATCACGGATTCGCCGTAATCAGCGCCGCCCCCGCCACGACAATCAAGGTCGCCAGAACCAACCGCTTCGTGATGATCTCCTTGCCCCTGAGAAGAATCATCGAGAGGAGGAGCACGAAAATCGGCGTCATCCGGATGAGCGGGGAGATTACGGTAAGCGGGCCGTCCCTGAGGGCGGTCCAGAAGTTGATCGCCGCGGCCATTCCGAAAACCCCCGCCGGGATACTCGCCAGCGCCATGGAGCGGTTGAGGCGAAATTTATGGGCTCCGGGCATCGCCCGCGAGGTCACCAACAGGGTCGAGTTGGCGATGATGGTGGAGAAAATGACCCCAAACGCGGGGGCGCTCAGCGCCAGCATCCCCCCCTTCCGGAGATAAGGCGTTACCGAGAAGGCGAGCATCGCCACGAACGCGAATGTGTAGCTCTTGAGGGGTTGCCTCCCCTCTCCCCGCTCGCTCGTCATGAAAATCAACCCGGCGACGATCAGGATGATGCCGATCCCCACCTCGGGCGCGGGCCGCTCGCCCAATATCACGACGCCCATCAGCGAGGCGCCGATGGGAGAGCCCGCGACAACGGTGTTTGTCCGGCTCACCCCGATCATCTTGTTCGATGAATAGGCCAGATACCGGGCCGTCGCCTGACCCAATAAACCCACACCCGCGAAAAAAAGAAGCGCGCGGAGAAAATTTCCCTCGAACGAGTCCGAGAGCGGAATCAGGAAAAGTGCGGTGACGGACATCCAGAAATTGGTCATGATCGTCACGGTCAGAGGGGAGGCCCTGTCCGTCAACCTGCGGACGAGGATTTGATTGCAGGCGAAGAAAAAGCTCCCCAGCAGGGCGCGGTATTCCGGAGGAATGGATGAAAACAACTCAAACAAGACAAGCCCGCCGCGATTAGAAGGGTGCAAAGAAAATGAACTATCTCACGCCGGGACCAGCGGCCATAGCGCGGCGGGGGAAAATTGGACAGAATGCCGGGAAAGGAAAATTCCCTTCCGCATCTCAAAATCGGGGTTTGATATGAATGAGAATCCGATATGACCGAAAGCCTATCGACGCCGGGGCGGGAGATGTTTCCCGGATATCCCGGAATTCCGGCCATGTACGAACGCGAGATCAGCGGGCTCAACGCCGGGCAACTCGACAGAACACAACCCGGAAAAAGCTGGGGCGCATGGTCGATCAGACAGCAGGTCAGCCATATCGCCTGGGTGCATTACCGCTGGTATGTCGGCCTGGTAGGCGAAGGGCTGTTCGGGGAGAACCTGCCGCGGGATAAATCGCTGCTCGACACGGGGGGCGGCGATCGGTGTCTTGACCCCGGCCGGTTTTATGAGATGGGCGATTTATTGGCCGCGCTTGAAGACGCGGTCGGCCTCGCCATTGAGATACTCGGCGGGGAAACGCTGGGCGGCCTTCGGGAGAAGACCTTCACGCGCCGGATACCCGGAGAGCAGCGATGGGCCTCGGGCGACGGGGCCAGGGAATGGACGGAGAGGGTCACCCTGAAGTCGCATCCGGGGGGATTTTGGAGGGATGAAACGGACCCGGACCTATTCCACTACGACCTGGAATACGTCTTCCGGCACACGCTTTGGGAGTGTTACGCGCACCTGAAAACCATCCAGGCGCATAAAAAAACGATGGGGCTCGCTCCGCTGGCCGACATCCCGGAGGTGGGGTATCTGAAAGCCCTTGAATGGGAGTAGTTCCCCACTCAATACCCCTAAATGGTGTCAAATCCGCGCACGAGAGCGCCGTCCGGCGGGGAGTAGCCCTCCATCCCGGAAATAAGAAGATCGGAATTTTCGCCTACCGTGAACAACTTATCGTAGCTCTCCGGCATGAACCCTTCTCCGGCCGCGTGGCGGAAAAACGACAAAAGCGGATCGAAGTAGCCCTCCACATTCAACAACCCGATCGGTTTGCTGATGAACCGGAGATAGACCCAGGAGATTATCTCCATCATCTCCTCGAGCGTTCCGAGGCCGCCCGGAAGGACGATGAAACCGTCTGAAAGGTCGGCCATCTGGGCCTTGCGCTCGTGCATTGTCTTGACGATGCGAAGCTCGGTCACGCCCTCGTGGGCCACCTCGAGGTCGACGATACCCTGCGGAATAACGCCGATCACCTCGCCCCCGCCCTCGAGGGCCGCGTCGGCGAGAACCCCCATCAAACCGATATGCCCGCCGCCGTAGACGACGCCGATGCCCCTGCCGGAGAGGGTTTCGCCCAAATTCCTGGCCGCCTCGCGGTAAACGGCGCGGCTTCCCTCGCGGGAACCGGTGAACACGCAAATTCTTTTTAATTTCACCGTCATGTGAGAATCATCCCGGCACGAAGAAAGCCCCCGGGGGGGGCGAAAATTTCGATCTTCCTAGAAACCCGAATCCTATCCTCTGGCGGACCCGAATATATATACCGGATTCCTCCAGCCGGAAACCTTCGAATCGGATCGCCGTAAACCATTAAAACTAAACGTCTTCCCCCAGCACAAGCCGGGGCCGGGGGGCCATGGTATGCTCTGATCTTCTCGAAATTTCTTTTCCCGGCGCGGAGCCCGTCTCCGGCCCGGACGGCGGAGGCCGGAGGTCATGCGGAGACCAGGAGTCATGCAAAGGCCGGAGAGCATGCGAAGACTTGTCTCAAATCGCGCCGCGAGGCGACACGGATGACGGCTCCTCTCGAGGGCGTGAAAGTTCTCGATCTGACCCGCCTCATCGTCGGCGGCTATTACGGAATGCTGCTCGCCGACGCGGGCGCCGACGTGGTGAAGGTCGAGGTCCCCCGCCGGGGGGACACCCTCCGGGCCTGGAGTCCTTCGTGGTGGAAGGTCTACGGGCGCGGAAAAAAATCCATCACCCTCGATCTGACTAAGGTGGAGGGACAAGCGCTTTTAAAAAATCTGGCGGCGGAGGCGGATGTACTCGCCGAGAATTTTTTTCCGGGCAAACTCGAATCGTGGGGCCTGTCCCCCGGCGAGCTCCACGAGGTGAACCCCCGCCTCGTCATCGTGAGGATTTCCGGCTGGGGACAGGACGGCCCCTACCGGGATCGCCCCGGGTTCGGCACGTTGGTCGAAGCGGCCTCCGGCTTCAGCGCGCTGAACGGATTCCCCGACTCTCCGCCGCTGCTGCCGCCGGTCCCCATCGCGGACATGACGGCGGGCCTCTACGGGGTCGCCTCCACCATGTTCGCCCTCTACCGGCGGGACGCCCTCGGCGGCGGAAAAGGCCAGGTCATCGATCTGGCGCTCTACGAACCCTTATTCACCATCATCGGCCCCCACGCCGCCGAGTTCGTGCTGAACGGCAAAAAATACAAACGCACCGGGAATCTTTCCGAAAACTCCTCCCCTCGAAACTGTTATCCGACGAGCGACAACCGATGGATCGCCATCTCGGCCTCGACCCAGCCCATGTTCGAGCGCCTGGTCAAGGGCCTGGATCGGGCCGACCTCATTTCCGATCCGCGGTTCAAGGACAACATCACCCGGGTCGCCAACAACCCCGAACTCGACGCGATCGTCGCCGCCGAAATCGGCCAACGCACCTGCGAGGAGAACATGGGCCGTTTCGTGGAGGGGGGCGTCACCGCGATGCCGATTTACGATATCGAGGATATTATTGCCGATCCTCATTTTCGCGAAAGAGAGCTTATTAAAAATATAACCGACCCCGATTTCGGGGAGGTGCCCATGCAAAATACCGCGCCGCGCATGTCAGAAACGCCGCAGGAAATCCGCTGGACGGGCCCCGCCCTGGGAGCCCACACCAGTGAGATATTGGGCGAATGGCTGGGGATGGCGGCCGATGATGTGGACGCGCTGCGCCGGGACGGGGTGATCTGACCCGCTTCAGGCCGCCGCGAAGATCAGAATAGACAGAACCGCGCAGGCCACGCCGAGCCCCTTTCGCGGGGAGAGTCTTTCCCCGAGAAAGATAATCGCCAGCAGCCCCGTGAGGACGAAACTCAACTGAGCGATGGGCGCTATCACCACGGCGTCCCCATAGGTGAATCCGACCGATAGCGAGACATAGCTCGAAGAGGTGAGCACCCCGCAAACAAGGGGGACCCACAGCGCCCCCCCGCGCCGGGGAATCGGGTCACCCGATCGGATCGCATACGGAAGCGCCATGCAGAAAACGCCCAGGCTCTGCGCGAGTGTCATGGCCGCGGGGTTCGCCCCCAAGCCGAGCCCGATTTTGATGAATAACCCGACAAACCCAAACAGGACCATGGCACCCACCGCCAGGGCGAGGGCGCGCCGGTCTCCCCTGCCGGAGAAAATGCCCGACCCCCCGGCCAGCACCGCCGAGCCCGCCAAGAGTAGAGCCGCGCCCTTGAGCAGGGTCACTTCCTCCCCGATCAGGGTGATCGTCATAAGGGCGGTCACCGCGAAATTCAGCCGCACGATGGGTATGAGCGTGACGGCCTCCCCCCGCCGCATCGCCAGAAGGATAAAGAGGAATGCCGTGAAAGCGAGAACGCCGTTCAGGAGGCCGAACCAGAGACCGGGGTTCCACGCCAGCTCCGAGCGAAGCAAGGCAAGGCCGAAGGCGGTGGGCATATAGGCGAAATTCTGCACCAACATGAACGGGCCGCCCCGCAAATCCCACTTTTGGCCCCATTTATAGAGAAAATCGCTCGTGCCGAGAAAGCACATGGACAGGAGCGCAAAAACGATTTCCGGCGGCAATTTATCCTCCGTCAGGATTTCGCCGAGCAACGCCGTTATACTTTTCCGGCGGCGGATGGAATGCTACGGTCTGGTTTCTCACCGGTGTTAACATAAACAAATACGGGAGGCCATATGAGCCGCGAATATCCCCTTCGGCCCATTGTCGGGGTCGGGGCCATCATCTTCAGCGAAGGAAAAGTCCTGATGGCGCGGAGGGGCAAGGCCCCGGGAGCGGGAAACTGGAGCGTTCCCGGCGGGGCCCTCAAACTGGGCGAGACGCTCGAGGAGGCATGCAAGCGTGAGGTGCTCGAAGAAACGGGCCTCACCGTCGAGATCGTCTCGCGTTGCGCGGTTCTCGACCGCATCACGCGGGACAACTGGGACCGGGTGCAGTATCACTATGTCCTCGTCGATTTCGTATGCCGCCCCTCGGGAGGCTCGCTCAAACCCCGAAGCGACATCACCGAGGCAAGGTGGGTCCCGCTGGAGGAGCTGGAAAACCTCGAGCCCATGACGCGGGGAACGGCCAGAGTCATTCTCGACGCCGCCGGGGATTTGCAGGCGCAAAATATTTCCTTTTAGGCCGGGCGCCCGCTCGCCCGTTTTTGACAGCCATATGAAGATCGCGGAGAATCACGCCTGACCCCGGCCGCGAAGGGTGCTTTCAGCCAGCGGGAGATCAAGGTGAACGATGGGTCCGAGGATCATACCGCCGAACAAAACGCCCGAAAGGATTCGCTCTTCTTACGGCTCGTGAGCCGCGACCTCGGCGAACCTTTCGCCGAGTTTCGAAGCCGCTTCCAGGATCTGACCAACGAAACCAACCTTATTGTGCTTCGCGAGAGTTTGGCCGAGCTCTCGGAACCCGTTTACAGACTGGACCGCTGCATCCGCGATCTTGTTGATACCGCCGCGATTGAATCGGGGGAGTTGATTGATAAAGAGGAGACCGTCGATTTGGCCGCCCTTCTCAGCGAGCAAATCAGCAAGCGGCTACGGCGCCTTCACGGCTACAGGTTTCAGCCGGAAATGCCGTCCTCGGCCCTCCACGTCACGGGCGACAAAGCCCGGCTCGCCACTCTGATTAACGACCTGCTCGACGCGGTGATACTTCTCTCCCCTGAGGGGGGAACCATTCTGGTCCGTTTGTCCCGCGATGAAGATAACATTTGCTTTTCCACCGAAAATAGCGCGGCGCATTCTCCTCCGGCCGGGACCGGCACTGTCCTCGAATGGCTTGACGCCTGTCTCCAGGAGGCCAAAGGCTTCGAAGGAGTGGGCATCGGTCTTTACCGCTCGTACCTCACCGCCAGGCTTTGGGGCGGGGAATTAATTGTAGAAACCCCTCCGGGCGGAGGCGTATCGTTCACCTTATGCATTCCCTATAAAAAATAGAAAGCGTTTTATTCATGGAGAATTCCAGACGCATCTCGCCGGAAGCGCTGACCGATTTCGCCTCGGATGTGACTCAATCGCTCGGGGCGGCGGCGGATCGGGCCAGAACAACGGCGGAAGTGCTCGCCGCCGCCGATTTGAGAGGAATATCCAGCCACGGCGTCGCCGGGGGCACCGGATTGAGAGAGCTCGTTGATCGAACCCGGCAGGACGCCATCGATATAAAGGCGCTTCCCGAGATGAAGCGGAACAGCGGGTGGGCTGTCGCCGCGATAAACGCCAACGGCGGCCTCGGACCCGCGGCGGCGATGGAAGCCGCCCAGCTCGCGGGCGATCTGGCCGAGAAATACGGCTGTGGCCGGGTCCACGTCCACGACGCGAATCATTTCGGGGCGGCCTGTGTATATGTCGAGGCGCTAATCGCGCGGGGTTTCGCCGCCCGGGCCACCTGCACCTCGGGCGCCTGGATGATGCCATATGGCGGATGCCGCGTCCGGCTGGGAACAAACCCCATCGCCTGGGGACTTCCCTGCGGCGATGAAGCCATCGTCATCGATATCGCCACGACGCAACGCGCGGTGAGCCCGGCGATTCGCGCCACGAGATCGGGCACCCCCATCCCTCCCGATTATTTCAAGGACAAGGACGGCAACGTGCTCGAAGGAGTGGTTCCCTACGAAAGATTGATCGGCGGTTCGGTTCTTCCCCTGGGAGGGGAGACTTTCGGCTATAAGGGATCGGGGTTGAATATTCTCGTCGAGCTGGACAACGTCATCGGCGGGGGATCCACCGGGCGAATCAAAAACATGCGGGAGACGCCTAAAAGCCGGGTGTCCCAGACCTTCGAAGCCTGGCGAATAGACTTCTTGTTTCCCGAGGAGGAAGCCCGCCGCCGCCTGGAGGAGACCGTCAGCGACATCAGGAAGTACGGGGGACCCGAGATGCTCCTCCCGGGCGAGCGCGAGGCGCGCCGCATGGCCGACGCCAGGTCAAACGGCATCCCCTACGAGGAGGCCCAGTGGGAAACGCTCCAGGGCATATCCAGGGATACGGGAATCGAGGTTCCCGCCCCGCTTTCCGCATGAGGCCCCTTTAATAAATTATTCGCCACCCCCGCTTCCGCCGGGGGGGGTTTTACGGAGCCCGGCCCCCCGAAACCGGCTCGCAGCCGACTTTCTCGATTAGCCTCTCGGTGGCTTCTTCCACGGTGAACGTCCATCCATCGATCGTCACCCGCTCTCCCTTTTTGGGGATGTGCTCAAACACCTCGAGGAGGTAACCACCCAGGGTTTCGTAGTCGCCCTCGGGCACGGGAATCGAAAGCTCCTCGCGCACCGCCTCGACCTCCATCCGGGCGTCCACCATGAATTTTCCGTCCGGGGTACGCTGGAAAAGCCCGCCTTCGTCCACGTCGAATTCATCGCTGATCTCCCCGACGATCTCCTCGACCAGGTCTTCCATCGTGACGACGCCCACGCACCCGCCGTACTCGTCCACCACCACCGCGAGTTTCACTTTCTCGCGCTGCATGTTTTCGAGGAGGACGTCCGCCGGCTGGGATTCGGGGACAAAGTAGGGAGAGCGCATCAATTCAGGTTTTTCTTTGAGCGGGCCGTTCGCTTCCTCGCCAATCGCGATGATATCCCTAGCGTTGACGGCCCCGACGATATGATGAATCTCCTCTTTGTAGACCAGGATGCTGGAGTGGCCGTCCCCCTTGATTCGCTCGATCACTTCCTCGATGGTGGACTCTTCGTCCACGGCCGAGACCTCGACCTGGGGCACCATGACATTCGCGACATCCAAATCGCCAAAGGACAAAATGCGTCCGATCATCTTTCGCTCGCCCGCCTGGAGGTCGCCCTCTCTGGGCTCCTCGACGAGGACCTCAAGCTCCTGGCGGGTGACGAAGGGGCTTCTGTGGTTTGTCTCGCTTCCCCGGTTCAGGACGGATTGGATCAGACGGTTGAGCAGCCACACAATGGGATACACCAACCCCCGCGCGGCCCATACAATCCGGGCCAGCCGGGGCGCGAGGGTGTCCGCGCGATCCTGGCAATAGCTCTTCGGAACCACCTCGCCGAAAATCACGAGGAACGGGATAACCAACAAGATCGAAAGAAGCTCCCCGTACCTGGGGCCGACAAGCTCTATCGCCGCCAGCGTCGCCAGCGCCACATTGGTTACAAAACAGGCGTTGTGGCAGGTCAGAATCGTTCCCATCAGCCACTCGGGCGCCTCGATCAGGCGCAGCGCCGTTTCGGCCCCGCGGTCGCCCTCGTTCGCCAGGGTGCGAAGGCGGGCGCGGTTCGCGGAAATGATGGCTATCTCTGAGCCCGAAAAAAGCGCCTCGCCGATGAGGAGCAAAATTCCGATGGGAATGAAGATCGTGAGAGACATTACACTGGCTCCTCGGTGCGCATGGCCCGCAGCCGGACCACCCGGGTGTTCTCCACCCCGAGAACCGTGAACTCGACTCCCCCGTAGCGGACGCTCTCGCCCGGTTCGGGCACATGCCCCATCAGCGTGAACACCAGGCCGCCCACCGAATGGGCCTCGGAGTAGTCCGGTAGAAGCCAGCCGGTTTGCTCTGAAAAATCCCACAAAGGAACCCGCGCCTTGCATATGAAAGCGCCGTCGGGCTGTTTTTCGATATCCGCTTCTTCCTCCTCGTCGAATTCGTCCCGAATTTCACCGAATATTTCATCCAGGAGGTCGGTCATCGTCACCAATCCGGCGACCCCTCCGAACTCATCGGCCACGATCGCCAGATGGGTTCTCTCCTGCCGAAAGATGCGGAAGAGCGCATCGAGCTTCATGCCCTCGGGAACGATCAACGGCTCACGCAGCAACTCACGCGGTAATGCAAGATTGAGGTCGAATTGCGTTTGCCCCGAGACGCCCAGGAAATCCCTCAGATAAAGTATCCCCGCGATATGGTCGCGGTCGCCCTCGTATATGGGGACGCGCGAGTGGGCCGACTCCCGCACCAGCCTCGATATCTCGGAAAGCGGCAGGCTGGCCTCCCAGCACACCATGTCCGTGCGGGGAATCGTGATCTCGCCAACGCTTCTGTCGTAGAATTCGAAAATATTCCGGATATAGGCCTGTTCGGTGGCGTCCAGTTCGCCCTCCTCGAGACCCGCCTCGACCAATGTCAGGAATTCGTCTTCCATCAGGATATTGCTATGATCCCTCGCCGAAGCCCCCAAAAGAGATAGGACCGCGTTAGCAACATGGAGAAATACCCTGCGGACCGGCTGGATAATACTGGTAAACCAGGCCAGCGGAACCACCAGACCCCGGGCCAGTGATTCGGGAAAACGGGCCGCGAATGATTTCGGGGAAATTTCTCCGAACACCATCAGGATCGGCGTCATCAGGATGGGGGCGAGCCAACTCCGGCCCTCCCCCAATACGATGATTATCCCGCCCGTGAATATCGCCGAAGCGACGATATTGACTATTTCATTTCCCATCAGGATGGAAATGATCAGCCGGCGCGGGCGATCGAGCAGCGAGGCGATTTTTTCACCCAGCCGGCTTTCCTTGCGGAGAATCTGCACCCGGATACGGCTGAGGGAGAAAAAAGCCGTCTCGCTCGCGGAAAAAAACGCGGAGAGAAGCATTAACAAAACGAAGGCGGCGATCCGGAGGATTAAGTCCGCTTCCATCCCTTAATCCTCAAGTCGAGGCCGAAAACAAGGGCCCTGCCTGCCGGGGACACACGAGGTGGGAACCTCTTGTAAAAAGTCCGGAGGATGGGGTTCATCCGGAGGTTCTGACGGGGTCATTACAGATCCAGGCTCCTCAAATAATCCCTGAACTGGGGACCGATATCGCCGCGGGCCAGCGCGAATTCCACGGTCGCCTGCAAAAATCCAAGCTTATCTCCCACGTCATAGCGCTTTCCCTCGAACTCGTAGGCGAGCACCGGGGAATTTTCTAAAAGCAAACGGAGCGCGTCGGTCAGCTGTATCTCCCCGTTGGCGTCGGGGGAAACATTTTCGAGACAACCGAATATCTCGGGCGGAAGAATATAGCGCCCGATGATCGCCAGATTCGACGGCGCTTCGCTGGCGGGTGGCTTCTCGACCATGCCCTGGAGGGGAGTGAGCCGCGGGCCCGGAGAAGGGGCGTCGGCGGGGGTTGCGCAACCGTATTTGGAAATTTCCCCTTCATCCACCTCCATCACGGAAAGGATGGCGCCGCCGTGCGCCTCGTAAGCCTCGGCCATCTGGCCGATGACCGGCTGCCGGCTTTGGATAATATCGTCGCTCAAAATCACGGCGAAAGGCTCGTTGCCCACCACGGATTTGGCGCAGAGAACCGCATGACCCAGGCCGAGCGGGATTTTTTGCCGGATAGCCGCGACATGCGCCTTTTCGGCGACCTCCCGCGCAAGCGAATGCAGATCGGATTTTCCGCGGTTCTGGAGATGGTCCTCGAGTTCGTAGGAGACATCGAAATGATCGACCACCGAGACCTTGCCCCGGCCGGTGATGAATATAATGTCCTCGATCCCGGCGTCGAGCGCCTCCTGAACACCCATCTGGATCTGAGGCGTATCCACGATGGGCAACATTTCCTTGGGTATCACCTTGGTGGCGGGCAGAAAACGGGTGCCCAGACCGGCAGCCGGAAAAACGGCCTTACGAATTTTGCTCACGAGGTCAGCTCGCTGCCAGAAGACGCCGGGTGCGGAGTAGATGAGGGAATTGAGTCGTCCATTTCCGAGAAATCCTAATAAAAACAGGCAGTTTCGTCAAGGAATTAGTTTGTTCAAGAGGGCTCGGTCAAAAGTGTCCTCATCCCAAACGGGAATATCGAGCTTCTCGGCTTTTGTGAGCTTCGAGCCCGGGCCCTCACCCGCGACAACGAAATCCGTCTTTTTGCTTACGGTGCCGCCCACCCTTCCCCCGAGATTCTCAATCGCCGCCTTCGCCGCGCCCCTTGTGCGTCCGGCGAGCGTCCCGGTCAGCACGAACATTTTACCGGCGAATGGACCCTCTCCCGCCTCCACCGCTGAGTCGGGCGCCTCGGGCGCCACCCCGGCGTCGATTAAATTCTCCACCACCCGCCGCGAGCGCTCGTCCCCAAAATAGCTGACGATGCTTTCGGCCACCCGGGGGCCGACCTCGTGGATTTCGAGCAACGTCTCCCGATCAATCCGGGCGAGCGCCTCGATGCTCCCGGACCGGGCGGCCAAAACCTCGGCCAAATGCTCCCCTACATGCCGGATGCCGAGGCCGAAAATAAACCTCGGCAGGGGACGCCTCTTGGCCTCATCCAGCGCGGCAAGAAGATTATCGACTTTTTTTTCTCCCATCCGATCGAGCTTAACCAGTTCGTCCCGGCGCGGTGAAAGTTTGAACAAATCCGCCGGTTCGGCGACAAACCCCTCGTCCACCAGCAGATTCACAATCTTCTCGCCGAGGCCCTCGATGTCGAGCGCCCCCCGCGAGGCGAAGTGGCGAAGGCTCTCCCTGACCACAGCACCGCAAGCCGGGTTCGGGCAACGAACGGCCGCCTCCTCCTCGTCCCGGACGGAGGGTGTGCCGCATACGGGGCATTTTTTCGGAATTTTATATTTTTTCGCTCCCGGTTGGCGCAAATCCTGGACAACGGCCACCACCTCGGGTATCACATCGCCGGCGCGCTGAATCACCACCGTATCGCCTATGCGCACGTCTTTTTTGTCCAGCTCGTCCTGGTTATGGAGCGTCGCGCGAGACACCTCGACACCGCCCACCCGGACGGGCCTCAGCACGGCAACCGGGGTCAGAACGCCGGTCCGCCCGACCTGGACGACAATATCCTCGACGACAGTGTGCTCTTGCTTTGGGGGAAATTTATAGGCAATCGACCAGCGCGGGGCGCGGGAGGTGTGGCCCAAATCCCGCTGAAGCTCGAACGAATCCATCTTGATTACCATTCCATCCATTTCAAACGGCGAAGTGTCCCTGCCATCGATAAAATACGCGTACCTCTCGAAAGCCTCTCCCAGGCTGTGGCATTTATGCCAATCGGGACTCACGGGAATACCCCATTCCGGCAATGTCTCTAAAAAGTGCGATTGGCTTTTGAATTCAAATCCATCCACCCGGCCTAAAGCGTAAATGCAGATTTTCAAAGGCCTTGAGGCGGTGATTTTGGGGTTCAATTGCCGCAGTGTCCCGGCGGCCGCATTTCTGGGATTGGCGAACGGAGCCTCGCCGGCCTCCTCACGGACACGGTTTAATTTTCCGAATCCATCCAGGTCAAGAAATACTTCCCCGCGAACCGTTAAATAACGGGGTGGGGGCGGACCATTTTTTGACGTCTTCAGCCGATGCGGAATGTCCTTTATCGTCTGGAGGTTTTTCGTGATGTCCTCGCCCTGGCTGCCGTTTCCCCGGGTTCCTCCGGACTCGAAATTGCCATCCCTGAAAACAAGTTCCACGGCGGAGCCATCGAGCTTGGGCTCGACGATGTATTCGAAATTTTTAATTTCGCGATCGTAGGTCTGGGCCAGATACCGGCTCGCGCGCTCCTCGAATTCGCGGACCTCCTCCTCGTCCACCGCGTTTTCGAGGCTGCGCATGGGGGGATCGTGAAGAAACTCGCCAAAAGCCTCGAGGGGATCCGCCCCCACGCGCTGCGTCGGTGAATTGGGATTTTGAAGGGACGGATGCCCGGATTCGAGCTTTTGAAGCTCGCGCATCATGCGATCGTACTCGGCGTCGGATACGAGAGGATCGTCGAGCGCGTAATACCGGTAATTATGAAGGTGGAGCCGGTCGGCCAGCTCGGCCGCCCGCTTGAGGATTTTGCTGGTTGGCTCTTCGTGGGAACTCATGGTGTGCCTGTCCGGACCTGGGCGAAAAGCGATATCGTCCGGATAAAAAGACCCCGCCCGGCTTTCCCTACAAGGATTTCAGGCGCTCCGAGGCGGCGGCGGCGGCGGCGGAATCCGGATATTTCTGGACGACCCGGCCCATCAACTCGCGAGCGCTCGCCTTGTCTCCCAGGTTTAAAAACGCGAGGGCTTCCTTCAAAAGCGCGTCAGGCGCTTTGTCGCCGTTCGCGTAATCCACCTGCACTTTATTAAAGGCTAAAATCGCCCGCTCGAAATTTTTTTCCTCGAAGTAGGATTCTCCGATCCAGTATTGCGCATCATCCGCGAGCTCGTGGGTCGGGTTCTTGGCAATAAAACGATTGAGTAAAAGCCTCGCCTTCGGGAAGATTTTTTCCACGTTGAAAATGCGGAGCGCTTCGTTGTATTCCGCTTCCGGTTCGGGCTGAGTCGGTTGTCCCGATTGAGCGGGGTCCACCGGGCTTCCCGCGGGTGAAATCAATACGGAGACCTCGGTCGATGACCCCGCGGGGGCGCCGGCAACCACCGGGGATTGTTGCGGAACGCCCGCGCCGATTACATCTTCGCTGGAGCCGCCTACCGGCTGAAGCGCTTCGTCCGGAGAGTCTTCGGCGGGAGCGCCGGCGGCGCGGACCTCTATTTCAAGTTCCTCTTTTTCCGTGGAGGTTTCCGCGCGTCCTCCCGAGGAACGCAGGAAAGATATATCGCTTTCCATGGCGTCCAGGCGGCCCCGAAGCTCTTTCATCTGATCTCCCAGTTTTTTCGAGAGCATCTCGATGCCGGCGCGGTTTTTTTCGAGGCTATTTTCAATGGATTGAAACCCTCTTCTGACCCGCTCAATCCGCACTTCCTGGTTGGTCAACCCCCTTCGAAGGGCCTTGAGACTTTTCCCCAGCGAACCGACATCGGCCCGAAGGCGGCGATCAATTTTCGGCTGAGGAGATGCCTTGGCCGGAGGAGGAGCCGCTTGAGGCGCTCCGGCCGATTGGTCTCCCGGCAGGAGAACTTCCTGGCAACCGGCCACGAACAAAACGAAGGAGAGGAGCAGGAGGCGATTTTTTCGATTTATCGAAGGCATAGAAAAAAAACTCCCCGGCGGATTTCCGCCGGGGAGTCCTTTAAGTGGCGAAAGCAAAAAAACTTAATTCATCCCCGAGGGAATGCCGCCTATCACGTTGAACTTCGCCCGGCGATTCTGGGCCCAGGCGAGCTCGTGAGAGGCCGAATTGGCGGGCCGCTCTTCCCCGTAGCTTACCGTATCGATTCTCGATGCCGACACGCCGAGCGAGACCAGATAGTCCTTCGCGGTCTGGCCGCGGCGGTGGCCCAGGGCAACATTGTACTCGGCGGTGCCCCTTTCGTCGCAATGTCCCTCAATCTGAACGCGAACGGTCGAAAAATCGAGGAGAAATTGCGCCTTGCGGTCAAGGACAGCCCGCATATCGGGCCGGATCGCCGAGCGATCAAAGTCGAAATAAACGAGACCATCTTCAAATTCGCTCAATGATCTTTTGAAGTTCGCCCGGCTCCGCCGGCGTTCGGCTTCGGTCATGCTCCCTTCGCTCATGGCCCGGGGAGAGGCAGCAGCCCCCGCCTTTTTCATGGCCGGGGAAGCCGAAGCCACCGCTTCGTCGGATTTTACCGTCTGTTGGGCACATCCCACCGCAAGGAGCAGGGCAGCTCCTACTACTACAACAAATTTAAATTGCTTGAAATATCCCATCGCGAACATTCAAACGTCCTCCTCGCAGCCCTCTGTATAGTATTCTACTGGAGCGGGAAGCATAAAAACCAAAGGGGAGCCGTCCCCTTCACATGATACGCCCCGAGTCAGGGCGGGATGGTGCTCCCACGGTCATATAAGTCACGATGCGAAAGTATAAGGCCTTGATGGATAAGGGGCAAGCCCTATCCTGTGTTTTTTGTGTGCCACTTCACGGGAGAGAGGGCGACCAGGAGGGCTCTTGTCCCAATTGAAGCCGTTTTAACTGGGTTCCGGCCGAAGTCATCACATAAACGTATTTCTGGCCCGAGCGATCTGAAGAAAACGCAATATTCCTGCCGTCCGGAGACCAGGTGGGAGACTCATTCCTTCGCTGGCCCCCGGTCAGGCGGCGCAAGTCGCTCCCATCGGGATTCACGGTAACGATATCGATGGAAGAACCGTCCGTTACACGGCCGGTAAAAGCGATTCGATCTCCCCTGGGGCTCCATTCCGGCTCTGTATTGTATGTTCCCCGCTGGGAAATTCGCCGAATTCCCGAACCATTGACGTTCATTACGTAAATCTGTGGGGAACCTCTGCGGCCCGAGGAAAACACGATCTTCCTTCCGTCCGGAGAAAAGGACGGCGAAACGTCGATTCCGAAGTTTCGAGTAAGGCGCTTCCTCACACGGGAAAACATGTCGTATCGATAGAGTTCATAGTTTCGGCCGGTGAGCTGGGAGTAGGCGAAATAACGGCTGTCCGGGGAGAAACCCCCGCCAATCGCCTGGGCCCGCCTCGAACTCACGCGAAATTCCCTGCCCCCATTCGTCGGAAGTATAAATACGCCGGGCACCATCGTTTTAAAAGACGAGTAGGCCAGCCATTTGCCGTCAGGCGACCAGGCGGGGGCGTTGTTGCCCTGTCCGTTGCGCGTGACGCGGCGGAGCTGGGCGCCGTCCCAATCCATAATGTAGATTTCGCCCCGGTGTTTTAGGGAGCGGCGGGCCACGAAGGCGATCTGGGTGTGGAATATTCCCTTTTGGCCGGTGAACCGCTCGAGCACGGAGTTGGCGAACCGGTGTGCGAGCAACCTCCAGTTCGAACGGGGATAGCGATACCGCTTCCCGAGTTCCTGCGCCCCGCGGGCGGTGTCGTATAGATACATTTCCACTTCAATCGTATTTCCCGAAATGCGGTATCCGCCCTTGATCAGTCCCTCAACCTTGACCACGTTGAGCCATTCCTTGAAGCGCTGCTCGTTTTTTCGGATTCCCGATTTAAGCGGATTCTCGAGATACCCTTTCCGGTCCCGGATGAAAAACAAGCCGCTGCGCTGAAGATCGGACTCGATTATCTCGGCGATGCGGAGCCCCATCGGGCTGCGTGGGCCCTCCTGCGGACGAAGCTCGGGAATGGCGAGGCGAATTCTCCTCGCGCTGGGCGAGTACAAATCCATATAGACGCGGTCCTTGGCCGCACCTTCGGCCCGACCCGCGAAACCGCCCCCGGCCGCCAACGCGAACAAAACAACCCCTGCGGCAATCCACCCGAGGCGGCGGCCAAATCTCCTCCGACAAGTTACGGTCCGAGTCATCAGAATCATCTCCGTCAACGGCAAAAGTTCTGCCCGCAAAATCGAAAGCCCAGCGGAAGCCACTCTTCCGTCACCGTATTGGGCGGAGTCGGAAAGGAAGGGTTGGCGGCGCGCTGAACCGCCCGCAGCGCGGCGGTGTCGTATACCCGGTTGCCGCTCGTTTTCTCGATGCGGAGCCCGCGAATCGCACCCTCGCGCGATACGTCGAAAATCACAATGGTCTTTAGCTTATCGAGATCGGTCAAACTCGGCGGAACGGTCCAAAAATTCCTCACACGTTCACCCAGGAGACCATAATAGCGGTCGATATCGGACCGAGCGACCCCGCCGCTCCCGCCGCCCAGACTCCCGCCACCCTGGCCGTCGCCGCCGCCCTCGCCAAGGTAACCCGCCTTGGGCTTGGCCGGCGTATTTTTCGCGACGACGTCTCCGCCCCCCCTCTTCGTTTTACGGCTTTTCGGATTGGCGGGGGGGGTGGGCTTCGTTTTGCCCTTGGCCAGTTTCTGTTGTCTCCTGCGCCATTTTTTCAACCGCTCCTTGCGCGCTTTCAGCCGCTTGAGCCGGGCCAGGCGCCGCTTGCTTATTTTTTTCTTTTTTTTCTTCGTTTTCTTAATTTTTTTCTTTACCGGCAACTTCCTGACGGATTTTTTCGGAGGAGATTTTTTCTTCCGGGTCCGGCGTTTGCGCACCTTGGTCTTTTTTTTCTTTTTCTTTTTATCGGGCGTGGCGATCTTTCGGGCCTTGCCGCCGCCGGTGGCCTTGGGCTGTTGCAAATCCTCCGGGCGGTCGCCGGATTTCCCGCGGGCCGAACCTCCCGGGATTTCGTCCGCTCCCACGAGGCTGACCGCCGTCCCGCTCCCAAAGAAACGGTAATTCGCCGACGAGGGCGTCCATGCGGCGGCGGCGAATATCACCGCATGGAGCACGACCGAAACCCCCCAGGCCCACCGGAACTTTTTATCGCGGATAAGAATACGCACCCCGCCATTAAACGGCGCTCCGCCGAAACCTCTAAGGGGCGGGGTGGAGCCGGAGGCTTCTCCGGAGGGGGGATTGGGGGTTTTATCGCTCATTTTACGAAACTGGCTTTATCGGCGGCGTGAGGTTTTTCCGCTTTTGCGCTCCAGCGGGTCGGTCACCATGTTGAGGCGCGTAATCCCCGCCTTGCGGATGACCGCCATTGTCCTCACCACATCGCCATAGGGTACCGCTTGATCGGCCCGAAGAAAAATCTCCTTGCGCGCCCGGGTTTTAAACAAGTGGATCAGCTTCACCTCGAGATCTTTCTGCTTCACCTGGTTGTCGTTGATGTAAACCCGCCGGCCGACATCCACCGTAATGACAATAGCGTCCTCGGCCGCGGTCGATGGAGCGGCCGCCACGTTGGGCAAATCGACATTCACCTGGCTCCGCTGCTGCTCGAGCATCGGAGCCGTCACCATGAAAATAATCAGCAGGACGAGCATCACGTCCACGAGGGGGGTTACGTTGATGTCCGATAGGCGTGAGCCGCCGCCGCGGTTGATGTGAGCGGCCAATGTCTGCTCCGGAGCTTTAAAAGCTCATGAAATGGCGGCCGACGAGATTGAGAAAGTCCGCGGTGAAGTTCTCTATTTCGTCAGAGAGAACCTTGATGCGGTTCTGAAAGTGATTATACGCGATAACAGCGGGAATCGCCGCCGCCAATCCGAGCGCCGTGGCGATCAACGCCTCGCTGATCCCGGGAGCGACGACCGCGAGTCCCGCGGCCCCCTGGGTGCCGATGTCGCGAAACGAATTCATGATCCCCCAAACGGTTCCGAAAAGTCCGATAAACGGGGTCGCGCTGGCCGTCGTAGCCAGAAAAGTAATGAGACGCTCGAGGTTTGAAATTTCCTGGTTCGCCGCCCGCCGGAGCGCGCGCTCCACGCTCTCCACACCCGACAACTCGGGGGTAAGGATCGAGGAATCCTCGGACGAGTTTCTCGTCCTCGCCTGGAGGACATGCTCCGCCTCGCGGTAGCCCGCCGCGAATACTTCGACAACCGGATTGCCCTCGGTGACGGCGGCCTCCTCGTAGAGCTGATCCAGCCGCTTGGCCTGCCAGAAAGTCAGCAGAAAATCATCGCAGGCAATTTTCGCCCGCCGAAGCTCGATGAACTTCCAGATTATAATCGCCCAAGAGGTCAGCGAGAAAAAAATCAGGATGATAAGGACAACGAAAACAACCCCGGCGGAGCCAAAAGCCAGGCTCCAGATATTCATCCCGGCCTGAGCGGCGGGCAAGCTTTCGCCAACCGCCAGCGCCGGTGCAAGAATAAACGGCAAGACCATTCTCCATCGGGCGGGCAGCGAAAGTATTACTTTTTTAACAATCACCGTCAATACAGTTGTTTTCAGCGAATCGTTGACATCAATTCTAAGCTCCGGCGATAATCGGTAGTCTCACCGCCTATGGATCCATGTCATGGAACTCGACCGAATCAAATCCGCTGTCTCCGGGTACATCGATATGGCAGCGCCCTCTCTTTGGTCCCTTTCCCTCGAACTCCACCGCCATCCCGAGGTGGGGTTTCAGGAAAAACGCGCCTCGGCGGCCGTCGCCCGGTACCTGGAGGAGCGGGGCTTCGGCATCGAGATGGGGGTGGCGGACCTGCCCACCGCTTTCAGGGCCAAACGGCCGGCAAAGGGCACAGGCAAGCCGATGGTTTCGTTCATGGCCGAATACGACGCTCTTCCCGGCCTGGGGCACGCGTGTGGGCACAACGTGATCGCCATGGCCAGCGCCGGGGCCGGCGCCGCGCTGGCCAATACCGTTGGGCCCGAGACTGGCGGCGTCCAGGTCCTCGGGACGCCCGCCGAAGAGGGTGGGGGCGGAAAAGTCATCATGGCGAAAAGGGGTCTTTTCCGGAGAATCGACGCCAACATGATGATGCATCCTTCGGGGGAGACCCGTGCGATGGTCAATTTCCTCGCCCTGGCGGAGCTTCGCTTTCGTTTTTACGGCAAAGCTTCCCATGCATCGGCGGCCCCCGAAAAAGGAATCAACGCGCTGGACGGCGTTCTCGCCGCATTCAACGCCATCTCCTCTCTCAGACAGCATCTTCCGCCGGGCGACAAGGTCCACGGAGTGATCACCGAGGGCGGCGAAGCGCCCAATATCGTCCCCGAGAAGGCCGCCGCCTGGTTTTACGTCCGGAGCGAAACCTCGGAAGGCCTTGAGGATATTCTCCAGCGAGTCATCAACTGCGCCAAGGGGGCGGCGCGCTCCACCGGAACCAGGGTCCGCGTCGATAAAAACCCGATCACCTACGCGCCGATGCGCGTGAACGGGGAGCTGGCCTCTCTCTTTAGGCGGAACCTCGAAAGTTTGGGCGTCTTTGAGCCGAATCCGCTTCCTCCTCTCGCCATGGGCTCATCGGACGTCGGGAACGCCAGCCAGAATGTGCCCACCATTCATCCCGAGATTCAAATGGTATCGCCCGATATCTCCGCGCATACGCGGGCCTTCGCCGAAGCCGCGGGAGGAACGGCCGGGAAAAAAACCCTTTTCCTCGGTGCGAAAGCCCTCGCGATGACCGGCGTCGATATTCTCCTCGATAAAGAAGCGAGAAGCCGGGTCAAGGCAGAGTTTCGGATCGAGGGCCGCCGCCCCGCTTCAAGACCCCGGACCGCGGAAAAGTAATGGTTCGGCGGAATGTTGTTTTCGCTCTCGCTCTGACATTCGCCGCCGCATGTTCTTTTGCTTCCCTTTCCCATTCCGCTTCCAAAAATCCGGCCCCGCCCCGCGGCCCGAAGCCGTCCCCGAAATCCGGCTCCAGATTGAGAAAGGAAACAACAAAGAAAATAAAAAAGAAACAAAAACCGAAGAAGCTCTCCTCGCTCCCAAGGAATATCCTTCGTCTCATCAAAAAACGAAATTACAAAAAGCTGGCGGCCCGGCTGGAGGAGCGCACCTCCCCGCTCAATGGCCGCCGCTCTTTTTTACTCGGCTACGCTTCCCTGAAACTGAATCGAAGCCAGGACGCCGTATCCTATTTCAGGCGGGCCCTTCGCCAGGCGCCCGAGCTTAGGGCCCATATCCTTCATTTTTCGGCGAGGGCATCGCTGGCCGCCAAGGACGACGAAGCGGCGAAAAAAGCGCTGGAAAAACTGATCCTCGTCGACCCGGCGAGTACGCACGTCCCCGACTCTCTGGAGACGCTGGCCCGGATCGAATTTCGAGGCGGTAAATATCTTCGCGCCGCCGCCCGGCTCGGCGAGTTGCTTCGCCATGAACCAAATCACGAAAACGCGGGCAAATTTCTGGCCCGAAGGGCCAAAGCCTTCGAGAGGGCCGGGCGCATGAGGGAGGCCGCGGTCGCATGGCGGCGATTGTGGCTCCGCTACCCGGAGAGCGACGCCTCAAAGCGCGCCCTGGAGCGGGCGGGCGAGGCGGGCCAGGCCCTGGACCCGCCCCTTCGCCCCTTCGGGCCGCGCGACTATTTTCTCAGAGCCCGGCATCTTCAGAAAAAATATCACTTTGAAAAAGCCCTCGGGGCATACCGTGAACTGACGCGCCTCTTTCCGGCCTCCCCCTATCGGCGCGAGGTCACGCTCTACGAATCGCTCGCCCTTTATTCACTCCGCCGGACCGAAAAAGCCCAGAGGGCGCTCAAGGAAGCCGTTCACCTGTTTTCCGCCGACTCGCCCGCCCGCGCGCAGGTCCGCTTCTATTTGACCCGGAATCAGCTGCGGCGCCGCGATCAGCCGGCCTTCGAGTCGGAGGCAAGCAGGCTTTTGGAGGAGGCTCCCAACGGGACCTGGGCGGCGCGGACGCGATATCTCCTCGCGCGGGTCAGCGAAGACGACAGCGACTACGATAAAGCCGTCCGCTTCTACCGGGAGGTCATTCAAAAACACCCGCTCTCGCCGCGCGCCTCGAATGCCCGCTGGCAACTCTCGTGGATTCTCTTGAGAGAAAAAGACTATTTCAAAGCGGCCCGGGGATTTGAAAAATTCGAGGCCATGCATCCAAATCACCGCCTCGCCTCCTCGGCCCTCTTCTGGGGCGCCGCGGCCGCCCTGCGCGCGGGGGAGAGGGAAAAGGCCGAGTCGCTCTACCAGAAATGCGCCCAGGTCTACCGGCACCGGTACTACGGCCAGCGGGCGATAGCCGCCCTCCGGCGCATGGCGCGCGAGTCGGGGTTCGCTCCCAAGCCGATATCCCGTCCCAAGGCCGGCTACCGGAACTGGCTTCGCCCGCCGAAGAACTTCCTCACCAAGGGTTCGCTTAACCGCTGGCGGGCGGGGGAGATGCTCGACTCCATGGGGCTTCATTTCATGGCCGCCGAGGAGTTCAAGCGGCTGGGGCCTTCCCCCTACTTCAAGCTTCGGACCGCCAGGTCGTATCTCAACGGAAAGCGATACGACATGGCGATAAAGATCATGCACAAATCCTTTTGGGATGCCGTCCGGTCGGGGGGAAAGGATCTGCCGCCATCTTTTTGGAAAATGGCGTTCCCGCTCCAACAGAACAAAAAAAGACCGGGCGACGCCGATACGCTCCTCGTCAACGCCATCATCCGCGCGGAGAGTTTTTTCGATCGGAATGCGTTCTCCCGCGCGGGGGCCATCGGACTCATGCAGCTCATGCCCGCCACGGCCCGGCGGCTTTCCCGGAAACTTAAAATTCCCCGGCCCTCGGACAAAGCGCTGTTCGACCCGGCATTGAACGTACGCCTCGGAGCGCGTTATCTGGGCGATCTGGTAAAAGATTTCAAGGGAGAGCTTGTTCCGGCGATCGCCAGCTACAACGCCGGCAAAAACGCAGTCAAAAAATGGTGGGACAAGCGGGGCGATGAGCCCATCGAGGTGTTCATCGAGAGAATCCCTTACCAGGAAACGCGCAATTACGTGAAAAAAGTTCTCGGCTATCTTAATGAATACCGGCGAATCTACGGAAAACGGCGCCAGGCTCCGGCGAAAGCGAAAAGGTGACATGAATATTTCATCCGCGCGGGACCATATGGCCATCGGCCTGATGTCGGGAACCTCGGCGGACGGGGTGGACGCGGCGCTGGTGCGAATCGCCTCGGGCCCTCCGCCCGGAGTTGATGTTGTGGCGTTCCTTTCCGTTCCGTATCCGGATGAGCTTCAGCGCCGTGTGCTCGACGCGGGCGGGGAGCCCGGCGCTTTCACCGAGGAGATTTGCTCGCTTCACCGCGAGATCGGCGACGCATTCGCCGGGGCCGCTCTCGCCTTGATGGACTCCTCGGGGGTGCCCCCGAGGGAGGTGGACTTCATCGGCAGCCATGGTCAGACGGTGCGGCATCTGCCCGTGGGAGGCGAGGGCCCCAAGGGCCGGCTCCTTCCTTCGACGCTCCAAATCGGAGACCCCGCCGTAATCGCGGAGCGGACGGGCAGTACGGTCGTCTCGGATTTTCGCGCCCGGGACGTGGCCGCAGGCGGCATGGGCGCGCCCCTCACTCCCTGGGCGCACCGGATTCTCTTCGGGCGCCCGGACCTGCCGGTTGCGTTCGTCAACCTCGGCGGTATATCGAACATCACCTATATCCCCCCGGCGAATGAAAAGGGGCTCACCGGCTTCGACGCCGGGCCGGCGAATATGGCGCTCGACGCGCTGGCCCGAAAAATTTCGGGCGGGCGGGAGCGCCTTGATCGCGGCGGCGAGATGGCGGCGCGGGGCCGGGTGAACGAGGAAGCGCTTGCCTCCCTCATGAGTCATCCCTACCTAAAACTTCCGCCACCGAAGAGCACCGGACGCGAAGCCTTCGGCGAAACTTTTTTTAACGAGACGCATGCTCTTTTCGGCAGGCTCGACATGGCCCCCGAGGACCGGATGGCCACCTTGACGGCATTTTCGGCGGAATGCATCGTTCACACCATCCGCGCGCACTTTCCCGCCGATTCGCCCCCGGCCGAATTCATCGCGGGAGGAGGAGGGGTGAACAATCATTCGATGATGGACCGCCTCGGGGAAGGGCTAGGTTCGGCCCCCCTGGTGACCAGCGCCGATCGCGGAATCTCTCCCGATGCGGTGGAGGCGGTCGCTTTCGCCCTCCTCGGATGGGCTGCCCTTAGAGGAGAGCCGGCCAATGTTCCGGCGGCCACGGGAGCGGAGCGGGCCGTCGTTCTGGGCAACATCACGCCCGGCAAGAATTATCTCTCGGTGCTTTAGGGTGGACGTAAAAACGCTCTCGCGGCGAACTGGAGACGGATGTCTCCACCGGAGGACGCGATGGACAGCGCGCTGATTGACGAAACCGTGTCGTTGACCCGCGAGCTCGTGCGCGTCCGGAGCGAGAACCCCGGCGGCACCGAAGCCGGCATGATGGAGCGCACCGAAGCCTTTCTTCGGGGACTGGGCCTCGATGTGCAGCGCGATGAAGTCATCGACGGGCGCCAGAATATCACCGCCGAACTAAGCGTCTCACCGTTAAACGCCTCACCGGGCGCTCCCGCACTCGTTTTTCTGAACCACATGGATACTGTTCCCGCCGGGGACGGCTGGACACGCGATCCGTTTTCAGCCGAGGTCTCCGAGGGGAAACTCTGGGGGCGCGGCGCATGCGACATGAAAGGGGGCCTGGCCGCCGCCCTGATCGCCGTTAAATCCCTGAAAGCGAAACTGGACCAAGGGGCGAAACTCCGGCGGTCGGTTAGAACCTGCCTTGTGGTGGATGAGGAATGTCAGTGGATGCAGGGGGTGTCGAAGGCGGTGGATCTCGGGCGGGTCGCGAGGGAGGATGTCGTCATTTCCTGCGAGCCCACCGGCCTGGAACTGAAAACGGCGCAAAAGGGCGCGATGTGGTTCGAGCTGCTCTTCTCCGGGCGGAACGCCCACGCCGCCGCCCCCCAAATGGGCGTTAACGCTATTCAGGCGGCGGCGAGAACCCTCGTTCGCCTCGAGGATATGGCCGCATCGATGGAAGCCACCCACGATTTACTGGGTAAAACCACCATCGTCACGAGCGTTATCCGGGGCGGAAGCAAAACCAACATCGTGCCCGACAGCTGCCGCATCGAGGTGGATGTCCGGTTCATCCCGCCACTGACCATCCCCGAGGTTCGCGCCCTATTGTCGGATGCCGCCGAGGAGGCTTGCAAAGACGTTCCGGGCGCCTCGGCCACGCTCCAGACCCTCTCGGTCGATCGGCCTCCTGTCCTCTCCGACCTTCAGGGGCCGGGAGCGAAAATCATCGGCGAGGCCATCGCCGAAATCACCGGCGCGCCCCCCCGGCCGGCCGGTGTCAGCTACTACACGGACGCGGGCCTGGCTGCCGCGCGCACCGGAAACTCTCAATGCTTTCTGATCGGGCCCGGAAACATCGCGCAAGCGCACAGTCCCGACGAATTTATCGGGGTGGAGGAGCTCCGGAGGGCCGCCGCCATTCTCGCGGGAATTACCGAAAAATTCGCCCTGACTTCTTGAAATCTGAATTATTTGACTGTTATTTCGTGGGCATTAAAATTCTAACAATTGCACCTTTCCTTTTTTTAGGTATATCTTTCAAGTAGATATGGATTGAACGCGAAAAATAGGGTTTTGACGATACTGACGGAGTCTGCGATAAATGTTTTTTTCGGGCATCCTTCAAACTCGCATTCATCACCCTTGGAGCAATGAGTAATGAACATGCCCGCCGGAAAAAAAAATCCCAACCCTGGCGCCCCGGTGACTCCGGCGACTCCAGCATTTCCTACGGCCCCGGCAGCTCCGGCGGCCCCGGCGGCCTCGAACCCCATGGTCCAGAGAATTCAGTTCGAGAAATCGGTTCCAAAAGCGCTGCTCGGCCTGATTCAAAAACTTCAGAAAAACTACCCCTTTTTCTCCGAAATGGAGGGAATGGAGGTGGGCCAGTTCCTGAAGCTTTGCGAAAGGGAGAATTTCACCGCCGGAAGCAAAATTTTCAAAGAAGGCGAATATGGAAACGAATTTTACCTGGTTATCTCGGGAGAAATCATCATCAGCGTCGGAGACAAGGAGGTCGCCCGGATGAAACCCGGTATGGTGTTCGGTGAAATGGCCCTGCTCGACAATGCAAAGCGCACCGCCTCGGCGGTGGCAGCGGAGCCCTCCCTCCTCTTTTCCATTTCCCGGACGATTCTCCACTCCAAAATGCCGACGTTCGGCAACAAGATCATGGAGAGCATCGCGCGCCAGCTTTCCGAAAAGCTCCGCGATGCGAACGAAACCATCAGGATGATGCAAAGACAACTCAACGTCGTAAAAGAAAAAGTCAAGAAGCTATAAATTCTCCAATCCCAACCTTCCCCATAAGTGACCCCGCTCACACGGAAAATTCTGAAAGTTCTTTTCTTTAGAATAATATATTCATGAAGACGCCGTTGCCTTAACCGAGCTAAGGGGAGGGGGATTCATGAAAGACAAGAAAGGAACGAACAATAACTCGGGCGATGTCCCGCAGCGAACGCGGGATTTTCAACTGACGCGCGAAGGAATACCCTCGATCGCCGAACTCATTGCCAGGCTCCGGGAGAATTACGACTTTTTCTCCGCGATGAGCGAAAGGGAAATTGCCTGGATACTGAAACTCTGTGGACGAAGATCGTACCGGCCCGGCCAAAGGATATTCGGCCAGGGCGATATCGGAAATTGTTTTTACGTGATCGTTTACGGGGAAGTCGTCATTCGCCGCGGCGACATCGAACTTTCGAGGCTTGGGCATGGGGATTGTTTCGGAGAGATGGCGATTCTCGAGGAGGCGCCTCGCGCCGCCACGGCGGAGACCGCGAAAAGCACTTTGCTCTTTTCGATAGAACGCGACATTTTGGCCGAAACCCTGCCTTCGCTTGGCTTCAAGGTCACTACTCACCTGGCGAAAGAGCTTTCCAGGAAACTCCGCGAGGCCGATGCTCTTGTCGAAGGCTAGACAAATCAAAAGGCGGAAAGCGCGATAAATCTCATAACGGACGATTATTGGTCCCGGGAGCGAACCGCTTCGTCGAGCATTTCCCGGATATTTTCCATCTGGCTTTTGGCGGCAAATGGCCTGAATATTTCCAGCGATTCGTTCAGCCGCTCTATCGCCTCTTCCACCCTGCCCTGCTCGAGATAAATTCTTCCCAGGTTCCCCATAATCGTCGCCTGTCCGATGAGATGATCCTGCTCTTTGTTGATCACGAGCGCCTCCTCGTAGGCGGAAAGCGCCTCGTCGAGATCGCCCCTGAAATAATGAATGTTCCCGATGTTGCTGAGATTGGCCCCTTCTCCCTTGCGATTTTCAAGCTCCCTGTTGAGGGAAATGGCATTCTCGTAATATTCAAGCGCCCTGGTGTATTGCTCCTGGGCGGAATAGGCGATTCCCATCTGCCCCATCACCAGGGCCTCTCCGTTTTTGTCACCCACCCTCCGGCACATCAAGGCCGCTTCGTTCAGATTCTTGAGCGCCGCGTCAACCTCGTTTAAACCCGTCTGCGCGGCAGCGAGCGCCACAAGCGACCTGATTCGCGCGGCATCGTCTCCCTCGCGAAGGAACAGATGCGCCGACTCGGAAAGATGATGTCTGGCGGCTTCGGCGTCCCCGAGTTTCCGGAACAACTGCCCCGCCCGGAGATGAAGGTTCGCCAACAACCGGGTGCTTCCCTCGGAGCCCACGTATTTGATGGCGGAAGCAGTCGCCTCGGCCGCGCGCCCGAATTCACCCTTGGATTGGTAGAGGACCCCCAAATTCCGGTTAATGGCAACCAGCAACCGCAAGTCCGGTCCCGCCTCCCGTACCGCTTCCCGGCAGTAAGAAATCGCCGGGTCGATTTTCCCCCGTCCAAAGCTGGTTACGCCAAGCGCATTTAAAACAGGGCCCATGCGCTTTGCCCGCCGAAGCGATTCTTTCAGATGTGCCAACGCCGCATCATGATTGCCCATCAAATATTCGAGTATGCCGATTCGAAGAAATTCCTCCTCCCCGACTTCCTGGCGCGATTCCAAACGCTCCTGTATATCTCTCCAACCGGCGGCGGCGATTTTATCGATTCCGGCCGGAAGGGTATCCCACTCTTCTTCAATCAACAGAAGATCGTCGGGACAACAGTCGGCGACGAAATTCCGCACCATATCGGGCATCGACTCACCCGAAAGAGGGATAGGAGGCGAGGCCGGTTCGGAGGGGGCGGCCGGTTCCAGCGTTTCTTCAACAGGCTGCTTCTCCTCCCGGGGGGCTTCCGCTCCGGTCTCTCCGTGTTGGGCCGCGATTTCCTCCGATACCAATTCTTCACCAAAGGCGTCTTCGGTATCGGCTCCAGCCCCAGCTCGCTCGTCGGCCCGCTCGGCGGCAAAGGGCTCCGGCGCCGCCGGCTCCACTCTCTCGTCACCGAAATCCTCAAAAAGGGCTGCGTTTCCAATGGATTCCTGTGGCATGGCCTCCGGGGTTTCGGCGCGCTCCTGCTCGAGAACGGAGAAAACATCAAGGGACTCCTCCGGGGCGGGCCCCTCCGGCTCGGCGGCGGGCAGGGCTTCATCCGAGGGCACATCCTCTGGCTGAGCGAAGGCGGGTTCCTCCGGAGTGGGTTCTTCCGCCTCGGCCCCAAACGATTCCAAATCGATTGCCTGCTCAGGAGACTCTTCTTCCATCTCCAGCGGATCGAGAACCGCCTCCGCTGATATCTCTTCGGGCTCGGTGGGTTCGCCGTCCGCGCTCCCGGGTTCCTCTTCGAGCTCTCCCGGATCGAGGGTTGCCTCGGCGGACTCTTCTTCGAGCTCTCCCGGATCGAGGGTTGCTTCGGCGGGCTCTTCTTCAAGTTCTCCCGGATCGAGGACTACCTCGGCGGGCTCTTCTTCAAGCTCTGACGAATCAAGGGTCGTCTCGACGGGATCTTCTGGTATTTGTTCCATCAGGCCGGCGGGGGGGGCTTCCTCCCCCGGCCCGGAGGCCGATTCCTCCTCCACCCCGGAGGGAGCCTCGGAAAATTCCTCCGCCCCCCCGGATTCGAATTTTCCGTCTTCGAGACCATCGGGAAGCTCTTGCACCGGTTCATCGGATTCGATGAAATCCTGTCTCCCGGCATCGAGATCGAAAGCCATGGGCATTTCCTCGGACTCTCCCAAGTCCGAATAACTTTCATCTTCCGGTTCGGGAGATATTTCCCCTTCGGCCTCCGGTGCCGGTTCAATCTCATCGTCCACGAGGCCGGCCGACGCCGAGGAAGGCGGTTCCGCTTGCGAAAGAAAATTGTCTATCGCTTCGGAGGATTCGCTGTCAGCGGGGGATGAAAGCGAGATTTCCTCATCCTCCGCCGGGGCGGGGGCTGATTCGCCTTCTGGCTCGTACATCACGGGGGCCTCGTCCGGCTCATCGCCAAGGGAGATGGACTCCAGGGTGAACGAAGAATCATCGCTTTCATCCGCCGCTGGAATTTCCGGGGCGGGAGCAGATTCGTCCGTCAATGAAACCGGCTCTTCAGGGGCAGGTTCCTCCGGGGAGAACTCCTCGAAGGGGGATTCTTTTTCCTCGAACGAAGGGGATGTCTCCAAAGTTTCCGGCCCCGAGGATTCCTCTCCGGCCATTTCTTCTTGCTGAATGGCCGGTTCGGCGAATCCGCCGCCTTCTTCCTCCCGGCTGGGGGCGCCTTCGGGCTCGTACATCACAGGGGCTTCGTCCGGCTCATCGCCAAGGGAGATGGACTCCAGGGTGAACGAAGAATCATCGCTTTCATCCGCCGCCGAAATTTCCGGGGCGGGAGCGGATTCGTCCGTCAATGAAACCTGCTCTTCAGGGGCAGGTTCCTCGAAGGGGGATTCTTCTTCCTCGAAGGCTTCTTCCTCAAGGGAAAGCGGCGTTTCCGAATCTTCCTCCCCGAAGGGAGACGCTCCGGTAAATTCCGAGGCGGGCGGCTCCCCGGCTTCACCCGCCTCGTCCGGGGCAATGGAATCCGCCGCCGTATCGGCTGGCGCACCGACGGTCTCCGGAGCCTCTAGCGTAGAGGCCTCGGGAGCCGGAGCTTCAAAAGTGGAGGCTTCGGGAACCGAAGCCTCCCCGGGACCCGCCTCGGCCTGCGGGGGGGGATCGATGACGGTCACCCCCATCAGTTCAGCCACACCTCTCCGGAAAAAAACTTCCTTGGGGGCAGGAAGCCCCTCCCACCACGGGGCGCCAGGAGGAGCGGTGGCGGCCTCTCCACTTAAATCCGGCGGTGCGCTTTGTGAATAAGCCGGAGTTTCAATCGGGCTCCCGGGGGCGGGGGAATCGCCCTCCGCCTCATCGGGAGCGAAGGAGAGGTCGGCCTTTTCGAGGTCACCTCGGGAATTTTCAGGAGAAACGGGTCCGCCGGCGATCAGTTCCACCTGATCCTCAAAACCGGAATCGGGTCCGTCCGCAGGCTCCGGGGTATCCTCGAATTCCCCTCCGGGGGCGATCCCTTCTCCAGGAGAGGGCGGCTCCTCCCTGAGCCCTTGAATCCGATCGGCCAACGCAGTGGAAGCCGGAGTGACCGGTTCCTCATCGGCTGGTTCCAGGCCCGCCTCGGCGGCCGGCTCGGCAGCCGGCTCCCCGGAGATTTCATCGATCTCTCTTTCGGGCCCCCCTTCGCCGCCGTTCTCGTTTTTATCAAAATACGGATCCCAGGTTTCCTCGGGAAAATCATCCCTGTGCGAGCGCTTGTAGAACAACCAGACAGCGATGAGCGCACTAACCGCCATCGCGCCTACCAAAGACAGGGAGGAATAAAGGCCCATTACTTGGAATCCCATTTGCGGAGCGCCCGGCCGGGGCGGGCTCCTGTGTGCTCTCCGTCCTCGACGACAACCTTACCGTTCACGAAAACCATCCGTATTCCGGCGGGGTAGGAAACGGGCTTCTCGTAAGTCGTAGTATCCAAAATCCGCTCCGGGTCGAAAAGGACAAGATCGGCCTTCATTCCGGCCGCCAATCTTCCGCGGTTGGTTATCCCCAACCTATCGCAGGGAGCGGAGGTCATCTTTCGTATCGCTTCCGAGAAAGAAATCAGCCCTTCGTCTCTCGCCAGATTCCCCAGCACGGCGGGGAACGTGCCGAAGTTCCTGGGATGGGGCCTCCCCGAACCCAAAGGGGGCTCATGGGTCAAGGCGGCGGCATCCGAGCCGACCATCACATAGGGTTTCTTCATGACCCGGCGCATGTTTTCCTCGTTCATCATGAAGATGAGGATTTCAACGGACAGCCTTTCTTCCGCAAGGAGATCCATCATGGCCTCCGGTGAGTCGATCCCTCTTTTCTCGGCGAGCCCGGCCACGGTGATTCCCTCGCTAAAACGGTTATTCTCCGTATGGACCCGGCTAATCAAAACGCGATCCCAATAATCCCGGGCCGGATAAGTCTCCGTCAATTCGGTTCGAATCCGGGCCCGAATCTCAGGATCGCGGAGCCGGGCCAATTTCTCCTCCAACTGGCCATTATGGACCCAATCGGGCAGCAGGGCACTCAGATGGGTATTTGAGGCGATATACGGATAGCGGTCGCAGGTGACGTCCTGGCCCGACGACCTGGCCTCCTCGATCAACCCGAACGCCGCGTCCAGTTTATCCCAGTTTTTCTCGCCCGCGGTTTTGAGGTGGCTGATTTGAAGGGGAAGCGCGGCGTCCCGGGCAATTTCGATAACCTCCTCAATCGCCTCCAAAAGCTCGGCGCCCTCGCTCCTCATATGGGTCGCGAGCAATCCGCCATGCCGCGAGGAAGTCCGGCAGAGAGCCGTCAACTCCGAGCGATCGGCGAAACAGGCCGGGGCGTAAACCAGGCCGGTCGAAAGACCGAACGCGCCCTCCCGCATTCCCTCGTCAACCAGGCGATCCATCCGGTCGAGGTCGTCCGGCCCCGCGGGCCGACCGCTTCCCCCCATAACGGTGGCGCGGACGGTATTGTGTCCGATCAGCGGGGCGTAGTTCACCGACACGCCGGTGTTCTCGACATGGCAAAGGTATTCGTCAAGCCGCGAGAAGGGGATTTCCAGACCGAACTGTTCGCGGTAATACGAGCGGCGCTCCTCGAGCTCGACTCCGCCGATAGGAGCGGCGGCATAACCGCAATTCCCGCCGACATCGGTCGTCACTCCCTGACGAACCTTGGCCTGAGCCGTAGGGTTCATCAAGAGGTAATAATCGGAGTGGCCGTGAATATCGACAAAGCCGGGGGACAGGGCCAGGCCTTCGGCGTCGATAACCCGGCGGGCGTTTTGAGCGCCCCCCGGAGCGCCCACCGGAGCGACCTCGGCGATGATATCCCCCTCGACCGCCAAGTCCCCGATATAGGGATCCGCGCCGCTTCCGTCATATACAAGCGCTTTTCGAAAAAGGAAGTCGAACATGAAACGCCCACTCAGAAAAAGTTCCTGGACAGACGGACGAGAGAGGAACCACTATCGCAAATTTACGTGAAAGAAGAAATTCGCGAAGGCATAACGCTCAAGCTAGCGGGCCAATTTCCTCCGGTCAGGCTTCACCTCCCAGGCCTCGATTTGATTCCCGACGTTCTTCAGTTCGAGAGGTCCTATTTTCTCGATGCGGAATCTTCCACTGACCCGCTCGGCGGTCTCCGGGCTGAGAAAAATTTGGCCCCGGGTCGCTGAGCCGCAAAGGCGGGCGCCGATGTTTGTCACTGGGCCCGTGGCGGTATACGTCCAGCGTTCCCCCGCCGCGCCCTTTATCCGGGTCGAGCCCACGTGGCACACGCCCGAGCCGATACCGATATTCACCTGGATGGGCGGATGAGCCCTCCGGGCATCGTCCACCGAATTGTTGGCCGCCTCCGTTTTCTCGGCGATAGCGAGAGCGGCACGGACGGCCGAGGAAGCGTGCTCGTCCGGATTCTCGCCCTGAAAGAGAATCATGAGGCCGTCGCCCGCAGTTTCATTGATGTCGCCATTCTCATCATGAATATCGGAGATAAAAAGAGAGAAATAACGCTCGATCAACTCGTTGAGCTGCTCGCGCGGTATACTTTCGCTGAGACGGGTGTAGCCTTCGATATCCAAGAAGAGGACGGTAATATCCTTCGCCATTTTCTCGAGATTCGGATCGTCGGGATTTTCCTCGACGAGACGGCTCACCGTGTCCGGGACGAATCGATCCAACCCCCGCTTGACCTTTTCGAGAAAATCCACCCGTTCAAGCGCCTCGGCAAGCTCACGGTTCCGCTCCTCGAGGGCCTCGTAACTCTCCGAAAGGCGCTTGGCCGTATGGTTGAAACCTTCCTCCAAGGCGCCGATTTCATCCGTTGCGCTCGCGCGCACCCGGACTGAAAAGTCGCCCCCTCTCAGCTGCGCCATGGCAGTTTCAAGGGTACGCAAGGCGCGGCTCATCGAGTGCGCAACCGCCCAAGCAAGCCATGCCCCGCCGAGGGACGCCGAAACGCCGATCAGGATGATGACCATGATGACACGGAAGAGAATCGGGTCATCCGCGGCCAATAGGCGGTCCATCCGGATAAGAGCGGTGAAGACCACCGCTCCGAGCGGAAGGAAACAAATCGCTATCATCTGAAGGAAAAGACGGTGAACGACACGCACCTTCCGGAGCCGGGGATTTTCTTCAATTGGCATTTTCTCGAACAAAAGCGGCCAAACAAAAGTCCGGCAAATTGCCTCGGCAAAAAAATAGATGGTGGCCGCCGAAATCAGACCGGCGAGAATCGGCAATCCGAAGAAATGGACCACCATCCCCAGGGTGATGGTCGGAAATATCGTCCAGATCCGAAAAAAGAAAAGAACGTCGAGAAATGCCCAGGTCATCAGACAGAATACGGCCAGGGCGAGCGGCGCGTTTCCTCCGCGGATAACAGCCTCCTCAGGCGCATTGGTCTTGTCGCTATCGGCTTCACTCGCACCAAGGCCGCGTATCCAATCGAAAACGGGCCGAAGATAGTAAATACTGCTCCCGGCTGGAAGCAAGATGGCCAATGCGGAGAGGATGATTCGGAATAAATAGAGACCGGAGGCATCGTGCGGGGGAAGCGAGGGTTTCAAGTCGATGATGGTGTATGCGTTCAGCATACCCACCATCCCCAGGTTGACGAGGAAAACCAGCGGCGGTAGCCACCTAATCCGCTCCGGCCTGTCGACGTCCGCGCTTTTGCTCATGGATGTTATCCCTCAACTGGTCCGATATGGACGGGCGGTATCAAGGGAGATGAAGGTTAAATAATCTAATCCGAGATTATGTAGCAACGGCTTCCACTTTGTAAAATTCAGCCGATTTGCCTTTTTCGGATGATGCTTCTCACAGAGAGGGCCGCCATGGCCGCTGAAAGACACTCCCAAGGCACTCCTTCCGGCTAAAACCCCGGCCAGTAGGCGCGCCTAATTTTCGGAGCGAAATGTCCCCTTATTTTCCAGGTACAACACCGCTGCAACATCGCGTCACGCATAGCCGATGGCGACCCGAAGGGCCGGATCGATTCGGAGATGGGGGCGTCGCAGCAATGCTCGTAGCCCCCCACGATCCGATAAACGCGTCGGCGAATTAGACGGATCGGGAAGTGTTTGGTATGGGCGGGAGACCTCTATGGGATAAAAGATCCTTTCGAATCATCCATGGGGCGGGGAGCCCGAAACCCATTCACCCCCCGCCATCACGGCTGACACCTCCAGGGAATCCGGATCGAGGAAGCAGATGTCCGCCCTGGCTCCCGGGCGCAGGCTGCCTCTTTTCCCCGGCGCTCCGAGGAGATTGGCGGGGTTCCGGGTGGCGAGCGCCAGGATGCGGCTATCGTCTAACCGGCACCATTTTCTGATAAGCGGGATCATCTCCCCGACGGACAGGCGGCTTCCGGTCAAAACCCCCCCGCGCTTGACGGCAAACCCCGAGGCTTGGGTTTTTTCCTCACCTGAAAGACCTCCGCCTGACACCAGGTCGGAGGTGAGAACCGTCCGGAACCAGCCTTTTTTTTGGACGAATTCAGAAACGATTTCCGGGTGTACGTGGACGCCATCCGCGATGATGCCCGCCATCAGTCTGGGGTCCGAGCTCACTGAAGCCATAGGACCCGGGGAGCGGTGATCGGAAGGCCTCGCCTCCGGAGAGTCGGCCTCTCCGGGCGAGCCGTACCGGTTATAGGCATGGACCGCGAACGCCCCACCGGCGGATATGAAATTTTCCACCCTGTCGGCCGAGGCCGCCGTATGCCCCATCGCGGCCAGGACGCCGCGTTCGCCAAGCCAACGGACCGCCTCGGGAGCGCCATCGAGCTCAGGGGAGAGCGTGACCAGCCCAAGCCCCGGACAGCCCTCCACCCCCCAGCCCCCAGCGGCCTCCGCGATTCGTTCGATCTCCTCGATATCGATCGGCCTGATGTGTTCGGGCGGATGCACACCCGCCATCATTTTCGAAAAATAAGGGCCCTCGAGATGCACGCCCAAAATCGAGGACGAAGGGGTATTTTCCTTTTCGAGAGTTTCCCACGCCTGGCGCACGGCGGAGGCCGAGGCCAAAAGGTGGTCTTGAGAAGATGTCGTCAGTGTGGGAAGAAACGATGTGGTCCCGCGCGAGGCCAACTCCGCGGCCATCGCGCTAACGCCGGCGGCCTCGGCGGCCATCACCGCGTTGTCATCCAGGCCGTTCACCTGGAGGTCGATAAAACCGGGACAGGCCAACAGCCCGCCCAGATCCAGAATTTCCGCGTCGGTGGGTATCGGGCGCGAGCCAAGAGGCCCTACATAAGAAACAACGCCCCGATCCACGAGGATCAAGGCGTTGAATATATGTTCAAGTGGTGTTCTGACCGCGCATCCGGTGATTGCGAGAGGCGGGGCCATGGGCACGGAGGAGTATATTAATTTCCCTTTAGTTTCTTGAGTCCGGAGCGGACGGAATCGTTCGCCTTGATGAGATCCTCAATATTTTTTTCCGCCGATTCAAGCAAGGCTCCTTCAAGGCGGTTCAAAATCAGCCTGGCGGCGAGGGTGTTCGCGCCCGGCACGGAGGGAGGAACTTCCTTGTCCGGATTTTTTGAATACTCCTCGACTTCTTTTATAATCTCCCTTTCATCGTAAAGCTCACCTTTTTCGTATTGAAAGGCCAACTTCACGTAATCGCGCTCTTTGCGTTCCTGGTCGCGCGTTTCCCGGATAATGTTTTCCATATCGCTGGAGGTGGGTTTTTTAGAGGACTTTTGGCAAACTTTTTCGATTTCATTGAAGTACTTCGATTCGTTATAGCCGGACGGAAATTCGTCACCCGGAATTTTGCTGCTAATTTCAAATCGAATGCCATCGTCCACGCATCTAGGCGGACCGATTTCATAGGTGATTCCTTTAACGCTGAACCGGTCTCCCTTTTTGGGTTCGTACTTTTTTTGAAGATTTTTTGCCAGCTGATTCAACGAGCGGGTAGCGACCTGAACAAAGAGTTGTTCCTGAAGCGTTGCCATACTTTTACTCTCCCAAGAAGCCTGAGCCTGATCTCGAAATTCAGGACACGAACCATGCCCAATAGATAAAAAAGCGTCAAGAGATGTTATTCTTCCCGGAAAGGAAACAAATAGCGTAAACGATAACATAATCCATTTAAAATCAATATTTTACATAATTTTTCCGGATTGTCTACGCTTTATATTTCATGTGTTAGTCTTGAATATTACTCGAATAACAAAAGGATTCCCCATGACCCAACCAATCAAACTTCGGCTCGCGGGATATTCTCCTCCAGACTCCACCCACAGCCTGGCTTCGATCCATTTCAAGGAGTGTCTTGAAAAACGGCTGGGTAACGCTGTTGACGTAGATGTTTATTGGAACATTCTCGATTTCGGCTACCGTGCGGACGACCTTCTTTCGATGGTGGAGTGCGGCCTGCTCACCATGTGCTACTTCTCCACCAGTTATCTGACGAGTCTTTTTCCCGAAGTCTATCAACTCGAAATCATCGATCTGCCCTTTGTATTTGAAAATGAAGAAAGCGCCCACTTCGCCCTCGACGGCGCACTGGGAAAATATCTCACCGAAAAAACGGAGGAATGCACCGGTTACCGCGTTCTTGGTTACTGGGACAATGGATTTCGCCAGCTGTCCAACCTGCTCCGCCCCGTGCGATCGCCCGCCGATCTCGAGGGTATGCGCATCAGGCTCCAACCCAACGACGTTCACATAAAAACTTTCGAGCTGTTGGGAGCCGTTCCCGTTCCGGTCGATTTAAAGGAGGGTATCGAAAAGATCGTCTCTCACGATGTCGACGCCCAGGAAAACCCCCTGGCGAACACCGTCACCTACGGGGTAACCGACCATCACAATCACATCACCATGAGCGCGCATTTTTTCGGGGCGCGGGGTCTGTACGTTCACAAAGAAAGCTTTGACTCGTGGCCGGAAGATGTGCGCCTCGCTGTTCGGGATTCGGCCCGAGAGGCCATTCGGGTCCAACGCGACCTGGCCCTGTCCAAGGAAAGTGCGCTTCGCGTCCAACTCGAGAAAGAAGGCGTCAACGTTGTCGACCTGACTTCATTGGAGCGCAAAGCTTTTGTAGAGGCCATCAAGCCCATTCTGGACGAAGCCCGAACCCGCCTGGGCGAGGATCTTTTTTCCTTGATCGGGAAGAGCTGAAAATCGCCCCAAAATCCTTCGGATTGACTTGGTTTTTTCCGCAGAGTTCGCTATCCCTTTATCTGGCATTATATTATGCGTGTAACCAAATTCCTGCCGGCTCGGGGAGATAAACCAGCCCATGCATTTTTTGTATTTCGGCGCAATCCTTTTCGGGATCACCGCATTCGGAACGATCGGATACACACTGATCGAGGGGTGGCCGCTAGCCGAATCTTTTTACATGACCATCATCTCCGTCACGACCGTCGGCTACCAGGAGGTCAGGCCGCTGAGTCAGGCGGGGAGAATGTTCACCGCCGCGCTTCTCATCATGGGTGTCGGGGCTGTATTTTACGTCATGGCGGGAATCGCCGAGATCATGATCGAGGGGCGCGTCCGTCAAATTTTAGGGAGGCGAAAGAGAGTGCGCGAACTTCATAAACTACGCGGGCACCATATTATTTGCGGATACGGCCGAATCGGATTTGTTATATGCCGTGAGTTTCGCCGGGAGAATCGGCCATACGTCGTGATAGAAAACGACCCGGAAAAAGCCGCGCAACTCATCGACGAGGACATCCCCGTAGTCGTCGGAGACGCGACCAATGACTCCGTACTCATTGAGTCCGGGGTGGAGCGGGCCGTCGGTCTCATCAGCTCCATGCCCACCGACGCGGAAAATGTATTTGTCACCCTTTCCGCCAGGCGATTAAACAGGGGCCTTTTCGTCGTAGCGAGGGCCGCCCGGGACAGCGCGATTCCCAAACTCCATGACGCGGGCGCCAGCCGCGTTATCTCGCCCTATACGATGGGCGGCCTTCGAATGGCGGAATCCGTCCTTCGGCCCAAGCTGGCGAATTTTTTCGACACGATCACGGGCTACACCTCGAAAGATTGGGATTTTGAAGAGGCCAAGATTCCCAAGAACTCCCCATTGGTGGGGCTCACTCTTCGAGACTCAAAGATTAGTCAGGAAACCGGCGTATATATTTTGGCGGCCCGAAAGGGAAAAGAAATGACTTTTAACCCGGGCGCGGATTATGCCATCGGCGAGGAGGATATCCTTTACGCCATGGGCCGCCCCGAGCAAATCACCAGTTTGAGAGATCACTTTCTGGGCGGTCCGGCCACCGAAGACGCCAGTTAACGAACCCTCACCCGATCAAATCCCAGCCGACGCCGTCCATCGCCTCGCTGAGCCGCCGGACGGCTATCGACCCCTTCTCCATATTTTTTTTCATCTCGGATTCGAGACCTGAAATATGCGGAAATACACCCAGCAGGGGAGCGTCGCACAACTCTTCGATGGCCGAGGGGTTCCGCCGCGCGGAGGGGGATTCCGTCCCGGTCAAATCGTTCAGAATAATCCCGGCGATGGCGAGCCCCTCGTCCCTGGCCACCCGCACTGTCATTTGAGTGTCGTTGAGCGTACCCAGCCCCAGGGGAGCCACGATCAAAATATCGAGCCCGCACCGCCGCGCCACATCGCTCATCCGTGCTCCCGGCCCCAGCGGGACGAGAAGCCCTCCCGCTCCCTCGACGAGAAGAGGGCCCGGACGGGAACGCAGTTCACAGATGGTGTTCACGATTTTCGCGATGTCCGGTGGGTTTCCCTCCTCTTCGGCCGCGTGCGCCGGAGCCATCGGGAGCGCGTAGCGATAAGGACAAATCTCATTCAAGGGCCGCCCGTCGCCCGCCGCCGCTTTCAGCGCCGCGGCGTCCGCCGGATAAAGGCTCTCGCCCTTGGATTCGCACCCGGATTCCGCCGGCTTATAAACCCGGGGCCCGCGCCCCTCGGCGGCCCACCGGAGCGCCAGGGCGCAGCCCACCACCGTTTTTCCGACGCCGGTTCCGGTTCCGGTCAAAAAAATGGCAGGATCACCCATGGGTCACGCTATCAACTCTAAATTTTAAGGAATGGAGCGGAAATGGAGCCCGATAAAACCCTGGACCTCCTGGGAGAAATTTGCCCGATGACATGGGTGCGGACAAAACTCGCGCTCGAGGAAATGAAGCCCGGCGAAGTGCTCGAAGTGTGGCTCGACGAAGGGGAGCCCTCGACCAGCGTTCCGATAAGCGCACAAGCCGAGGGTATTCAACACGTTTCATCCAAACCCGGCGAAAAAGGCGGCGTCGCGGTCTTGCTTCAAAAACCAAAATCGGACCTCTCGTAATATCCCTTTGCGTTAAGAACCGGAGGGCGCCGGGGGTTTGGGGGGTCGAATGTTCGTCGATACGACAAACCAAACTCCCGCGATTAGCGCCAGTATCGCACTCAGATGCATCAACACAATAAATCCCAGGGAGGGGAGAAGCCATCCGGCCAGCAACACCCCAACGGTTGAACCGAGCCCGAAAGTGGCGGCGCTATACAGCGCCTGGCCCGTGTTTTTGATCGCCTCGCCGCTCATCTGGTCCACGTATTGAATGGCCCCCACGTGGTATATTCCGAATGTCAGGCCGTGAAGCGCCTGAATCGCAATCAGGATCGGCACATTGGTCGTCCAGGTCGTAAACTCCCACCTGAGAGCCAAGGCAAAAATCCCCGTGGCTATCATCCCTTTAAGCCCGATTCGATTTTGAATGCCGCCGGCGAACCACAAAAAGAAAATCTCGCTGACAACGCCCACAGTCCAGGCCAGTCCGATAATAAAAGCCGACGAGCCAAGCTGGCCGAGATAAATGCTGAAATAAAGGCCAAACGGCCCCGAACTCACCGCGGCCAAAACGGCGGCGCAGAAAAAATTGAGCAGCGATTTATTCTTCAGGAGCTCTTCCAGGTTGCCTCGAAAATCGGATTGGGTTCCCTCCCATTCTCCGGGAAAGGTCCCGACCACGCCAATGAGGAACATCCCGCTGACGAACAAGACAGGAAACATCAGGCTGATCGAATGCACCTCAATAAGCCTTCCGACCACCAGGGCGGCGACAATAAACCCCAGCGAACCCCACCATCTAAGGCGGCCGTATTCGCCGCCGCTGGCCTCGATTTGCCGGAGAGAGACATTTTCCGCGATGGGACCAATCGCGCCCCGGGAAGCCGAATACAAGATAATCAGCACAAGAAAAAACCAGAAACCTCCCCTCCACCAAAAGCCCAGGGCGGCAAGGCTGCTCACCGCCACACAGACGAGCATAATCTCGCGGCACCGGCGCAGCCTGTCGGCCAGCGCTCCGGCCAGCGGAGGCACCAAAGAGGTCGATACCCTGGCCGCTGCGTTCAGATAACCCAGCTGGGCCGCCGTGATTCCAACCGAATGGTAGTAGACGTTCAAGAATGGGAGGGTGACGCCCACGCCGAAGAAATGGAAAAAATAAAATGCCGGTATCCGCCAGACGACGGGCGCCCAAAACCTCCTTTTCATCCTCGGCCGCCCTCCTGTCATCCAGACATCCCGCCATCTTACTGAGCGGCACTTCCGCGCCTTCGGGCGCCGACCCCTCCGCCCCTTGGCGAAGGGTGGCCGCCTGCCGAGGCGGCCCCGATCTCAGATACCGACCGGAGAATATAGACTATTTCGCCGACAACCCGATCCGGTCCCAGCGCCACCCACGGCGGCACCATCGACACCGCCCCCGGCGGAGGGGAGGATATGCCGCGAAATTCAGGCTATTTCTCTTTCTCCAAATGTTTCTATCCGGCGGAAGATTTGTTAAAATTCCAGCCCGTTCGGAGGGATTCAATCCTATATTAATATCTTAGAGGTCCGAAGTCCGGATACTTAACGATTTATCCTGCAGGGGGGCGGAGCGATGACCACAAATGAGATCGAAACCAACGCAATCAAGATGGTGGCTGCCGGCAAGGGAATTCTCGCCGCGGACGAAAGCGACGGCACCATCAAAAAGCGCTTTGATTCGATCAACGTCCCATCCACGGAGGAAAACCGCCGCTCCTACCGGGAGATGCTTTTCACCACCAAGGGCGTCGAGGACTTCATCAGCGGCGTCATCCTCTTCGACGAGACGCTTCGCCAGAGCGCCCGGGACGGAACCCCTTTTCCCGCTCTCCTCGCCGGGCTGGGCATCCTCCCCGGCATCAAGGTGGACAAAGGCGCGAAATCGCTCGCCGGCGCTCCCGGAGAGACGGTGACCGAGGGCCTCGACGGCCTCCGGGACCGTCTGAAGGAGTACTACGGCCTCGGCGCCCGGTTCACGAAATGGCGCGGGGTCATCAACATCGGCGAAGGACTCCCCTCCTCTTACGCCATCGAGGCCAACGCCCACGCGCTGGCCCGCTTCGCGGCCCTGTCGCAGGAAGCCAGCCTGGTCCCCATCGTCGAGCCCGAGGTTCTCATGGACGGCGGCCACACGATCGAAGCCTGCTACGAAGCCTCGGAAGCGACCTTCAAATGCGTTTTCGATGAGCTCTCCAAACAACGGGTCCTCCTCGAGGGAATGATCCTCAAACCCAACATGGTCCTCTCCGGGAAGGATTGCCCCTCGCGGGCGGGAGTGGAGGAGGTGGCCGAGCAAACCCTGCGCTGCCTGAAGAGCGCCGTGCCGGAAGGCGTTCCGGGAATCGCTTTCCTCTCGGGAGGCCAGACCGACGAGGAGGCCACTGCCCACCTCAACGCGATGAACGCCACCGGCCCCCGCCCCTGGGAGCTGAGCTTCTCGTACGGACGCGCCCTTCAGGCCCCCGCCCTGAAAGCCTGGGTCGGCGAGGCCTCGAACGTCCCTCTCGCTCAAAAGGTTTTGTATCATCGCGCCAAGTGCAACGGCGCCGCGCGGTCGGGCTCCTACTCCGCCGCCATGGAAGAGGAGGTCGTCGCCGTATAAGGGCCGGCGCCGCGTTTTTGGCGGTCCGTGTTAAAACATCGTTCGTCCACCACCCTCTCCCGAAATGAGGCGGAGACCATGAGTCCACAAGCGGCAACGGCCGAGGCCGAGCTCGAAAAAGGAATTACCCTGGAGCGGCACGTCAAGGAAGAGGAGAGAAAATTTCCGCAGGCCCGGGGCGTTTTCACAACCCTGATCAGCCAGATTTCGCTTGCCGCCAAAATCATCAACGCCGAAGTGAACAAGGCGGGCCTCGTGGACATTCTCGGCCTGACCGGCCATACGAACATTCAGGGCGAGGAAGTCCAGAAACTGGACACTTACGCCGACGAGGTCCTCCGCCGCGCGCTGGATCACCACGGGTCCGTCGCCGCCCTCGCCAGCGAGGAAATGGACGATCCCTATATCGTCTCCGGCGACTACCTGGACGATGGGGAGTACGTCGTCGTCTACGACCCGCTGGACGGCTCCTCCAACATCGACGTGAACGTAAGCATCGGCTCCATTTTTTCCATCCTGAAAAGAAAGACCACGAACCCCGAGGCGACGATGGAGGATTTTCTCCAACCCGGAACCGAGCAGGTTTGCGCCGGGTACGTCATTTACGGCTCTTCGACCATGCTCGTTTACACGGCCGGAAACAGCGTGAACGGGTTCACCCTCGATCCCTCGGTCGGTGAGTTTTTTCTGTCGCATCCCAACATCAAGATTCCGCCGCGGGGAAAAATCTACAGCATCAACGAGGGGAACTCCGGGAAGTGGGACGAGCCGGTGGCGCGCTACATCGCCCACCTCAAGGAAAGCGACAAGGCGACCGGGCGCCCCTACTCGGCCCGCTACATCGGCTCCCTCGTCGCCGACTTTCACCGGAACCTCCTCAAGGGAGGCATATTCCTTTATCCGGGCGACAAGGCGAATCCGAACGGAAAGCTCCGCCTTATCTACGAGTGCAATCCGATGTCCTTCATCGTGGAGCAGGCCGGCGGCGCGGCGAGCAACGGCAGGCACCGCATTATGGACATCGTGCCCGGGGAGCTTCACCAGCGCGTTCCTTTTTTCGTCGGCTGCAAAGAAGATGTGGCGGACGCCGAACGGTTTCTTTCGGAGGGGCTGGGACGATGAATAAACCATACGGGGCCCTTGCCCTGGCTTGCCTCCTGGCCCTTTCCGGGTGCGTGAGCGTCGAGGACTACGAAAAGAAAGTCTCCGAGGCGTCGGGTCTCAGGAAGGATTTGGACATCTCCCGGACCCGGATCGCCTCCCTTCGCAGGAGCACCGACGACCTCCGAAAACAGATCAGGGACAGCCAGCTGGAAAACGAAGAGCTCGCCCAATCGCTCACCATGTCCCGGCGCCACGGGCAAAAACTCGAATCGAGCTTGGCCGATACGCGGACCCGACTTTCCTTTCAAAGCCAGGAGGGCAAGTCGGCTCAAAAAGAAAGCGCCCGGCTCAAAAGCGCTGTCGAGAAAAGCCGGGACAGAGAGCGGACCCTCGAGAAATCCCTCGTCGGGATGCGCCAAAAGCTGGACCGGTTCGAGGACCGTCTCCGGCTGCAGGAGCAACTGAAAAAAGACATGGCCGCGCAGTTTTCGAGGGAATCATCGTCGGGTACGGTTTCCATATCCCGCCGGGAGGAAAATGTCGTTATCAGTCTCGCCAGCTCTATTCTGTTTTCCTCGGGGAGCGCCAGGATTCGGGCCAGCGGAAAAAACCATCTCAAAAAAATCTCGCGAATTTTTAACCGCTACATTAACCGGGAAATCCAGGTTCAGGGCCATACCGACAACATCCCCATCAGCGACAGGCTCATCGAGCGCTGGGAGTCCAACTGGGAGCTTTCGGCGGCCCGGGCAACGCGCATTCTGCGGTTCCTGGTCGAGATTGGAAACATCGACCCGAGACGGATATCGGCGGCGGGCATGGGCGAATTTCGCCCCATCGCGAACAACTCGACCAAAACGGGAAGGAACAAGAACCGGCGCATCGACATCGTTCTTTCTCCGCCGTCATCCTGACCGGATTTTTCCGAACGTTTTCGCGCGGGTTCTGTAGCGCCTTGAGACGTCTTGCGGGAGCCGCGCCTCGATCTCTTCCGCCGAATCCTCCGCTATTCATGGATGGAAACATTCGATGATTATCGAACGCCTGGCCGTCGGCCCGTTTCAGATGAACAGCTATATCGTCGGCTGCGAGAAAACCGGCGAGGGAATCTACGTCGATCCCGGCGCGGAGGTGGACCTCGTCATCGAGGCGGCCCGGGCGGCCGGGCTTCGCCTGACCCGCCTCGTCGGCACCCACGCCCACCTCGATCATGCCGAGGGGGTCGCCGAGGCAAAGGAAAAGCTCGGCCTTCCCTATCTTCTTCACGAAGCGGAGCTTCACAACCTCCGGAGCATGCCCGCCGTCGCGCAGGGGTACGGGTTTCCGGAACCGGAGGTTCCCGAAGTGGACGGGTTCTTCGCTCCCGGCGAGAGTCTGACGGTCGGTGATATTACATTCGAGATCAGACTGACTGACGGACACGCTCCCGGAAACATCACCCTCTACTGGCCGGGCGGCGAAAACGGGACCGGCCATGCCATCGTGGGCGATGCGCTTTTCGCCGGCTCGATCGGGCGGACGGATTTATACATGGGAAGCGCCAAAACCCTCTTGAATTCCATCCGGACGCAGCTGCTCCCCCTTCCCGACGATACGGTGGTGTACCCCGGCCACGGGCCCGAAACCACCATCGGTCGCGAGAAGGAAACAAACCCGTATTGCCAGGAAGGCGCCGAAAACTTCCTTCAATGAGCGAACTTTCTCCCCCTCCCGCGGCCCACCCTCACCTCGGGGGAAACATCCGTTTCTGCGTTTCCTGCGGTTCGGAACTCGTCTATCGCGCCTGGACGGAGGGCGATGGCTCGATGCAGCTTTGCTGCGACGGTCCAAAGTGCAAACACGTTCATTTTCTCGACCCCAAGGTCGCGGCCGGCGTCATTCCGTCCATCGACGGAAGGGCCATTATCCTCAAGAGGGCGTACAACCCGGGAAAGGGTCTCTGGACTTTTCCCGGAGGCTTCGTCAATCGCGGCGAGGTGGTCAGCGAAGCCGCCGCCCGCGAAACAAAAGAGGAAGCCGGCGTCGATGTGAGGATGGGTCCGCTTCTGGGCGTTTACTCTTTCCCGGGGAATCCGACGGTCCTGATCGTTTACGCCGGAGAGGTAACCGGAGGGGAGCCGCGCGCCCTCGCCGAGAGCACGGAGCTGCGGCTCGTCGGGCCCGATGAAATTCCTTTCGATGACCTGGCCTTCGACACCACACGCGCCGCCTTCCGCGACTGGCGGTCCTGGACCGGTGAAAAGCTTCTCGGCGCGTGATCGTTCCATCGTTCGGCCGCGAATTTTTTAAACCCCAGATATAGTTTGATTTCCTGATTGGATCCCCATATATAGATTCTCATACCTTTCATGTTTTGACGCTATAACATATTAAAAAACAATTAATTACAACTTTTACCGCATAATTCACATTAGGGTATCCCGGGGTCTGAAAAATATTTTCACGTTTATTGACATATATAACAAATAGTTACAGATGACACTTAAAAATTTACTTGAGACAACGCTTCCTTCTATGTAATATCCAAGGTGTTCCCGGCTTCGCCCCGTGCAGGATTTTTCATGACCAACCTGGAAAGAGACCTGTTTTCTCTCATTACCCTGGTCAGCAATGTGACAGAAGCCTATTCGGCCTGTCTGTTTCTCGAGAATAAGCGGCGAAAAGAGTTCCAACTGACCACCTTTCACAGCCTGAGCCCCCACATCACCCCCAACGCCTCAATCAAACACGGCCAGGGTTTCATGGGCTGGGTACTGGAGAACGACGAACCGCTCAGCATCAACCAATTCGACAAGGACACCATCGTTCTCGGCTACTACGGCCGCGACGAAGACATCAAGACCTTCATGGCGGCCCCCCTTCCCTCGACGATGACGAAAGGGGCCCTCGCCGTGGACGGTAAAAAACGGTGGTCCTTCACCAACAAAAGTCAAAAAATACTAGCAGGGTTCGCCCAGCAATTCGCTTACCTGGTGGACGGCGCTTTAATGGCGGCGAAAGTAGAACGCCGGAGCGTCAACGTCGAGTCGTTCGGCAGCTACCTCGCTTCGCTGCACTCGTGCGACAGCGAGGATCAGCTGCTCAACGCGATCTGCCTTGTACCACGCGGATTGGTCCCCTTCACCGCCTGCTTCCTCGTTTTAAAAGACGAGGAAGCAGGCGTTTCGCGTCTTGTCCGCACCTCCGGGTTCGGTGAACTTTTCATGGACGACATCAAGATAAGCGACCGCTCGAGCGTATCCGGCTACGTCCTCTCCAAAAACGAGTCCCTGAGGCTCCCCGACCTGAAGAAAAGGCCCCTGTTCCAGGAAGGCGAGCCGGGTTTTGACGCGCGCTCGGTAGCGGCTGTTCCGCTGATCGTCGGCGGAAAACCGATTGGCGTCCTCGGATTCACCAACCGCCAGCGGGGCCAGTTCGACCCTTATGCGCTCAAGCGCGCCGAAGTGATCGCGGTCCCCGTAGCGGACGCCATCGCGCGCGTGAGGCGGGAGAAAAAATGGCGGCAGCGGGCGGAATTCGACCCCGCCACCGGCGGGCGCAACTTCGAATTTCTCCGGACCCGGATGGACGAGATTCTCCTGCACGCCGGCCCGCGAGGGAGGCGCGTCGCCTTGCTGGACATCGAGCCCGACGATGTGAATTCCATCCGGAGCGAATACGGACCGGCCGGCCCCGAGGAGCTGACCCGTCACCTGTTCGGGCTGCTCGAGCCCTTCGCGAGGGACGGGGATATTCTGGTCCGCTATGAGGGCGCGCGGTTTTTCCTCCTTCTGGAGGGGACCTCCACCGAGCACGCGGAGGCGGTGGCCGATCACATTCTGATGGCGGTCAACGAGAACCCCCTTCGAATCGGGCAAAGGGAAACCTCTCTCAGCGCATGCGTGGGCGCCTCCTGTTTCCCGGAAAACGCCGGCGACACGGATGCGCTGTTCCTGGCCGCCTCGAATGCCCTCAAATCAGCCAAGTCCTCAGGAATCAACCAAATGTGTCTTACGGGGGGGATGACATCCAATGTTCTCGTTTAACCGCTTCAGATCGTTTTTCGGCGCGAAGATCGCCATGGATCTCGGAACCGCGAACACGCTGATATACACCAAGGACAGCGGAGTCGTTCTCGACGAACCCTCCGTCGTCGCGCTCAACTCGGACAACGGCGGCGACGTCATCGCCGTCGGAAAGCGCGCCAAGGAAATGTACGGCCGGACCCCCGAGAGCATCCAGACCATCCGTCCCATGAAGGACGGCGTCATCGCCGACTTCGACGTGACGAAGGCGATGATCAAGTATTTCATCGGCTCGGTCGTCCCCAAAAAGCGGATCAGCCAGCCGACGATGATGGTCTGCGTCCCCTCGGGTATCACCAGCGTCGAGATGAAGGCGGTGATCGACTCCTCGCTGCAGTGCGGCGCGGGTAAAGTTCACCTCATCGAGGAACCGATGGCGGCGGCCATCGGATCGAAACTCCCGATTCAGGAGATTGCCGCCTCCATGATCATCGACATCGGGGGCGGAACCACGGAGGTGGCGGTCATCTCCCAGTTCGCCGTCGCCTACTCGGAGTCATTGCGCGTGGCGGGCGACGAGATGGACACCTGCATCCAGCGCTACGTGCGCCGCGAGCACGGCCTCTCCATCGGATCGTTCGAGGCCGAGCGGATCAAGATCGAAATCGGCTCGGCGGCTCCCCTGTCCGAGCCGCTCGAGGGAGAAG